>DATAVW010000107.1:0-3886 GCA_036267515.1 Rhizomicrobium sp.
GTGCGCTCTTGTGCCTTTCTGGTTGCGGCCATCGATCGTCTGGCCACCATCAACGATGCCTATGGTTTTGGCGCTGCAGATGAGGCGATCGTTGCGGTCGGAGAACGCCTGGCGGGTTCGTTACGCGCCACTGACCTCATTGGCCGCACCGCCGGGAACAAGTTCGGCTTGTTGGTGCGCGATTGCAGCGAGCGCGAAGTTGCTCTCGTGGCGGAACGCCTGCGTGCGGCCGTGCGAAGCGACGTTATCTCTACGCATGCCGGGACTGTTTCGGCGACCATCAGCGTGGGGGCCGTCTGCCTGCCGGCGAACGCCTCTTCCAGTCAGGAAGCGATGCTGCGCGCAGAAGAAGCCCTGGATCACGCGCGCGCCAAAGGCCGCGACGGCTTCGCTATCTACACTCGATCGCCTCAGCGAGAGACTGCACGCCTGCGGCTGATGACAATCGCCGACGAAGTGGTGGCGGCGCTAAACGACAAGCGCCTCGTATTTGCATATCAGCCCATTGTGTCTGCAAAGGCCCGCGAGCCTGTGCATCACGAATGCCTGTTGCGGATGCTGCGGCCAGACGGAACGGTCGTCAGCGCCGGCCATTTCATTCCTGCTGTCGAGCAGCTAGGCCTCGTTCATCTCGTCGATCGTCAAGCTCTCGAGATGACTGTCGATGTTCTCAAGGCAAATCTGGCGATGAGCCTTGCGGTCAATGTATCCGGGACGACAGCAGGAGATCCCTCGTGGCTGCAGTCTTTCGTCAATTACGTGCGCCAAAACCAGGCAGTCGCCAATCGCATGATCGTGGAGCTCACGGAAACCGCCGCTCTGCAGGATTTCGAGGAAAGCGCCCGCTTCATCTCGAGCTTGCGCGAACTCGGCTGCCAGGTCGCTATCGACGATTTTGGCGCGGGATACACGTCCTTCCGGAATCTGCAGATGTTACGCGTCGATATGGTAAAGATCGACGGCACCTACATTCGCGGGCTTTCCGCTTCGCCGGACAATCAGATCTTCGTGCGCACGCTGGTTGATCTGGCGCGGAATTTCCAGCTTGAAACCGTCGCCGAGTGGGTAGGGTCTGACGAGGATGCCGACCTGCTTGAGCGGTTTGGCGTGGATTACTTCCAGGGCTTCCACATTGGCGAGCCGCAGCTCGCACCGGCGTGGCTGAATCGCTGAACCGCTATTTGCGTTGCGCGAGTTCGGACAATTGCCGGCGCATGGCCTCAATCTCGTTTTTTAATTCGCCGAGTCGATCCCCCGAACCACTCTCCTGGGCTGACAAATCGCTCGCTTGCTGTTCCGTGCCACCTTTGGGGCGAGCGCCTGCGCCGCCAGCTGGCCGCTCGGGCGCCCCGAAAGGCGAAAACATCTTCATGGCGCGCTCGAACATCGTGAAGTTTTGGCGTGCCATGGTTTCGAACAGCTGTGTGCCACCGCCGAATGCCTCCGCCACCCGATCCCGCATCTGTTCCTGGTTTCGCGTGAAACTCTCCATCGACATGTCGAGATAGCCGGGCACGAAGGCCTGCAGGCTGTCTCCGTACATGCGGATCAACTGGCGCAGGAAGCGGATGGGAAGAAGATTCTGCCCTTTGCTCTCTTCCTCGAAGATGATCTGCGTCAGCACGGACCGCGTGATGTCCTCGCCCGTGCGCGCATCCTGCACTTCGAAATCGGTGCCTTCCTTTACCATTTCGCACAGATGATCGAGCGTGACGTAACTGGAGGTCTGGGTATTGTAGAGGCGCCGGTTGGCGTACTTCTTTATAATAACCGGGTCGCTGGGATTTGTGCGTTGGTCCGCCACGTTGGATCACATCCGATTGCCTGGCTTTAGGTGAGCATTCCAACCTTTCGTCTGTCCAGCGTCTTTTTCGTGGGCAAGCGGTGAGCTGCCGGACTCGCATTTCGCGGCCGAAAGCCTTATATCGCTCGTTGGGAGCCGGCGGTGGACGTAGCGCTCGCCAACCCGGTCAGGTCCGGAAGGAAGCAGCCGTAACGAATCCGCTTCGGGTCGCCGCCGTCTCTCACTTCCGATAAGCCGGATCAAATTCCGCGACCGCCGCCGCGGCGGATTGGCTATAGTTGGGCATGGACGACAGCGACACATCTCTGGGCCTGGGGTTGGATGCGCCCGCGCAAGGGTCGCGCAGCGCGGACGTCTACCGCGTGCTCGCGCGCAAGTACCGTCCCTCGGACTTTACAGGCCTGATCGGCCAAGAGGCGCTGGTGCGCACGCTGTCGAATGCGTTTGCGAGCGGCCGCATCGCGCATGCTTTCATGCTCACCGGCGTGCGCGGCGTGGGAAAGACGACGACGGCGCGAATCATCGCCCGGGCCCTCAACTGCGTCGGACCGGAGGGGACACGCAAGGAGCCCACTATCCATCCCTGCGGCGTGTGCGAACCCTGTGTGGCCATTGCCGAATCCCGACACATGGATGTGCAGGAGATGGACGCGGCCTCGCGCACCGGTATCGATGACATCCGTGAGATCATTGAGGGCGTTCGCTACGCCCCGGCGAGCGCGCGCTACAAAGTGTACATCGTGGACGAAGTGCACATGCTGTCGAAGCAGGCTTTCAACGGGTTGCTCAAGACGTTGGAAGAGCCGCCGCCGCATGTGAAGTTCATCTTCGCCACCACGGAAATCCGCAAAGTTCCTGTGACGGTGCTGTCGCGCTGCCAACGCTTCGATCTTCGCCGCATCGAAACGCCGGTGCTGATCGCGCATCTGCGCGGCATCGCAGAAAAAGAGAAGATCGATGTCGAAGACGCGGCGCTGGGGGCGATCGCGCGTGCGGCGGAAGGTAGCGTACGCGATTCCCTGTCGCTGCTGGAACAGGCCATTGCTCATGAGGATGGCCAGGTTATCACCGCGGACTCTGTGCGCAGGATGCTGGGTCTCGCGGACCGTGGCCGCATTCTCGATCTTTTCGAAAAGCTGATGGGCGGCGATGTCGCCGCAGCCCTTGCCGATCTTTCGCAGCTCTACGATTGCGGCGCCGATCCGTTGGCAGTGATGCAGGATCTGCTCGAGATCACGCACTTTCTCACCCGCATAAAAGTCGCGCCGGCTGCCGAAGGCTTTTTCGATGGCGGCAGCGCGGAAGCAAAACGCGCGGCGGAACTGGCGGCCAAGCTGCCGGTCTCGGCACTCACCCGCGCCTGGCAAATGCTCCTTAAGGGGCTTCTGGAAGTGCGCGATGCCACGCGGCCCATCCATGCGGCTGAAATGGCCTTGGTGCGTCTTGCCTACGCCGCCGATCTGCCGCCTACGGACAAGCTCGTCCGCGATCTTCTGGACGGTGCAAGCGCGCAAGTACAATCTCGTCCTCCCCTTGAGGGTGGGCCGAAATCTGCAACGGCGCCGCCGCAAGTGTCAGCGAAAGGTTCCGTCACACCGGGTGCTTCGAATCATTCCCAGAAATTTGCTCCGCAACTTTCGAGCCTCCCTCAAGGCGCGGGTCTGGCAACGGCCGCGAAACTCGAGAGTGCGCCGGCGGCAGACTTTCGCTCCTTGGAAGAACTTGCCGCTTTTGCCGCGCAGAAGGGTGCGCCGGTGCTGAAGGTGCACATCGAAAACGACATGCATCTTATCCGGCTTGAGCCCCGCAGAATCGAGTTTCGCCCCACTGGCCGGGCGCCGCACACGCTCGCGGCCGATCTCGCACAGAAGCTGAAAGACTGGACCGGCCTGCGTTGGGTGGTCAGCGTGTCCCGCGAAGCCGGTGCTCCAACCATCGCCGAAGCGCGCAAGGCCGCGGCACAGGAAAAGCTCGATGCCGTCGCACAGGAACCCCTGGTGCGCGCGGTGCTGGATCGCTTCCCCGGTGCGGAAATCGTCGGTGTGCATGACCGGCCGACCGACACCGAAGCAGCGGCGACCG
>DATAVW010000108.1:0-6130 GCA_036267515.1 Rhizomicrobium sp.
AACGCTTCGTTGTTGCGGTTGGACTTGAACACTTGCCACTCCGCTTCATTGGAATGGGCCAGGATGATGCCGTTGAAGGGAATGGGCCCGAGGGTCTCAGTGCCGACATAATTGCTTTCCTGTGTCGCGGTCAGCAGCGGATGCAGCACCTTGATGGGTGCTTTAAACATCTCCACGAATTCCAGCAGGCCCTGGTTCGCGCGGCAGAGCCCGCCGGAGAAGGAATAGGCGTCCGGGTCGTTCTGGCTGTAGTGCTCCAACTTGCGGATATCGACCTTTCCCACCAGCGATGAAATATCTTGGTTGTTTTCATCGCCAGGTTCCGTCTTCGCGACAGCGATCTGACGCAGCTTGGACGGAAAGAGGCGCACCACTTCGAACTTCGAGATGTCACCGCCGAATTCATCGAGGCGCTTCACCGCCCAGGGGCTCATGATGCCGCTAAGGCGATGCTTTTCGACCCCGTATTTGTCTTGCAGCAGGTCCATCAGTTCCGGCGATCGGAACAGCCCGAGCGGAGATTCGAAAACCGGGCTGATCTGTTCTCCGGCCTTCAGAACGTAGATGGGATACTTCTCCATCAGCTCCTTCAGCCGTTCGGCCAGCGAGGACTTTCCCCCGCCCACCGGACCGAGGAGGTAGAGAATCTGCCGCCGCTCTTCGAGGCCCTGCGCAGCATGCTTGAAGTAGCCGACTATGCGCTCGATCGTGTCCTCCATGCCGAAGAACCCATCGAAAACACGATAAATCTTGATGGTGCGGTTGAAGAACAGGCGGCTAAGGCGCGAATCTTGCGCCGTATCCACCAACTCCGGCTCACCGATTGCCGCCACCAGCCTCTCGGCGGGACCAGCATACAGCATCTTGTCGTCGCGAGCGGCTAGCAGCCAGTCGCGCAAACTCATCGTCTCGAAGCGTTCTCGCGCGTAATCCCGTGTGAAGATGTCGAACACATCAAGCGTGCTCATCGAGCCCTGACTCCTCTATGTCCAGCACGCCCTCCAAGACATTATGTCGTAGCCCTCGACGGACATGACAAGACAGGTGAACCTCATCACGGCACCGGTCGGTCGTTTCACTCCGCCTTGAACCAATCCTTACCCGGCCCTTTTTGTTCCACTCAAAAGACATACCTATCTTCCACGACCCCGCGATTTCTCGCGGGAACGACTATCCTCCCACTACCCCGTGTCGTCGAATTCACTGCCCGCCCCTGGACGTCGTCCCGTCCGCCGCGGCGCAACTGATTTGGATGAGAGCCTAAACCCTTTTTGCAAATTGCAAAAGTCAAATTGCGCAGTGTTCCGCAGAGAGTTGTGCAGTGCTGTGTCCATTCATGCTCGCGAGCCGAAAGCAAACAAATTTCGTCAGGTTGCACAAGAAGAGAGTCTGCATTGGGCAGCCAGTCGATCTGCTCAATTTTCGTTCGCAGGCCTTGCCGCCTGCAAATCGGCAGGCCAACATTCTGCCAATGGAGCAGGCAATCATCTCGGTACGACAGGCCCGGCCTGAAGATGCGCCGCACGTCGCACGCGTCTATATCGATTCCTGGCACGATACCTATGCCGGCATTCTGCCCCACAAGCTGCTATGCGCCATGACACCGCGCGGACAGACCGCAAGATGGAACGCCGCCATTCGCGCACGGGGGCGCGAGTCGGTACTGGTTGCAGAATGCGGCGGTTGCGGGATTGTCGGCATGACGAGCTTTGGCCCGGCGCGCGATGCGACAATGGGATTCGACGGCGAAGTGTACACCCTGTACGTCGATCCCTCTTTCTATGGCTGCGGCAGCGGGCGCGCACTGATGCGGACGGCGTTCGCGACTTTACGCAAGCGCGGCAGATCATCATGCATCATCTGGGCGCATGCCAAAAATCCTGTGCGCTTTTTCTACGAGGCGATGGGCGGACGCCTGATTGCGGAACGTACCGCGCAAATGATGGGCGATGCCGTGCAGGAAAGTGCATTCGGATGGCGTGCGCTGGCGCTTTCCGAACGCAGCAAGGCACATTAATCCGGCAAGTCCTTCGGACGGATAAAGTCCACGACGGCGCCGATGTGAGGCGCGAGTTCTTTCCACGCGCCGATGTCGAAATTTAGCACGAGAAGAGCCGAGGTAGGAAATTTTTCGCCGACGAACGTCCTGTCCAAAGCCTCTCCGGGGTTGATCAATAGCGCTGCACAATCTTCAAAACCGGGATTGTGACCGACAACCAAGGGTGCCTGTATATCGTTCTGCAACCCGCGAAACAGTGCCAATAACCGAGTCGCGCCCGCGGCGTATATTGCGTCTACGTACTCGATCAATGCCGCGCTGCGAAGTTCGGCATTTACAAGGTGCAGCGTTTGCTTGGTGCGTGCCGAGGGCGAACAAAGAATAAGGTCCGGGAAGTAACCTCTGGTGCGCATCGCGCGGCCGATCTTGGGCGCATCCCTGCGGCCGGTTTCGGTCAGCATCCGCGAGGCGTCAGCCGGGGTGTCCTTGTTAGCCTGCTCAGTTTTGGCATGGCGCAACAGATAGAGTCGCTTCATTGTCCCGCGGAAACCTGATACCGGGCTCGTGCACCCCGTTCCAGGGCGGCAGCGACCAAGCGGTCAATCCCAAGCGATCGGCGCAAGATTTCTAATACCCGGATCTCTTCCAGCATCACGCGCGAATCGGTCAGTGCGATCTCGAGCGCGAGCGCGTAAGCGGTTTCGCGCAAATTCGGCGGGAGTGCCTCGCTTATAAGCTGCAGCACTCGATCAAGAGAGTCCGGCTCGCGCAACATAGCGGCGCATTCCTGTGCGATCGGGAGAAGATGGTGCTCCTCGAAGTCTCTGAAGATCGGAAGAGTCTTCGTCATGTCGCCTATCGTGCGCAACTCGCGGTCGCTCATGACTCCATCGGAAGCTGAAACGATCACCATCACATAGATGAGCGCGGAATGATGGTTGATGGCTTTCATGGCGCCGCGACCTTATGCGGCTCGCCTTATGCCCGCAAGGATTGCCGAATGCTGCTTCGGCCAATAATCTGTCCGCCGGCACAGCACCTCCCAGAGAGCAGATGTCAGAACATCACGCCGGTGTTATCTGGCAGCGCACCAGCGGGGATTTTACGTACGAATCCTATAGCCGCGCACACGAAATGGTGTTCAAGGGCGGTGCCATTCGGTTGGCTGGGTCCTCGGCACCCGCATTCCGCGGAGATGCGGACCGCGTGGATCCGGAGGAGGTTTACATCGCGTCACTTTCCAGCTGCCACATGCTTACCTTTCTTGCGATCTGCGCCCGCAGGCGCCTGACGGTGGACAGTTATCATGACGAGGCGATGGGCATGCTGGACAAGGATTCTGACGGAAAGCTGTGGGTGACGCGCGTCACCTTACGACCGCGGGTGCGTTTTGCCTCCGGAACGGCAATCGACGATGCGATGCTGGAGCACATTCACCATCAATCCCACGCCGAGTGCTTTATCGCGAACTCCGTAAAGACGCATGTGACTGTGGTGCCGCGCCTGTGAGTTATCGTTAAGGGTGATCCCGCTAAAGGCTTGCAATTGCGGCGAATCTCGTCTGATACTCGGTATATGCAGGGGCAAATTTCCATCGACCGGGGCCTGAGGCCTCTTCCCGTTTATGAACAAACAACCCGAGGTATCCGGGTGCGTGTACTGCCGGCCTTTCTTGCCGACCAGTCGAGCCCGGAAGAGGGCCGCTTCCTTTGGTCGTACACAATCACCATCGAAAACTGCGGTACGGACATCGTGCAACTCCTGTCGCGGTATTGGCAGATCACGGATGAAGCGGGGCGACAGCAGGAAGTCCGCGGCCCTGGGGTGGTCGGCACTCAGCCGGTGCTGGAGCCGGGCCAGAGCTTTGAATACACCAGCGGCTGTCCATTGCCGACGGCGTCCGGGGCCATGAACGGCCGATACATGATGCGGAGCACCTCAGACGAGGTATTCGAGGTCGAAATCCCGATCTTCCTGCTTGAAAGCCCGCACGAGCGCCGCCAGATCCATTAGATCGGTGTCTGCAGTACGACATCGGTGCTATGTCCTCTGCGCTGCCACTGTAAACGCGTTCAAGCGGTGCTGTGATGTCTGAACAAGTCAAGCCCAGAACCACGCCCTTTTGCTCGCTGAAGCCCTGCCCAGCCGAGCCGCGGCCCTCGCGCGAACAGGCTGAACAGGCACTGCGGACGCTTATCCTCTGGGCCGGCGACGACCCAGACCGGGAAGGCATGCGCGAAACACCGGCCCGCGTGGTGCGCGCGTTCGAGGACTGGTTCTCGGGCTACGAGCAGGATCCGGAGGAATATCTCCGCCGAACGTTCGAGGAGGTGGACGGGTACGATGAGATGGTGACTCTGAAGGACATCCGCTTCGAGTCCCATTGCGAGCACCACCTCGCGCCCATCATCGGTAAAGTGCAGATCGGATACCTACCCAACAGCAAGGTGGTCGGAATTTCAAAGCTGGCGCGGGTGGTGGATGCCTACGCCCGGCGCTTCCAGGTGCAGGAGAAGATGACCGCTCAAATTGCGCACTGCATTCAGACGGTGTTGGAGCCGCAAGGCGTTGCAGTGGTGATTGAAGCGACGCACCAGTGTATGACCACCCGCGGTGTGCACAAGCCCGGGGTGGTGATGGTGACATCGACGATGCTGGGACAGTTCCGCCAGAATCCGCTCACCCGCCGCGAATTTCTGAGCGTGATTGGCAATCCGACATCCAGTCTCGATCATTAACGCCGCGAATCTTCTCAAATCATCAGCCGAGTGGAACGAATCTGCGACACCCGGCGGCAAGTTCACGGCTACCGGAACCTGCACACCCTCTCTGCATTGACAGGTCTGTAACAACTTTATCGCACAGGGGCGCGCGCATGCATCATCTGGCAATTAAAGCCGTGGCGGCAGCCCTTATGGTGGGTGCTGGCACCGGCGCCGTCACCAAGATCGACAGCAGCAGCAAAGGCGGCATTCCCCGCGACGTGTTGAACCCGATGATCGGCGGCCAGGCCATGCTGACCAAGGCCAGTATTCTCGACAACATCAGCAAGTCGCCCGACAATACCACGTTCCTTGCCGCAGCAAAGGCTTCGCAGCTGACCGAGGCTTTGAAAGGCTCACACACGATCACCGTATTTGCACCGTCCAATGCCGCCTACACTGCACTACCGCGCGACGCCTCTGTCGAGGCACGAAATGAGGCGCGCTATCTCGTCGTGCCCGGCCGCTATGATTCGCAGAAACTCCTGGGGCTCATCAACGCCAAAGGCGGCGAAGTGAAGCTGAAGACGCTGGAAGGGGGCACCCTTACCGCCATGCTTAATGGCCCTACCAATATCGCGCTGGTGGACGAACAGGGCCATGTGGCCGACATCTCCATCTACGACGTCTATCAGCGTAATGGCGTGGTGCAGGTGATCGATCACGTGCTGATGCCCAAGGCACCCCGCGCGAATTCTTAAACGGCATCTCACGCCGCCTTCCGGAGGAAGCCCGGATAGTGCTCGGCCAATATGCGGTCGCGGAAGCTCACCAGGTTGCGGTGGCTCTCCGCATAGCGCCGCACTTCGGATTCGAACCACGGCGTTAGCAATGAAGCAATCATGCCGAACGCTGTCGCATCGACACCACAGGGCTCCGGCCCCAGCAGGTATGGTTTGTTGCCCAGTAACGCGGACAGCGCTGCGACGGACCGCCGTCCCAACTCCTCGATCTCTGCTTTTGTCTGACGGCCGAGCCCGTGAGCGCGGAGCGATTCCAACACGCGCCGCCGCGCCGCCTCTCGCGTTGCTTCGCGAATGTCTGGTGGCAAGGTATCGAAGAAATGCGACGGTCCTTTCGCGAAATTCCGGTCTTCGGCCCAGCGTAAATGCACGATGGCCCAGTACAGATGATCCTCCAGCATCCGCTCGATGGCCCAGGCGCGCGCACGCATGTCCCGCGTGAGGCCGCAATCCAGGTCGATCCCGTACTTCTTCTCGAGATGGTCCCGGATGAGTGTCGAGTCGGCGACGATCTCGCCGTCGTCCTCGATGTAGGGAAGCTTGCCCTTCGGTGCATCCATCGGCCGGGCGCGTGCCTTGCCGAACGGCAACTCGGCCAATTTCAGCTGAATTTCGGTCTTCAATAC
>DATAVW010000109.1:0-29745 GCA_036267515.1 Rhizomicrobium sp.
GCCACTCGCAGGGAGAGTATGTGTTCGACTGGGGCTGGGCGGACGCGTTCGAACGCGCTGGCGGCGCGTACTATCCGAAACTGCAGGCAAGCGTGCCGTTTACGCCGGTTACCGGGCGGCGATTGCTGGTCTCATCCGATGACGTGGAGGACGCGAAGGAAACACGGCGCGCGTTGCTGTCGGCCGGAGCCTCTGCTGTTTCGCAGCTCGGCGCGTCGTCACTGCACATCACGTTCCTGACAGAGGAGGAATGGCGGGCGGCGGGAGCGATCGGTTTTCTGCAGCGCACCGATCAGCAATTCCACTGGCAGAACCGCGGCTACGCAAGCTTCGATGATTTTCTCGGCGACCTGTCTTCGTCCAAGCGCAAGACACTGCGCAAGGAACGCGCGGCGGTATTCGCTGAGGGCGTGAACTTCGAGTGGTTGAGGGGCGGTGACATCACCGAAGCGCATTGGGACCAGTTCTTTGCCTTCTACATGGATACCGGAAGCCGCAAATGGGGTCGGCCCTACCTCACCCGCGAATTCTTCTCTCGAGTCGGCGACAGCATGGGCGAGCAGATCGTGCTCATTCTGGCGAAACGCGCGGGACGGTATATCGCGGGCGCGCTGAATTTTTCCGGCGAAGGTGCGCTGTTCGGGCGTAACTGGGGCGCGAACGAGTTCATCCCATTCCTGCATTTCGAAACCTGCTACTACCAGGCGATCGAATACGCCATTGCGCAGCGTCTCGAGCGTGTCGAAGCCGGCGCGCAGGGCGAACACAAGCTGTTGCGGGGTTATATGCCCGTACCGACCTATTCCGCCCATTATATCGAGCATGCGGGGTTGCGCCGCGCCGTCTCCGAGTATCTGAAGGCCGAACGTGCAGCCGTTGCCGAGAACATGGACGTGCTCGCCGGCCACGGGCCATACCGGAAGGCGTAGGCCTCGCGGGAGGCGCGGAGTCTCGCTTCCAAAAGTTAAGGCGAGCCCCTATGTTCTCTGCATCTCCGCGTATCCGCGTCCCAATTTCTTTCTCAAAAGGGAACCGCCAATGCCGTACGACGCAAATAACGTCTTTGCGAAGATTTTGCGCGGGGATCTGCCATGCGTGGACGTTTATGAAGACGAGCACACGCTCGCTTTCATGGACGTCATGCCCAGCGTGGAAGGCCACACGCTGGTCATTCCCAAGGCACCAGCAAAAGAAATTTTCGATCTCTCGGCTGAAGGTGTATCCGCACTGATGCGCACCACACAGAAAGTGGGGCGCGCGATAAAGCGCGGGCTGAACTGTTCGGGTGTGTTGCTGGTGCAGTTGAACGGCCCGGGTGCTGGCCAAAGCATTCCGCATGTGCATTTTCACATCCTGCCGCGAGAAGAAGGCCTTGAGCTTCAACTGCACGGACGCACCATGAGAAAGCCCGAGGAACTCGAGCCTGTTGCTGCCAGGATTCGCGCTGCGCTCTGAGGCGGTCGGCTCGATCTCGCGAGCAACCATGGCGCCAGCGCCCCGTCCACACGGTCGCGACAATTTGCGACCAGGCCGCTGCCGACCACGCCTTTTCAGTCCCAATCGTTCGTGATTACCTGACTGCAACGCAATCGAAGGGGAGTGCAATGAAGGTTGGATTCTTGTGGGCCGCGCTGACGGCCTTTGTTTTTGTCGCAGCCGGCGCGCCTTGTTACGCGGCGAACGCCTCTAAAGCCGCCGACTATTGTGTCAAGAAAGGGGGCGTCGTTCAGACGCGGATTCCCGAATATGGCACCAATGGCGGGGACGCGTTGGTGCTTTCCGGCAGCGCCGATTTCTGCCAGTTCACGGCGAAGGACGGCAGCCAGATCAATGTGCTGCTCAGCACGCTGTTCACCAAAGAACCGAGTCTGGCCGCCCTCGCCTATTATGCCGAAGTGCCAACGGGCCAGTGCCAGGGCAATCCAGCGTCCTGCTATTGCACCCTGTTGGGCGGCAGCGATCTGTTCGGCGGGATTAATGCGGCGGGTGGCGGTTGGGTGCTGGAGAGCGGTGCCAACGACGTGCTGGAAGCCTGTATCTTCCCCGATATGTCGTCGATCGACTCGTGGGGCCTCGCATATCATTCCGTCGGCGCGATCCGCGGTAAGGACCTGGCGAAGGTGCTGCGCTACCCGAACCCGTACGATGCGGCGCATAGGGCGCGGCAGAAGCCGTTCGTGCGCAGCTAGCGCACCTGTTTCAAAGGCGAAGGCTCAGCTGCTCTTCCTGTCGAGCAGTAGAGCCTTTGTCTCGTATTCCTGGGCCAGGTGCCCGAGCGCATCGGTGGTCTGCCGATCGTTCACCGAGCGGGCCAGGCGCCGGCAGCGCTCAGCCTGCGCGCGTAATGAATCCGCCTGTCGTTTGTCGGTGATGTCGATCAGCATGTTGACGGCACCGCGGAACGACCCATCAGGTTCAAACAGCGGTGTCGGATAGGGCTGGAAGGTCACACGAGTCCCGTCCGGCCGCTCTGCCATGGCGATCACCCCACGCACCGACTGCTGCTTTTTGATCGCCTCGGCCATTGGGCACTCGTCATGCGGCAAAAAATCACCAAGCTCTGTGTAGAGCTTCCAGGTGACGCACCAGCGGTCCTGCCCCACCACCGGCGTGCGCCCGGCAAAATCGATGCACGCAGGATTGAAATATTGAATGACACCGTCGACATCGGTCACGTAGATCGGCGCCGGAAGTGTGTTTAAAGCCGACAATAGCGCATCACCGCCGCTTTGGAGCGCAGCAAGCGCTTGATCGAGGACGGCCTCGGCCGATGTGGCAGACTCAAGCATCGAAAAACACCCTACGCCCCGAGGGTTAACACCGCCACTCTATCCTGGTTCCCCTAAACGCTTTCTTCCGCCTTGGGTTTTTTCGGCGGAGGGAGGGCCTTGGGGGCGCGGCGAGCGGCGGCGTCCGCATCGGTGACGAATTCAAAGACCAGCTTGTCGGCATCGCGATCGAGAAGCACGCGTACAGTGCCGCCATTCTTCAGCTTGCCGAACAGGATTTCATCCGCCAATGGCTTCTTGATGTTGTCCTGGATCACGCGCGCCAAGGGCCGCGCGCCGAAGGCATCATCGTAGCCCTTCTCGCCCAGCCACCGTGTCGCCTCCGGCGTAAGATCGAAGGTCACATCGCGGTCGCTAAGCTGCGCTTCCAGCTCCAGCACGAACTTCTCCACCACCCGGTCGATAGTGTCTCGTCCCAAGGGCGCGAAGGCGATGGTGGCGTCCAGCCGATTGCGGAATTCCGGCGTGAACAGCTTCTTGATCGCCTCTTCGTCTTCACCGGTGCGCTTGCCGCGCCCAAACCCGATAGCCTCCTTCGCTGCATCGGAGGCGCCCGCATTGGTGGTCATGATCAGGACCACATTGCGGAAATCGATTTTCTTGCCGTTGTGGTCGGTGAGCTTGCCGTGGTCCATCACCTGCAACAAGATGTTGAACAGATCCTGATGCGCCTTCTCAATTTCATCGAGCAGCAGGACGCAGTGCGGGTGCTGATCGACGCCGTCCGTGAGTAAGCCGCCCTGGTCGAAGCCAACATAACCCGGCGGCGCGCCGATCAGCCGGCTGACCGTGTGACGCTCCATGTACTCGCTCATGTCGAAGCGCAGCAGTTCCACCCCCATGATGGAGGCAAGCTGCTTTGCCACTTCCGTTTTGCCGACACCGGTTGGGCCCGAGAACAGGTAGCAGCCGATAGGCTTTTCCGCCTGCCTGAGCCCCGCGCGTGCGAGTTTGATGGCGGAGGCAAGTGCGTGAATGGCGTCATCCTGTCCGAACACGACGCGCTTGAGGTCACCCTCCAGATTGCGCAGCTGCTCGGCATCCGATTTGGAAACTGATTTCGCCGGAATGCGCGCCATCTTGGCGATAACATCCTCAACTTCTTTGACGCCAATGACCTTCTTGCGCCGCGATTCCGGCAGCAGCATCTGCGAAGCGCCCGTTTCGTCGATGACGTCAATGGCCTTGTCCGGCAGTTTGCGGTCGTTGATGTATTTGGCCGACAACTCGACGGCGGTCTTCACCGCTTCGGCCGTGTAGCGGACCTTGTGATATTCCTCGAAATAAGGTTTCAGCCCTTTGAGTATCTTGATCGTGTCCGGAATGGTCGGTTCTGCGACGTCGATTTTCTGGAAGCGGCGCACCAGCGCCCTGTCCTTTTCGAAATACTGCCGGTATTCCTTGTAGGTCGTCGAGCCGATGCAACGCAGCAGTCCCGCTTGCAACGCGGGCTTGAGAAGATTGGAAGCATCCATTGCACCGCCCGAGGTGGCGCCGGCGCCGATCACAGTGTGGATCTCGTCGATGAACAGGATGGCGCCCTTGATGCCTTCCAGCTCTTTCACGACCGTTTTTAATCGTTCCTCGAAATCGCCGCGGTAGCGCGTACCTGCAATCAGCGCGCCCATGTCGAGCGAGTAAATCGTGGACTCGCGCAGCACTTCCGGCACTTCGTGCTTCACGATCTTGCGCGCGAGGCCTTCAGCAATCGCCGTCTTGCCAACGCCGGGGTCGCCCACGAACAGCGGGTTGTTCTTCTGCCGTCGGCAAAGAATCTGGATGGTGCGCTGTACTTCCGCCTCGCGCCCGATGAGCGGATCGATGCGGCCGGATTTGGCTTTCTCGTTCAGGTTTACGCAGTAGGCTTCGAGGGCCTCGTGCCCCTGCTTCACGTTATCGACTTTCTCGCCGTCCTCGTCCTCGCTGGAGCCGCGAACCGCTTTCTGCTGGCTCATGCCGGGCCGCTTGGCGATGCCGTGACTGATATATGATACCGCATCCAGCCGCGTCATGTTCTGCTCCTGGAGGAAGAACACGGCATGGCTTTCGCGCTCGGTGAACAACGCCACGAGAACGTTGGCGCCGGTTACTTCATCACGACCGGAATTCTGCACATGCAGAACGGCACGCTGCACCACACGCTGAAAGCCGGTGGTTGGCTTCGCGTCCTCGCCATCCTCAATCACCAGCGTGACGAGCTCCTCATCTACGTATTTGCGCAGAGAAGTGCGTAGCGCATCGAAATTGACGTTGCAGGCCTTCATCACCTGCTGCGCATCGCCATCGTCGATCAGCGCCAGCAACAAGTGCTCGAGCGTGGCGTATTCATGATGGCGATCGCTCGCCAGCTTGATGGCGCGATGAAGGGCTTGTTCAAGGCTACGCGAGAGAGATGGCATCAGCGAATGCTACTCTTTTTCCATGGTACACTGCAAAGGATGTTGATGGCGGCGGGCAAATTCAATGACTTGCGCCACTTTGGTTTCCGCGACTTCGTAGGTGAACACGCCGCAAATGCCCACGCCGTGGCGATGGACATGCAGCATGATCTGCACCGCCTCGTCCCGCCCCTTGTTGAAAAAGCGCTCCAGGATGTGGACGACGAATTCCATCGGCGTGTAATCGTCGTTCAGCAGCAGGACCTTGTAGAGGCTCGGCTTCTTTGTCTTGGGACGCGTTTTGGTAGAGACACCCGTGCCGGTGCCGTTGGTCTGGCCCGTTTTGTCGTCGCGCCTGTCTCTCATCGGATATGCAGTATAAGCACGAAACCGCGCCTCTCCCTAGTGCGATCAAGGGGTTGACATGACGCTCGCGCAACCTTGACAGGTCCAAGGAAATTGATTGCCAGAGCGCAGCTCGCCGGATTCGGATATATGCGCTGCACCACAAAGCGAAAGGGCCCGGGAAAAATCCCGAGCCCTTTCTGAACCGTTCCGCTTTTGGGGGAGGAGCTGCGGAACGATCTTGTTTGTATTCGTCAGGCCGCGCGCGCGGTCTGCACGACTTCGGCCCAGGCCTGAATGCGGCCCTGAATCGGCTCGAACGTCTCCTTGGACGCAGAGAGCATGATTTCATTCAGCCGATTGATCTGGCCAACATAGGTATCAAATGCGCTCTTGGCGAAATCGCTCTGGATCTCGAAAGCTTCGTGCACCGACTTCGCACCGAGCACCGCCTTCGTGGCAGCCATCGTCTCTTCGACCGACTGCTTCGAAAACAGGTACATCTCGTTCTGAATCGTCTCGACGCCCTTGCCGGCTGCATTCGCGGCCTTCACGTACGCCTCGACGGTTTCCTTGCCAAAGCCCAGCACCTGGTCGTAGCCCTTCACGGCCTTTTCGAAGCCGTTCTTGAAGGCGTCCGCCCCGTTCTTTGCCACCGTTTCGGCCGTATCCTTGAAGGTATCGCCGGCCGTCTTTGTCTTCGTTGCCATTGGATGGTCCTTTTCCAAAAGCACCGCCGGGCCGGCACCATGCGACCCTGTTGCAGTGCAACATGACTTATATGCGGTGCAGCATGGTCGCTGTCAAGGGTCGACGGAAGCGTTTGGCCTCGCTTGTGCATTTCCTTGGCGCCCGACCAAACATGTACCCCAGTCACCAAATCGTTAACCAAGGGTAAACGCCCGTAAGATAAGGTAATTTTGGCCGGAAAGGGTTGCAAGTGCCCCATTTTGATCGCATTGTGATTCACGAGGGCTTTTGCAAATCAGTTGGTTCGGATGTGCGTATGACGCGAAGGCTATTCGTCAGTGACAGCCGACGCGGTATGGCCTTTTTCCTGGCCATCCCCCTGTTCTTGGGGATCGCTGTCGCCGGACAGCCGGCCATTGCCCGTTCCCATCATCATGCGGCCGTACATAAGTCCCACTTCGCCTGGCACAGGCCGCGGGGGCGCGGATATGCTCTGGCCCGACACGGGGCCCGCGGCTTCGTCCGGTCTGCCAACTGGGGCAACCCCACCGATCCGGCCAAGGATGCCGAGCTGGTCGAAGATGGTCGAACAGGGCGTATTCTCTACGCCCGAAGTGCCGATGCGCAGCGGCACCCTGCTTCACTCACCAAGATGATGACCCTGTACATGCTGTTCGAGGCTCTGAAGAAGGGCCAAGTCAACATGAACACGCCAATCTATGTTTCGCAGCACGCCGCCTCACAGAAGCCGACGAAACTCGGCCTCCCGCCGGGTGATGCCCTGCCGGTGGATATGGCTATCCGTGCGGCGGTGGTGTTGTCAGCCAACGACATCGCCGTGGCCATCTCCGAAGCGCTTGGCGGCACAGAATCGCACTTTGCCGAACTGATGACGCAGAAGGCGCATGAGCTTGGTATGCGCAACACCTTCTACCACAATGCCTCCGGATTGCCGGACGACCGGCAGATCACCACCGCCTCCGATCTTGGCATTCTAGCACGCCACCTCGCGTACGATTTCCCGCAATATTTCCACTACTTCTCCCTCCCCGGATTTGAATTCCGTGGTCGGGTTCGCCTGGGGCACGACAATCTGCTCGGTCGATACGCCGGCGCCGATGGAATCAAGACCGGCTACACGAACGCCTCCGGCTTCAATCTCGTTTCGTCGGTGGTACGCGGCGGCGTGCACGTCATTGGTGTGGTGATGGGCGGCTACAGCGCGCATCGGCGCGACATGGAAATGATGCGGCTGCTCGACCAGACCTTCGCGCAGATCAATGCGCAACCGACCCTCGTCGCCCGCGCAGAAGTACCATGGCAGACGATTGCGCAGAGCTCGAACGCGGCGCCTGTCGTCGCTGGTTTCCAGTTCGGCACCAGCCAGCCGGCATCCAATATGCGATCCTATGCGGCGCTCACGCCCAACGGGGTCGAAATGGACGAAGACTCCGCCGAATCGCGGGCGGATGACGACGAGATCGCCAAGATCATTACCGCGCCGCCCAAGCCGCAGGTTGGTGTGCAGCCAGAGCCTCAGCATCCATCGATTTCCCCGACGCCGAAGCCGCAGACAAATATCGCGATGATTACGGCGCCGGCGCAAGTGAGTTTCCCCAAGGTGCAGCCTGTGCCGCCGCCGGCGAAGATGCCGAGCATTACGCCGATGCCACGCGATAACGCGGTTCCGGTGTCGCTTGCGTCCCTGCAGCCCCAGACAATTCCGCAGGTCGCGCCGACGCCGCGCGGCAGTGTCGCTGACGAATCGCGAGCGCTTGAAACCAGGACTGCTCCCGCGCCGAATTTCGCCACCGCGAATTTTGCCAAAGGAGCTTCTGCGGGCGTTGTCGAAAACGGCTGGACCGTGCAGATCGGGGCCTTCAACGATGTCCCGACGGCTCGCGCCGAGCTTGCCGCGTATGCGGAGAAATCAGCCGGTAAACTGGGAGAGGCGGAAAAGATCATCGTTCCCTACACCGGCTCAGATGGCAAAACGATGTACCGTGCCCGGTTCGGCAATTTCGCGGAGCGGGAAGCGCGTGCGATTTGCGTGGCGCTCACCCATCAGGGACATAGCTGCTTCGCGTCAACCTTGGCGCGCTAGCCGAGAAGCACATCCTTGGCTTCGTTGATCTTTGCGGCCAGATAGTCGGTGCCGCCGCGGTCGGGATGCAGATTCATCATCAAACGCTTGTAGGCGTCACGGATTTCCTCTTCGCTTGCACTGGGCGCAATCCCGAGCACGCGATAGGCTTCCTCATGCGTCATACTGGAACTGCTACGCGGCCGCTGCTGCGAGGATGATGTTTTCTCGCCTGCCTTTATGCGCCAGCCGGTGCCGAGGCGGCGATCGAGATAGGCTTCGAGCAAGCGCGCAGTTTCCGGATCCGCCGCGCCGGCTTCGGCATAGAAGCGCATTACGTCTTCGTCGCTGAGTTGATTCAGCGACTGGCCGCTGAACCTGCCCTTCAACACGCGACCACGCATCTCGCCGGTGTCATGATCGAGTTCCATGTCCACCCAATCGGTGGCAACACGGGTGGTCTGGCCGGTTTGCGTTCGCGCGCCACCGCCGGGATGCGGGAAATGCCAGTTCGGCCAGCCGCCTGGCCAAACACGTCCGCCGGTAAATGCACCATACGCCATGCTGCCGAGCAGCACGGCCGCGGGCACGATCCCGCGCACCAGAAAGAAAGCCGCTGCCAGCACCAGCGCGCCCGCACCCAAATAGCGCAGCACCTTCACCAACGATTTGGGATCGGCGCGCGTGAAGCCGTGCAGCAGGATCAGAATGAAGACCAGCGCGAAGGCGCCGATCAGGAGATCGATCATCCGGGTTTTGTGCCGATGGAACGCGCGAGCCGCAACACCTCGCCACCTGTCAACTCGGCAAAGCGGTTTAGTGCGGACCCGCCGCCCGTGGCATACATTGCCGCCGCCCGTAGCAGATCGCGTAACTGCCGCGCCGAGCCGGAATCGAAACAGGCATATACGCCATGAGTGAGTCGCGCGACCTCACGGAACATGGCGGCAGCATTGGGATCGTCGCCTTCGTGGAACATGAATGCCGGCACGCCGAGCAGTGCGAGCGCACCCGCTTCTTTCGCCACCACGTCCGGATTCTCTTCGAAGCAGTCGCCGACATAGACCAACGCACCGACTCTGGTACGCCGCGCTTCTTCTGTTGCGTGTGTCAACACCCGCCGCAATTGCGTGAACCCGCTGCGCGTGGAGACGCGCCGCATACGGGCAGCAAGGGCGGCAGGCGTGGTGGTCCACTCGCTGGCTTCAAATTCGCCGCGGCCGCGGAAATAGACGAGCTGCACGCCCAATCCGCCGACAGATTGGGCCACCTCGAACATGTCGCTCTGGATTTCCGTTGCGGCATCCCAGGTGGGCTGCCGGCTCATGGTGGCGTCCACGGCAAAGATCAAACGGCCCTTCACCTGCGCCAGTGTGGGTGTTTTCGATGCCGCATCCAGAAACGCGGTGATGTCTGTCGCTGACGAGCGCTTTACCGGCAGATTGGCCATAGTTCCTCCGCTCACCCCAATCTTGGGATTCTGAGGAGCAATTCCAAGCCTACCCAGCCAAGGCGACCGGTTGGCGCGCACGTTGAGGTAGACTGAGAGCGTGGACCAACTCGCGCACCTCCTGGCGGGCCGCAAGCGTGGACATCGAAAGCGAGACACTCAGGCCCGGCTGCGGCAGGTCGAGCATGGTGAGTCCCATAGGGAACAACTCGCGGAAGATCACCCGCTCGCCGAAGCCCTTTGTCACGCGAAACCCGATACGTTGCGCCAGCGTGGTGATCGCATCCCCCAGCCGCTTCTTGTTGCGCGCTTCTGTGGAGGCCACGCGATTGCGCATCACCACCCAGTCCAGCGCAGGCTTGCGGGCCATCAGGCGCCGCTTGCGGCAGTCCCAGACGAAATCGCTGTACACGCTTGGCCCCTTGATCTCGAAGGTAGCGGGATCGAGACGGCCGAGCAGATCGAAATCCACAAAGCTGTCGTTGAGCGGTGTGACGAGTGTGTCGGCGGCAGCGTGGCCCGCGCGGGACAGTGACGTATCGGCGCCTGGCGTGTCGATCACGAGGAATTCGAAACGCGGCGCGGCACTCGCAAGCAACTCAGAAAATGCTGGCGTCCGATCTTCCATGGCAATGTTGCTGGCTAATTTCAGCAACTCTGGCATCGGTAGATCGCGGCTGGTTTTGAGGCGCCATTCTGCGCGGTTTTCCAGATGGCGGCTGAAGCTGCGTTGCCGAACGTCGAGATCAATCACCCCAACCGTGCGCCCTTCTCGCGCCAGCGCTACTGCAACATGGATGGCGGCCGTAGTCTTGCCCGATCCGCCCTTCTCATTCCCGAAAACAACAATATGCGCCATGCGTGGACCTTCCCCTCGCCGACTCAACTACACATCATTCACCTTCCCCCCTTTTTGTGGAAGATTGCCCTTTGATACCAAAATTTGGTATTGAGCGATATGAGCAAAAGCACATCCTTCAGCCTTGGCGATCATTTCAGCGCCTTCATTGAAGAACGGGTGGCGGAGGGCCGCTATGGCTCCGCCAGCGACGTGGTGCGCGCGGGACTTCGGCTGCTGGAAGAAGAAGAAGCCACGCTTGCCGCCTTGCGCGCGGCCCTCACGGACGGCGAGCGGAGCGGCCCGGCCAAGCCGTTTGACGTCGAGGCCTTTCTGCGCCGGAAGCGCAAGTCGAAAGCCGCATGAGGCGCTACCGGCTCTCACCCGCCGCACAATCCGATCTCGATGAAATCTGGACATACTCAGCCGACCATTGGGGCATGGATCGCGCGGACAGGTATATCCGCGACCTGATTGGCGCTGTTGGGAAGATTGCGGGCGGAAAGTGGCGTGGCAGTGCATGCGACGACATCCGTCCCGGCTATTTCAGATGCGCGTGCGAATCGCACGTCATCTTCTACAGATTGACGGCCGGGACAGTCGATGTGGTCCGCATCCTGCACCAGCGAATGGACTTCACCCAGCGCCTCTAGGCGCGTCTGCTTTTCATTGGTTGGCTGGAGCAAACCTTCCGGAGCCGTCACGCATGTAGGCACTTCCAACGGGCGCATTTAGCAGGACGACAATTGCAGGTTCGTAGTTCGCTATCGTATTCACGTCGTACAGTTCGAAGTTCGCTGGTCGTCCTGTGTATTCCTCAGATTCATCGCCAGCAAAAAACCTCCAGCCGCTATCCAGAGTGTCGTTTGGCTTCTCGCGATACATGTAGCCGACGGGCTTACCGTCTACGGTGATCCGATCAGACGCAATGCAAGAGCCGTGGCCTGGTGCCAGAGACCGAATCTCACCTGCATCGAGCCCAAACCGCTTTCCCATTTAAATCCCATCGCCGGCGCCGCCGGCGAGAAGCGAGGCGTTGCCGCCGGCGGCGGTGGTGTTGACGGTGTATGTGCGTTCCAGCGCGAATCGCAGCAGGTAATGCGGACCGCCGGCCTTGGGCCCGGTGCCGGAGAGCCCCTCGCCGCCGAAGGGCTGCACCCCCACCACCGCGCCGATCTGGTTGCGGTTCACATACACGTTGCCCACCTGCACACGGTCACGGATGAATTTTGCGGTTTCGTCGATGCGGCTGTGGATGCCGAGCGTGAGCCCATAGCCAGTGGCGTTGATCGCATCGCACACATCCGCCAGCCGGTCCGCCGAATAGTGCACGATGTGCAGGATCGGCCCGAACACCTCGCGTTTCAGCTGGCCGATGGAATCGATGGCGAAGACATGCGGTGGGAAGAACACACCGTTGGCCAGCGACGCATCCACCGCTAACTTGCGCAGCAGCTTGGCCTCGCGCGTCATCTTGTCCGCGTGCTCTTGCAAGCCGGTGCGTGCGTTTTCGTCAATTACCGGGCCGATGTCGGTGGACAGCTCAAAGGGATCGCCGAGTTTCAGCTCATCCATCGCACCCAGGATCATCTCCTGCATCTTGTCGGCGGTGTCTTCCTGCAGGAACAGCACACGCTGCGCGCTGCAGCGCTGGCCGGCGCTGTCGAAGGCGGAGGCGTTCACATCGCGCGCCACCTGTTCGGGCAGCGCGGTGGAATCCACGATCATGGCATTCATGCCGCCGGTTTCGGCGACAAAGGCGGGCAGCGCACCATCGCGCGCGGCAAGTGCCCGGTTGATGGTGATGGCGGTTTCGGTCGAGCCGGTGAATGCCACGCCGGCCAAACGATTGTCCGACAACACGATGCGACCGATTTTCGAGCCCCGACCCGGGAGCAAATGCAGCGCCTCGCCCGGCACGCCCGCCTGATGCATCAGTCGGATGGCGGCGGCGGCGATCAGCGGCGTGCGCTCCGCCGGTTTGGCGAGCACGGTACAGCCGGCAGCAAGAGCCCCTGCCACCTGACCGCTGAAAATCGCCAGGGGAAAATTCCACGGCGCCACACAAAAGAACGGCCCGCGGCCGTGCAGCATCAGCTCGTTGGATTCACCGGTGGGACCAGGCAGCTGAAGGGGCTGCTCGAATTTAGCGCGCGCCTGATGCGCGTAATAGCGTAGCAGATCCACTGCCTCTCGCACTTCGCCGAGCGCATTCGGCAGCGTCTTGCCGCCTTCCCGCACAGCAATCGCCATCAGGTGCGAGCGGTTCTCTTCGAACAGATCGGCGGCACGTTCAAGGATTTTGGCCCGCGCGTCGCCGCCCAGTGAATCCCATTCATGGTGGGAGCGGCATGCCGCTTCGAGGGCAGACTTCACGTCATCATCGGTGACTTCGGACACTTCACCGATCTGGCGCGTGCGATCGGAGGGATCGAATACCGGATGTCTTGGGTGTGCCGGTTCCTTGCCGGAGATAATCGGCCCGGCGGCCTGCGGCACCCGCAAGCTAGCGAGCATTGCTTCCCTGATCGGCGATGCGACAGCCGGGTCGCTCCACAGGAAGCCGGACGAATTCTTCCGATCGGGCAACAGATCGATGGGCTTCGGAATGTGAGGGTTTCGATAGGGATGTTTTGCCAGCAGCCGCTCCACCGGATCCGCGATGATGTCCTCGATCGGCGCGTCTTCGTCCGCGAGCCGATTGACAAACGACGTGTTGGCACCGTTCTCGAGTAGTCGCCGCACCAAATAGGCAAGCAGATCTTCGTGCGTGCCGACGGGCGCATAAATGCGCGTTCCACCCCCTGCCCGCGATTTCCCGATCTCGCGATACAGTTCGTGCAGGGATTCACCCATGCCGTGCAGGCGCTGGTATTCGAAATCCGCGCGGCCGTTCGCGAAAACCTGCACCGCTGCCAGGGTGTGCGCATTATGCGTGGCGAATTGCGGGTAGATCGCGTCCCCCGCCGCCAGCAACGCTCGCGCAGCGGCCAGATATGAGGCGTCCGTCGCCGCCTTGCGCGTGAACACAGGGTAATCGGAAAGCCCCAGTTCCTGCGCGCGTTTGATTTCGGTGTCCCAATAGGCGCCCTTTACCAGCCGCACCGGAATGCGCCGGTCCTGCCGTCTGGCGAGATCGGCTAGCCACGCAATCACCGGCAGCGCGCGCTTTTGATAGCCCTGCACCGCAAGCCCTAATCCGCTCCAGCCGCGCAGTTCGCTCGCTTCACCCATCATCTCGAACACATCGAGCATGAGATCCAGTCGCTCGGCTTCTTCGGCATCGATGGTCAGCGCGAGATTCGCCGTGCGCGCCTGTGCTCCCAGCATCACAAGCTGCGGCAACAGCTCGGTCATGATGCGCTGGCGTTTGATCCATTCGTATCTGGGATGCAGGGCCGACAGTTTCACCGAAATGCTGGGCCGCTCGAACACAGACTCGCCGCGATCCGGGAACGCATGCGCAATGGCCTCAAGCGCGTCGCGGTACGATGCGTAATAGCGCGCGGCATCGTGCCGGGTGTAGGCGGCCTCTCCCAGCATGTCGAAGGAAAAACGGTAGCCTTTGTCCGCATATTCGCGCGCCCGCTTGAGCGCTTCCTCGACGGTGCGGCCCAGCACGAATTGCCGCCCGAGAATGCGCATGGCGTAGGTCACCGCATTGCGGATCACCGGTTCGCCAGAGCGCGACACCAGCTTTTTCCAGATGCCCTGAAGATCCCATCGCGCGGTCTCCTCAAGGTCCAGAACACGCCCCGTCAGCATCAGCCCGAAAGTGGATGCGTTGACGAACAGTGAGTCCGATTTGTTCATATGGCTCGCCCAATCGCCCGAGCCGATCTTGTCCCGGATCAGGCGGTCGGCGGTGGCGGCATCGGGGACGCGGAGCAGCGACTCGGCCAGGCACATCAGCACCACACCTTCTTCGCTGGAGAGCGCGTATTCCTGGGTGAAGGCGTCGATACCGCTGCGCTGGTCCTTGTTGCTGCGAATACGGGTGACGAGTTCGCGGGCAAGGGATTCGGTGGCGGCGCGTTCGGCGGGGGTAAGGCGGGCATGGGGAATCAGCTGTCCGACGAAGGTGTCCTCGTCAGCGAGGAAGGCATCGGAAATGGCTTTTCGAAGAGCATTCATGCGGGGTTGTGTGCTGGAATTGGGAGCGGAATTCTAGCCCTTGAGCATCTCTTCACGCTAATGTCGCGGCATGGGCGAAAGGCCGGAAATCGTCAGCACTATCGCGGAGTTGCGGGCTCGACTTGCGGCCTCCCGCAAAGCCAGCCAACGCATCGGGCTGGTGCCGACTATGGGCGCGTTGCACGAAGGCCATCTGAGCCTTGTGCGCGAGACCAAGGCGCGCTGCGGGGCCACCGTCGTCAGTGTTTTCGTGAACCCGGCGCAGTTCGGACCCAACGAGGACTTCACCCGGTACCCGAGGACATTCGAGTCCGATTGCGCGAAACTGGCGGGCTTGGCCGATGTGATTTTCGCGCCTTCGGTTGGTGAGATGTATCCGGACGGCTTCGCCACCCGTATCGAAGTGGCCGGCCCAGCGCTGGGGCTCGAATCCGATTTCCGGCCGCATTTCTTTTCCGGCGTGGCGACAGTGATTGCCAAGCTTCTGGTTGCTGTCATGCCGGACGAAGCCTCTTTCGGCGAGAAGGACTATCAGCAGCTGCTGGTCGTCCGCCGACTGACTGCCGATCTTGGCCTGCCCATCGACATTATGTCCGGTGAAACGGTCCGAGAGCCGGACGGCCTCGCCATGTCCTCCCGCAACGCCTACCTTTCTCCCGAAGAACGCAAAATTGCCAGCCAGCTCAACGTTGTACTCCACGATGTTGCGAAACAGGTTCAGGACAGAAGCCCCATCACTTCTGCCGAAAGCATTGGCCGGGAAGCCCTGCTCCGCGCTGGTTTCACATCGGTCGATTACGTTGCCGTTCGCGATGCGGAAACGCTTGCACCAATCGAAAGCCCCAGCCGCCCGGCCCGTGTTCTCGCGGCCGCCAAGATCGGCATCACCCGCCTGATCGACAATTTGGCCGTCTAGGTCACAACAAGCCGAGCGCGGCAAGTTCGGCGCGGAGTTGCGGCGGTAGGTGTTTGCCGCCTTTGATCATATGGGCGTCGGTTGGAGCGTTCTCGGCCGCGAGATAGCGCCAGCCCTGGAACGGGCGGCAATAGCGCGGGATGACGTGAACCAGCTTCGGCTCGTACACCAGCCCACAATGGGGCAAACCGCCCTTCGTCACGGCGCGGAGGTCGAGCAGCCGCTGCCGCACGGCGATCTGGCCCTTGATCACCCAATAGAGCGAGCCGCCCTTCAACAATTCGTCAGCCCGCTTCGGTGTCATGCGGGTGACGTGAATCAGCTCCAGCGGCTTGCGTTTCTTTTTCAACTCCGCAAGACGGCGCTGCTGCCACTCAGCGAGGTCTTCGATGGAATCGCAGCCCACGCAGAGCTTGATAAGATGCAAGGTCATGCCGCTTCGGATTTTTCTTTCGCAAAGCGGACGATCACCGCGCCTTCGTTCACCTGATCGCCGGGTGACACATCGACGGTTGCCACCAGCGCATCGGCTGAGGCCGACAGCGTGTGTTCCATTTTCATGGCTTCCAGCACGGCGAGCGGCTGTCCCCGCTTCACTGTTTCACCCGGCCGTACCAACACCTGAATGACTTTTCCTGGCATTGGTGCGGTGATCCGGTCGGCCGCGCCGCCCTGCTCGTCCGCGGCCGCAAACGGATCGTAGATCGGTAACGTCCAGGTTTCCCCGTGGTCGAATACAGCAATGTCGCCGGACTTCAGCTGCACGGCATTCACGTGCGTTGCGGTGACAGTGCGTTCCCCGACCACATCGAGCCCGCCACCACGGCGATGGATCAATTGCACTGATTTTCGGTTGCCGCTCACCATGAAGTCGATTGTCTCACCCGCATCGCCGACAAGGCGGAATCCGTCATCGCGATCCCAGGGATCGGTTGAGCGGTGTGCGCGCTCGCGCTCCTGAACGAGGAACAGTGCGGCTTGTGCAAGCACATGGTCCGGCGGATCGGATTTCGGCGGGATGAGCTCGGCCTGATGGCGTGGAATGAATCCGGTGTCGATCTCGCCGGTAATAAAGTCGGGATGCTTCAGTGCACGGATGAGGAAGGCGTTATTGCTGCGCAGGCCGGCGATCTGCGCTTCTTCCAATGCGTGCGCGAGTTTTGCCGCCGCCGCGTCGCGGGTATCCGCATGTGCAATCACTTTGGCAATCATCGGATCGTAGAACGGCGTCACCGCATCGCCTTCGCGCACGCCGGAATCCACCCGCACCATATTTTCCGGCAGATGCAAGCGCTCCAAGGCGCCGGTGGAGGGCAGGAAATCGTGCTGCGGATCTTCCGCATACAGTCGTGCCTCCACCGCATGTCCGTTCAGCCGGATCGCATCCTGCGCCAATGGCAATTTCTCGTCCGAAGCCACGCGCAGCTGCCACTCCACCAGATCGAGCCCGGTGATCGCTTCCGTCACCGGATGCTCCACCTGCAATCGCGTGTTCATTTCCATAAACCAGAAGCGGTCGGCCTTCAGTCCCTCGGATGCGTCGGCGATGAACTCCACGGTGCCGGCGCCGGAGTAGCCCACCGCTTGCGCCGCCTTCACCGCCGCCTCGCCCATCCGCGCGCGCATCGCTGGCGGCATGCCGGGCGCTGGCGCCTCTTCGATCACCTTCTGATGGCGGCGCTGCAGCGAACAGTCTCGCTCGAACAGATGCATGGCGTTGCCGTGTTTGTCCGCGAACACCTGCATCTCAATGTGCCGCGGGCGGGTCACATACTTTTCGATCAGCACGCGATCGTCGCCGAAAGCCGACGCCGCTTCGCGCCTGGCGCCCTCCAGCGCGGATGCAAACTCCCCATTCGCATCGACGCGGCGCATGCCCTTGCCGCCGCCGCCTGCCACCGCTTTGATGAGCACGGGATAGCCGGTGCGATCTGCTTCCTCCGCAAGCCGTTTGGGTGACTGGTCTTCGCCCAGATAGCCGGGCACCACCGGCACGCCCGCTTCGGCCATCAGCGCCTTGGCCCGATCTTTGAGCCCCATGGCGCGAATGGCGGACGGGGGCGGGCCAACGAACACGATGCCAGCCGCCGCGCAGGCCTCCGCGAACTCCGCATTCTCGGAGAGGAAGCCGTAGCCGGGATGAATGGCTTCCGCGCCCGTCTGCCTGGCGGCGGCGAGGATGGCATCGGCCTTCAGGTAGCTTTCGCGCACCGGCGGCGGGCCGATGCGCACCGCCTCATCCGCCATGGCCACGTGTAGCGCGTGGGCATCGGCATCGGAACAGACGGCCACGGTGGAGACACCGAGCCGCTTGGCGGTGCGCATCACCCGCACCGCAATCTCGCCCCGATTGGCTATGAGCAGCTTAGAGAACATTGCACTCCGCCAAACCATTGATCCGCCGACTTAAATGCTCTGAGGTTGTTTTCACGAAACTGGGTACCCCTCCCCCCGCACGCCAGAATTGTTCGTTTTGTTTGGCAGAAAATCGCACGCCCCTCCCCCTTCGAGCCTCCAAAGTTCCCATTCGAACCTCTGAAAATTGAAGGGGGTATCCCCCGCCCCATCCGTCGCGGCCGCGCGCCGAGGCGGCCATGACGAGAAGAGGGAATCCAGCGTGTGCTTTTCCATGCGCCCGATTGTAAGGCCGAACATGCGGTGGAGAATGAATTTATTTTCGACCCTGATCGCAAATGCTTTTTCGCCGCGCGGTGGGGAACACAAAGCCCGTTGAGCGACGCTATCGCATCTGCAGAATGTCTGTGGCACAAACCCCCGCCATTTCGGAGCAGACCCCCATGCGGATGATGACCCTTGCCGTGCTTGCCTCGGCCCTGATGACGGCCTCAGCGCTGGCCGACGCCAACAGCGATTACCTCAAGGCCAATGCAAAGAAGCCGGGCGTGCACGTAACGGCCAGCGGGCTGCAGTACAAACCCATCAGCAGCAAGGGCAAGAATGCGCAGAAGCCGGGCAGCACCGATTGCGTCACCGTCAACTACAAGGGCACCTTCATCGACGGCCGCGTGTTCGACCAGTCGCCGCCCGGCCACCCGATCTCGTTCCCGGTGAACGGCGTGATCCCCGGCTGGACCGAGGCATTGCAGCTGATGCATGTGGGCGACACGTGGGAGCTGACCATTCCATCCGACCTCGCTTATGGGCCGGCAGGCGCGGGTGGGGATAAAATTCCGCCCAACACACCGCTGGTGTTCAGCGTGGAGCTGCTGAAGGTCGCGCCAAGCTGCCAGTAGAGGCGGCGGCTTCTCGGACACAATCAAAGCACGTCATCACCCGGTCGCGCGAAACAGCGCGATCGGGGTGACCCATTTTCGCTTTCATGAGAAGAAAATTGGGTCGCCCGCATAACGACGCGGAGTGATTGGCGACTCATTGAATTCGCGCCGCCAATGATATACATTCTGTGACGTATATTATCAGAGATTGGCCATGCGGGTCGCCAAATGGGGCAACAGCCTCGCCATTCGCCTTCCCAAGAAGCTGGTCGACGAACTTGGCTTGAAAGAAGGCGATGAGGTCAAACTCATGCGTCAGGTGAACGACAAGATCGCCGTCTCGCGGGACAATGCGCGTGAGGAAGCGCTGAAAAGGTTACTGGCGACGAACTGGCCGCTCCCTCCCGGTTACAAGTTTGACCGTGAGGAAGCGCATGAACGTGGCTGGCGTCTCGATGAATCGCAGGTGCGCCCGAAGCGCCGCCGCGCATGAGCGCGGCTGACTTCTTCGATTCGAACGTCCTCCTCTACATCGTATCCAACGATCCGCCCAAGAGACAGCGGGCAGGCGAATTGCTGGCGCAAGGCGGCACGGTCAGCGTTCAGGTGCTGGATGAATTCGCTGCCGTAGCCACGCGCAAGTTGGGCCGCTCGATGGACGAAACGCGCGCGAAGTTATTCGATATTTGCCAGCTTTGCGCGGTCCGAGTTGCCGATCTCCGCACACATGAGCGGGGCCTGGATATCGCCGAGCGGTATCGGTTCTCGATTTACGATTCGATGCTGCTGGCAAGCGCGCTGGAGGCCGGCTGCCGCACTTTCTACAGCGAAGACCTGCAGCACGCCCAACGCATCGAAGGACTAACCATCCGCAATCCGTTTAAGAACTAACGCCAAACCGTTCCGGACCAACGTATCTCCAAACCACCATCATCGCCCGCTTTATGCGGGCGACCCAATTTGTCTTCAAGGAAAAAATGGGTTGCCCGGACAAGCCGGGCAATGACGAAGAAAGGGAGCGGTATCTGGTTTTCAGTCAGCACGCTTGCCGGACAGACCGCTTGGTCGCCCATCTACAAGTTAGACCCAGAACCCACACCATGACCATCAGCGGCACAGCATCAAGCCGGCCACTAAATTCGATTTCGTCAGCACCTATAACTTTGTGTGGTGACACGACATAAATGGCGGCTGTCGATACCACGGCAGTAGCCCTAAAATAAAAACACTGGGTAGAAGATTGACCCGCCAAAAATCGCCACCAATAGCCGCACACAGCAGGACCTGCCAACACAAGATCAATCGCCCCGTTAGTTGACCTGCTGCGCCGCCTTTCATCCAGAGATAGCCCAATGCCATAGCTGTCATGATGCACAACAACAGGAATGTTCTTCCGGTCATTGTTCGCAGAAAGGTTACCAAGGTTGCTGGCACAGCCATCTCGCTACATCCTAAACACACCGAATTTGGTGTCGCGTATTGGCGCGTTGAGGCAGGCGGAGAGTGCGAGGGACAGCACACGCCGCGTATCGGCCGGGGCGATGATGCCGTCGTCCCACAGCCTCGCGGTGGCGTAGTACGGATTGCCTTCGTCTTCGTATTTCTGGCGGATCGGCGCCTTGAAGGCTTCCGCCTGCGCCGAGCTCCATTTGTCGGCGTCGCGATGCACGGTGGCGAGCACAGAAGCCGCCTGCTCGCCGCCCATCACGCTGATGCGCGAATTGGGCCAGGTGAAGAGAAAGCGGGGCGAATAGGCGCGGCCGCACATGCCGTAATTTCCTGCGCCGTAACTGCCGCCGATGATCAGCGTGATCTTGGGCACTTGCGCGCACGCCACCGCCGTCACCATCTTGGCGCCGTCCTTGGCGATGCCGCCTGCCTCGTACTTTCGGCCCACCATGAAGCCCGCGATGTTCTGCAGGAACAGCAGCGGAATGCGGCGCTGACAGCACAGCTCGATGAAATGCGCCGCCTTCATGGCGCTTTCTGAAAACAGGATGCCGTTGTTGGCGATGATGCCCACGGGCATGCCTTTGATATGCGCAAAGCCGGTGACGAGCGTGGTGCCGTAGGTCTTCTTGAATTCGTCGAGCTCCGAACCGTCTACCAATCGCGCGATCACCTCGCGCACGTCGTATTGCGTCATCAGCGATTGCGGCACGATGCCGTTGAGTTCTGACGTGTCATAAGTAGGCGCGCGCGGCTCACGCAGCGGAATGTTCGGATGCTTCTCGACATTCAGATGTGAAACGATGCGCCGCGCGATGGCGAGCGCGTGGGTGTCGTCGTTGGCGTAGTGGTCGGCGACGCCGGAGATTTTCGCGTGCACATCGGCGCCGCCCAGTTCCTCCGCCGTCACCACTTCGCCGGTGGCGGCTTTCACCAGCGGCGGCCCGGCGAGGAAGATGGTGCCCTGCCCTTTCACGATGATGGTTTCGTCGCTCATGGCCGGCACATACGCGCCGCCCGCCGTGCAGGAGCCCATGACGCTGGCGATCTGCGGAATGCCGGCCGCGCTCATGTTCGCCTGGTTGAAGAAGATGCGGCCGAAATGCTCGCGGTCCGGAAAGATCTCCGCCTGGTTCGGCAGGTTCGCGCCGCCGCTGTCGACCAGATAGAGGCAGGGCAACCGGTTCTGCTGCGCGATCTCCTGCGCGCGCAAATGCTTCTTCACGGTGATGGGATAATAGGTGCCGCCCTTGATGGTGGCGTCATTGCAGACGATGACGCATTCGCGCCCCTCGACGCGGCCGATGCCGGTGATGATGCCAGCGGCGTGAATGTCACCCTCATACATGGCGTTGGCGGCGAGCGGCGACAGCTCCAGAAACGGCGAGCCGGGATCGATCAGCCGCTCCACCCGCTCGCGCGGCAACAGCTTGCCGCGATCGGTGTGGCGCTTTCGACTCTTCTCATCGCCGCCGAGTGCGGCGCGCGCCATCTTCTCCTTCAACTGGTCGACAAGCTTCCCCATCGCCTCTGCATTGGCCTTAAAGGCGGGCGAGTTGGGGGAGATGGTGGATTTGATTGCGGGCACTTTGCATTCCCCTTGCTGTCATCCCCGGCCGAGCGAAGCGTAAGCTTCGCGAGGGGAAGGGGACCCAGGTGGCCGGGTCCAACCAATGTTAGAAGGGATTCGGCAAAATCGGAAAGCCAGGGCCTGTGTCGATACCGGGGTCCCCTTACCTCGCGCGCACTGCTGGCGCGCGCTCGCCGGGGATGACAATCGGGTAGTTCAAGCGTTAAAGGCTAATTCGGCTGGCCGGTGTCGCCGGTGAAGCTTTCGAGCAGCTCGGTGAAATTCACGCTCTCCGAATCTTCCTCTGCCGTGAACGTGGTGATCTCGATCGTGCCATCGCCGAAAAACGAGACCTCGTGGATGCCCTCATCCGTCCGCACCAGGACAATCACGGCGTCGGCATCCGAACTCAGCACGTAACCGGCGCCGAGCGAATCGAGATGCGAGAGGAACTTCAACAGTTGCTGCAGCGGGTTCATGTCACAGCATCTCCACGGCGACGGCAGTGGCTTCGCCGCCGCCGATGCAGAGCGAAGCCACGCCGCGCTTCAGCCCGCGCTTTTTCAGCGCATTCAACAAGGTCACTAGTAACCGCGCCCCAGACGCGCCGATGGGATGGCCGAGCGCGCAGGCGCCGCCATTCACATTCACCTTGTCGCGCGGCAGGCCCAGCTCCTTCATCGCGATCATCGCGACATTGGCGAAGGCTTCGTTGATCTCGAAGAGATCGACGTCTTCCTTCTTCCAGTCCGCCTTCTTCAGCACCTTCTCGATGGCGCCCACGGGTGCGGCGGTGAACCATTTCGGCTCGCGCGCGTGACTCGCCTGCGCCACGATGCGGGCGATGGGCTTCAGGCCCTTTTCCTTCGCCACATCGGCGCGCGCCAGCACCAGTGCCGCCGCGCCGTCCGAAATTGAGGAGGAGTTCGCGGCCGTCACTGTGCCATCTTTCGCGAACGCCGGCTTCAAGGTGGGGATCTTGGCGGGATCGGCCTTCTTCGGCTGTTCGTCTTCTTTGACCTCCACGTCGCCTTTTCGCGAGGGCACGATGACCGCCACGATTTCGTCGGCGAAGGAACCGTCTTCCTGCGCCCGCTTGGCGCGCATCAGCGATTCCGTCGCGTAGGCATCCTGATCCTGGCGCGAAAACTGGTAGTGCCTGGCCGCATCCTCGGCGTAGACGCCCATGGCCTTGTGCTCGTAGGCGTCCTCCAACCCGTCGAGGAACATGTGGTCGTAGATCTGCTGATGGCCGAGACGGTAGCCGCCCCGCGCCTTCGCCAGCAGGTAGGGGGCGTTGGTCATGCTCTCCATGCCGCCGGCGACGATGATGTCCGCCTCTCCGGTCTTGAGTTCGTCCGCGGCCAGCATCACCGCCTTCATGCCCGAGCCGCACACCTTGTTGACCGTGGTGGCGGGCACCCCGTCGGGCAGCCCGGCGTAACGGCCTGCCTGGCGGGCCGGGGCCTGGCCGAGGCCGGCCGGCAGCACGCATCCCATGATGGTTTCCTGGATATCGGAGGGCTTGAGGCCGGCCCGCTCGACGGCAGCCTTGATGGCGGTGGCGCCAAGCTGCGGTGCCGTGCTGCCCGTCAGCTCGCCCTGGAAGCCGCCCATGGGGGTGCGGGCGGCGGAAAGAATAACAATGTCGGTGGACATGCGGGCAGGCCTTTCGGAAAGGATGGGATCAGCCCCTCATATCGTGCCTCCAGGGCCTTTCGTCAAACCGTCTCTTCGAACAGTTCGCGGCCGATGAGCCAGCGGCGGATTTCGCTGGTGCCGGCGCCGATTTCGTAGAGCTTGGCGTCGCGCAACAGGCGCCCGGTGGGGAAATCGTTGATGTAGCCGTTGCCGCCCAGGCACTGGATCGCCTCAAGCGCCATCCACACGCCTTTTTCCGCCGCAAACAGAATGGCGCCCGCGGCATCCTTGCGCGTGGTTTCGCCGCGGTCGCACGCCTGCGCCACCGCATACACATACGCGCGCGCAGAGGACAGCGTCACATACATATCGGCGATCTTGCCCTGCATCAGCTGAAAGGAGCCAATGGGCTGGCCGAACTGCTTGCGATCGTGCAGGTAGGGCATCACCACATCCATGCAGGCCTGCATGATGCCGATGCTGCCCGCCGCCAGCACAGCGCGCTCGTAATCGAGGCCACTCATCAGCACACGCGCGCCATTGCTCTCGCCGCCCAGCACGTTCTCTTCCGGCACTTCGCAATCTTCGAAGATGAGCTCGCTGGTGTCGCTGCCGCGCATCCCGAGCTTGTCCAGTTTCTGCGCGGTGCTGAAACCTTTCATGTCTTTTTCGATAATGAAGGCGGTGATGCCGCGCTGGCCAGCTGCCGGATCGGTCTTGGCATAGACCACCAAGGTATCGGCCTGCGGGCCGTTGGTGATCCACATTTTGGTGCCGTTCAGCACGTAGCGATCGCCGTGTTTCGTTGCCCGCAGCCGCATGGACACGACATCGGAGCCGGCGTTCGGCTCGCTCATGGCGAGTGCGCCCACATGCTCGCCGGAAATCAGCTTCGGCAGATAGCGAAGCTTCTGTTCGTCATCGCCGTTGCGGCTAATCTGATTGACGCAAAGATTGGAATGCGCGCCGTACGAAAGGCCGATGGAAGCCGAGCCGCGGCTGATCTCCTCCATCGCCACGCAATGCGCGAGGTAGCCAAGCCCTGCCCCGCCCCACTCTTCCTCCACCGTGATGCCGTGGAGGCCGAGTTGTCCCATTTGCGGCCACAGTTCGCGCGGGAAGATGTTGCTGCGGTCGATCTCGTCGGCCATCGGCGCGATGTGGTCGGATGTGAAGCTGCGCACCGTGTCGCGCAGCAGATCGACGGTATCGCCGAGATCGAAATTCAGGGTGGGGTACGAATTCGGGATCATGCGGCGCCGCCTGGAACTAGCCAGCGATGAGATACACGCCCAGTACTGCCGCGGCAATTCCGGCGGCCTTCCGCCAGGTGAGTGGCTCGTGAAGGAAGACAAGGCCCAGGATCGCGCCGCCAACGATGAACATGCCGTAGATCGGTACCACCACGCTGGCGGGCCCAAATGACAAGGCGCGGAACAACGAGATGACGGCAATTGCCAGCACGATGCCAGTCGCGCAGGACCACAGCATGGCCCGCCCGCCCAGCTGAGACGACAAGACGCCCCACTCGTCCCGAATCGTCACCATCAGAATGGTACTGGCGAACACGATGGAGACGGCCACGATCAGCACGGTGAAACTGGATGCTGCGCCGGCGCGCATGGCGAGCTTCATAAAAAGCGTGGTGAGCGAATACCCCGCCATGCCAATCAGCGCCCAGCCAATGTATCCTAGCGACATGTTGGCCTTCATTCCGGCGCTCTCGCCACCAGCGCAGCGGAGCGGGAACTCTTCGGCCCAACGCGCGAGAAATTGGTGCGGTCGAGAATTGTCCCACAATCGGGGAATTTCAAGGGCGTAGTGCCCATCGGAAAAATTTTGATTGGAACAACCATGGGCTCAGGGGCGAAGTACGCCTACACCAAGCAATGATTTTATTTAACGCCTACGACGCGCCAGCATATTCGGCATGGGATGTCTAAGGGGTTGCGGCCGGATTTGCAGAAGCCTGCGCCGGACGCGAAGCGGAGCGCCAAACTAGAGCGGCCAAAACCGAACAGGCCAAAGCGCAATCCCCGTCGCAAATAGCAGCGCCAGCACTCCCTACCTGCGCCAGTGCGGGAGTCGTGCAACACGCTGGTGTCAGAATATGCGCCGCCAACGCAAACATCGGCGGCGCATCAGGTCAGTTATGAGCGGAGAACGTGATCCCGAAGGGCGCAAACCCGATTTCGAATATCGAATTCCCGTTGAACGCGTTGTCGAGCGTACCGACATCGCCCTGAGCGGTACATGCCAAGGTTTCTTTCGCCGTACTCGCCGTCGAGGCGTCTTCCAGCGAAATCGTCACGGCGTTGATGAATTCTGCCGGGTAGTCGATATTGGCCGAAGAATTTGGCTTAATTTTTACGTGCACCTTGCCAGCATTCGTCGAACAATCCGTGTCCCGCTCGATAAGGAAGACCTTAATTGTATCCGATGTATTGTTGTTGATCGTCTTGGTACCAGCGTATGCCGCTGGAAGGGTCGCAAGCAAGGAGAGGGCTCCTGTTGCACAAAGCATGACAAGCGATTTCATGAGTTTGATCCCCATTTTCTTTTGATTTCGGCCCGCAGCACTATCGCCGCGACCGCCTTCAAGGCACCCCGACATTCATGGTGGGAAGCGTTACCGCTTGTTTATGACAGCGGCAACACGAAACATCGCTAATTATTTATTTGGTTCAACTAGATAATAGCCACGACCTTGCAACGTGGCGTCGGTGCGCCGTTGCGATTCAAAAGTTTGATTCACGGAGAGTCCGTTGCGACTCGCAAAAGAGGCGACCAGGCGGGCGGCTCGGGTCCCTGCCCGACGTGTTCGAGTCCGTACACGGATGATCGATTCAACGCGATTGATACGCGACTTTTTGAATCAACCGGGGGCTGTTTCTCTACGCGTTAAAAAACGCGAATGAAGTGGTCGCAAATGGCGGCGCTGTGCACCCGCAAATTCCGGCGCAAGAAAACTTCTTTGGATGCGGATGATCGTGTTGAACATCCTATTCCCGCACCTAGGCCAAGGTGCGGGAGTCTGGCCGGATAATGTAAGGATTGCAGTGGTTTATTTTTTAAGTGGTGCGGTCGAGAAGACTCGAACTTCCACGGGTTGCCCCACTAGCACCTCAAGCTAGCGCGTCTACCGTTCCGCCACGACCGCAGGTGCGCGGCATCTAGCAGAGCCGGTCCGGGATGTGAAGCGCACCCGTCCGCGCTTCGGAGATTGACGCTGTGCCGCGGCAGGTCCATCTGAACCGTATGAATGTGGCTCTAGCTCGCACAGCCCCAACCGCCGGATTGGCGCCGGAGTGGCGTGTGCGACCGGGGCTCCTGCCCTACCCGGAGGCGGTAAGGTTCATGGAAGAGCGGGCCGACGCCATCGCAGCGGGGCGCGCGAACGAGTTGGTGTGGCTGGTGGAACACCCGTCCATCTACACGGCCGGCACCAGCGCCAATCCGGGCGACCTCATCGACGCCCGCTTTCCGGTGTTCAAGACGGGCCGCGGCGGCCAGCTCACCTATCATGGTCCCGGCCAGCGCGTGGTCTATCTCATGCTCGATCTCAAGCGCCGCAAGCCCGATGTGCGCGCCTTTGTGCGCGAGTTGGAAGAATGGCTGATCCGCACGCTGGCTGTATTGGGCGTGAAGGGCGAACGCCGCACCGATCGGGTGGGCATCTGGGTTCTGCAGCAGAACGGACGCGAGGACAAAATCGCCGCCATCGGCGTGCGTGTGCGCCGCTGGGTGACGTTTCACGGCATCGCCCTGAACGTGGCGCCAGACCTCTCGCATTTCTCCGGCATCGTGCCTTGCGGTGTGCGCGAACACGGCGTGACCAGCCTCGATGCCCTGGGCGTCAACGTTTCAATGACCCAAGTCGATGCGGCCCTGAGGGGCGCGTTCGAAACCGTCTTCGGTCGTGTGGAAAGTTAGCGCTCTCGAAAACTCGTCGCACAAGCGTTAGAACCGCTGCGAAGGGATTCTGGAGGGGCATCATGCCGCGCGTGTCCGCTGCTTTCTTTGCCATGGGGCTTCTGTGCCTGTTTTTTGGCGGAGCCATCGGAATGAACATGGCGAGCGGTGGCAACGCGGCCTATGCAGGCATGCACGTCCATCTCAATCTCGTCGGCTGGGCGACGATGGCGTTGTGCGGGACGTTCTATGCATTAACGCCGCAAACATTGTCGCCGCCGTTAGCCTGGGTGAATTTCTGGGTGTTGACGGCCGGCATCGTAGTGTTCTTTCCCGCTTACGCCCTTTTCCTCGCGAATGGAAACGACCCGCGCCTCGGGTGCTGTCCTGACTAGGGCGACTATCCCCCTCTTGACGGATGATACTAGGCATGGTAATTTCCTTCCAGATTGAGAGGGAAGTCGTCATGGCCCGCAGGAAACAGCCCAAGCCAATCCCGATGATGAGCAATGCCCAATGGGAAAAAGCCTTCCCAGATGAGGATGCTTGCGACGCTTACCTCACCCAGAACCGCTGGCCCGATGGGGTCCATTGCCCCCGCTGCGGTTCCACAAAGGCTTACGCGCTCCCCAGCCGCAAATGGCATTGGGAATGTCCAGATTGCCGTCAGGGCGGCGCTTATCGCTTCTCCGACATCACCGGCACGATTTTCGAGAACACGAATGTCGATCTGCGAAAGTGGTTTCGCGTCATTCACCTGATGCTGACGGCCAAGAAGGGCGTTAGTGCCATGCAGGTGCAACGCTTCATGGGCTTCGGCTCCTACAAAACCGCTTGGTATATGTGCATGCGCATTCGCGTGGCGTTGCAGGACAAGCAATTCCAGAAACTCATGGGCATTGTCGAGGTGGACGAAACTTTCATCGGCGGCAAGGCCAAGAACCGTCACAAGGACAAGCGCGGTGGTGGTGGTGGTACAGGCGGCACAGGTAAGGCCATTGTCGCAGGCGCTGTCAGCCGAAAGGGGAACGTGGTGGCCCGCGTCGTGGCAGATGTGACAGCGGACACGCTGCGGCGGTTCATCCGTGAAAGCGTTTCGACCGACGTTAGCCTTGTCTGTACGGATAAGTGGGTCGGCTATAAGCATCTTGGCGGCGAGTTTCCGCACGGCTTCATTGACCACGCGCGGGGCCAATACGTCCTTGGCGCCATCCACACACAGACCATTGAAGGGTTCTGGAGCCTCGTAAAGCGGTCCATCATCGGGACCTTTCACCAAGTCTCCGCCAAATATCTCCCGCTCTACGTTGCCGAATGTCAGTTCAAATATAACAATCGGCAGAACCCTGATATCTTCGGGGAAGCAATAGCAGGATGCTGAAGCGCGACGGCTGGCAGGCGCTTCAGGAAGCGCAAGAGGGGGCCATGCCGCGTCAGTTGTCATTCTCATTTGAACAAGCCCACGATGTCGGGAATGAACGGAATGAGCGTGCCTAAAAAGATTGCAGCGATTGCAAGAACTACCTGCCAAATGGGTTTGATTTTGTTTGGCCAGCGTCGTGCCAAAGGCATGCAGAAAACGGATGTTTCCCTCCATCGGACAGGGGAGTGGATGGGCGCTTTTGCATTTGTTGGCGTCTGCATGGTCTTGCTTGGATTGGGAGTCGAACTCTCAGTCGCAATCCACAATCGCCACGGAAAGACCTTTCCAGAGGCGTGGGGGCCCGTATTTGGCACGGCTCTAATTGCTCTTGGCATCGTGCTTGAGTTCACCTCCCACCTAGCAAGCAAAGAGATTGAGGGCGAACTAACGCGGCGCTCAGAGGAGCGCGTTGCCGCTGCCAATAAACTTGCTGCCGAAGCACATGAGCGCGCCGCCTTGGCCGAAGAGAGGGCGGAAACGCTAAAGAAGAACCTAGCTTGGCGTAGCATACCGAAAGAGGTGCGAAGCATGCTCGCTCTTGTGTTGTCGAAGCACAGGGGGGCTGCGGTAGGAATTGGATATACCAACGGCGATCCGGAAAGCATGATGCTCGCACGGAATTTCGCCGTCATTTTCGTCACAGCAAAATGGAAAATCCGGTTGCAGTCGTTTGTAACTACCAAGGGGGTTATCTTTGGGCTGCGGCTCGAAAAAGGCCGCCCAGATGCCGAAACCATCGCCGCTGCATTCAAAGCCGCGGACATAAAGTTTGATTGGGGGCAGATTCCAGAACCTCCAGAGGATTGGCCTGAAACATTGCTGTTCGTAGGTGTGAAAGCCCCGTGGCAGCTTATGGAGTTACCGGAGTGGTAGGCGAAGGCCGTTCCCGCC
>DATAVW010000110.1:0-5489 GCA_036267515.1 Rhizomicrobium sp.
CGTCATGAGTGCCGCACATGCGGGCGGCTTGCCGAATGGCGGCCATTTTGTTTCCGGCAAGGGCGAGATCGGCAAGGCGGCGCAGTCTCTGACCGTGAAGCAATCGAGCACGACGGGCATCGTCGACTGGAAGGGCTTCTCTATCGGCAAGCATCAGGGCGTGACCTTCGACAACGGCTCCGGCGCGACGCTGAACCGCGTAACCGGCGGCAATCTATCCACCATCGCCGGTTCGCTGCATGCGACAGGGTCGATCTATCTGCTGAACAGCTCCGGCGTGATCGTCAGCGGCAGCGGGCGCGTGGTGACAGGCGGCGCCTTCGTCGCATCGAGCGGCGCACTCTCCAACACCGCATTCAACGACGATCGGCGTCGTTTCGGAAGCGCGGACGCAAAGATCGTCAATCGCGGCAGCATCACAGCGGGCGGCGAAGCGAAGCTCGTAGGCAGCGCCGTGGAGGCCACCGGCACGATCACCGGCTCACACATCCACCTGCGCGCCACGGACAGTGACGCACTCGCCGGCGGCACGATCACAGCCACAGGCAGCGCGCATCACAATGCGCACATCCTGGTCATCGCGGACAACGGTGAGACAAAGATCACCGGCGATCTCATCGCCCGAAACCGCAACGGCATGGGCGGCAGCATCGAAACGTCTGGCGCGCAGCTCTCCATCGGCGGCCACATCGACGCCGGCAAGGGCGGCACATGGCTCGTCGATCCGAATGACCTCAGAATCAAGTTCACTGCCGCCAAGACAATCGACAAGGCGCTCAGCCAGGGAACCGACGTGACGCTCAGGACCACCAAATCCGGAACAAGCGGCCCGGGAGAAATCACCGCTGGCCCCGGTGACATCAAAATCGACGCAGCATTGTCATGGAAGACGGCTGCCAAACTGACGATAGATTCATACCACTCTATCCATTTCAACGATCCGGTCACGATTAAGGGCCAGGGCGATCTGAACCTTACGATCAACGACAATGGCGGAACCGGCGGCACCTTCCACTACAACGGTGGTAGCGTGTCATTCTCGAACGTAAATTCCAGTCTCGTTATAAATGGCAAAGACTACACTTTGCTCGATAGCGTGGCGGAGGTGCAGGCAGTCAACGACAGCGCGACATCGCTTAAGGGCCACTATGCGCTCGCTCGCTCGTTAAACGCCTCCTCTGCGTCCGATTGGGTGCCAATCGGTACAGACGGAATGGGAAATGTCACCGGGGATGGCTTCGCGGGAATCTTCGATGGACTGGGAAATGCCATTTCCAACCTGACTGTCGAAACCGGCCATGCTGGATATTCGGGCCTGTTCGGATACTCATCAGGCACGATTCGAGACATCGGACTGATCAAGGCCCTGGCCACCGGCGGTTGGGACGTGGGCGCCTTGGTAGGATTCAACAATGGCGGAAATCTTTTTTGGGATTACACCACGGGGGAAGTTGGCAGCGGTGACCGCGACGAACAAGAATCCAATATGGCGAACTACGGCGGACTTGTGGGAGATAACGATGCCGGCATGATCGAGCATTCGTTCTCTACGGCTGAAGTAGGTGCCGCTCGGCGCGAAGTCGGACAGATCGGCGGACTCGTGGGACTAAATGTGTCGGGAACAATCGAAGATTCGCATGCAAGCGGCTTCATACAATTGGGACGCTATGTTGGCGGGCTTGTCGGCATCAATGAAGGGGGCACGATCGTTCATGCCAACTCACAAGGCCTTGCAGTCCGCGCCTGGATCGCTGCCGGTGGTCTCGTAGGCGAGAACGAACTCAACGGAACGATTACCGATTCCTATGCCACGGGTGAGGCGTTGAGCAAGAAATACACGGGCGGTCTTGTTGGAGAGAATGTGGCCGCAAGCGGAGCATCGGCATCGATCTCGGACTCGTACGCATCGGGTGAAGCAAACGGGGTTGGCGGCCCGACAGGCGGGTTGGTCGGATTCAATACCGGATCTATTCAAGGAAGCCACGCCATCGGCCGGGTTGCAAACAGTTCCAAATATGAGGGAGGGTTGGTCGGCGAAAACGATGGCGAGATATCGGATTCTTTCGCCACTTCGGGTGTGTTCGATGTCGGTTCCTATGGCGGCGGGCTCGTCGGTTATAACGGTGCGGACGGCTCGCTAAAGGCGGTCTACGCCACCGGCGAAGTGGAAGGCCAAGAGGAACAAGGCGGTAGTTTCAACGGGGCATTCCTCGGCGGCCTCGTTGGGAAGAATGCCGGAACGATCATCGATGCGTATGCCACCGGTGACGTGCGTCACATCAAGGAAAACGGTGGCGGATTCGTGGGCGCCAACACTGGAACAATCAGAAATTCCTACTCCACGGGCAGCGTAAAAATCGGCGCGCCCAACACTGGGGCCTTTGTGGGAGACGATATCCATAAGCACGACATCGCAAATTCTTATTGGGACACTACAAAGAGCGGTTTGGAAAATTTGGACGAAGGCGCCGGCAATCGGCAGAACGATTCCGGCATCACAGGCAAAACGACAATTCAGCTGCAGGCAAAATTGCCTAAAGGCTTTGAAAGTTCCGTCTGGGCCATCAACCCCCAGATCAACCACGGTCTCCCTTATCTCGTCGCGCTCAAAAGTTCCTACTAGCCGAGCCGCCTGATCGCGCCAAACATTCGCCGTCAAGGGCTTGCGCGGCTCTTGCAACGGCGCGAGCATGGCGCATCAAGCGGGGCGCGTGACGCCGCCCAAGGCCTTGGGAAGAAGACGCCCGCCGCGCCTCGTGCCCTGAGATTACCGGGGTAATGGAGGCGATCATGCCAAAACATAACGGAGGAAATGGGCCACGCACTGTGGCCCTCGTGGGTCCATACGGCAGCGGCAAGACAACGCTGCTCGAATCCATTCTTGCCATCACCGGCGCGGTTCAGCGCAAAGGCGCCATCGTGCAGAAAAATACAGTGGGCGACGCATCTCCCGAAGCCCGCGCCCGGCAGATGAGCGTCGAGGTCAATTGCGCCACCGCGAAGTATCTCGACGAAAGCTTCACCTTCCTCGATTGCCCCGGCTCCATCGAATTCCTGCAGGACACGCTGAACGTGTTGCCTGGCGTGGACGCGGCGGTGGTGGTTTGCGAGCCCGATGCCGCCAAGGTGCAGATGCTCAAGCCGTTCCTGAAGCGGCTGGGCGATCTTTCGATCCCGCATTTCCTTTTCATCAACAAGGTCGATAAGGCCAGCGGCGCGGTGCGCGAACTTCTGGCCGCGCTTCAGGAAGCCAGCGACAAGCCGTTGCTCATGCGCCAGATTCCGATTCTGGACGGCGGCGCGGTGAAGGGTTTCGTCGATCTCGCGTTGGAGCGCGCGTTTCAATATGCGCCACACGCGGAATCCAGGGTGATCGAACTTGGCGCGCTGAAGGATGAAGAGAAGCAGGCGCGCTTCGCGATGATGGAGAAGCTTGCCGATTATGACGAGCATCTGATGGAGGAATTGCTCTGCGATCAGGAGCCGCCGCGCGATGAAGTGTTCGCCGACCTGTCGAAGGAACTGGCCGATGGGCTGGTGGTGCCGGTCTTGCTCGGCTCCGCGGAAGGCGACAACGGCATCCGCCGCCTGCTGAAAGCATTGCGCCACGAAGTGCCCGATGTTGGCGCGGCTGCGGCGCGTCTCGGCCTAAAGCCCAATGGCGAAGCCATCGTGCAAGTGCTGAAGACCTATAACGGCGTGCACGGAAAGCTGTCGCTGGTGCGCGTGATGGCGGGAATGCTCAAGGACGGCGCGATGCTTCATCGCCGCGATGGCGGTGACGCGCGTATCGGCGGGATGTTCGTGCTGAAAGGCGAGACGCAGACCAAACTCGCGGAGGCGAAAGCGGGCGATACCGTCGCGCTGGGCCGGCTCGAAGGCGCGCTCACGGGCGAGACGCTTTCATCCGCGAAGACCACGCTGCCGAAAGTCGAGATCGAGCAACTCACGCCCGTCTATGGCCTTGCCATCGAAACCACCGACCGCAAGGACGAAGTGAAGCTCACTGCCGCGATCCACAAACTTCAGGAGGAAGATCCCTCGCTGCATTTCCAGCAGGATGCGGATTTGCAGCAGATGGCACTGCTCGGGCAGGGCGAAATCCATCTCAAGGTCGCCGCCGAAAAGCTGCAGAGCAAATACGGCCTGAAGTTGAATACGCATCAGCCGAAAGTGCCGTACAAGGAGACGATCAAGAAAACCGCGCGCCAGCACGGCCGTCACAAGCGGCAATCCGGCGGGCATGGCCAATTCGGCGACGTGCATATCGACATCAAGCCGCTGCCGCGTGGAACCGGATTCGTGTTCGAGGATCAGATCAAGGGGGGCGTGGTCCCGCGCAACTTCATCCCGTCGGTCGAGAAGGGCGTGGTGGATTATCTGAAACACGGACCGCTCGGATTCCCGGTGGTGGATGTCGGCGTGGCGCTGGTCGATGGCTCCTATCACGCGGTGGATTCTTCCGATGCCGCGTTCCAGACGGCCGCGCGCATCGCCATGACGGAAGGCATGCCGAACTGTTCGCCGGTTCTTCTGGAGCCGATCATGCGCGTGAAGGTGCATGTGCCGAATGATGCCACGTCGAAAGCCAATCAGGTGGTGAGCGGTCGGCGCGGCCATCTCATGGGTTACGACGCGCGCGATGGCTGGAAAGGATGGGACACGGTGGAGGCACAGATGCCGCTGTCAGAGTTGCACAATCTCATCATCGACCTGCGCTCGCTGACGCAGGGCGTCGGCACGTTCGAGATGGCGTTCGATCATCTGGCTGAATTGAACGGCAAACTCGCCGATCAGGTGGTTTCACAGCATAAGCAGGCGGCGTAAGGCCAGGCCTGTCGCTTCCGGCGGCCTCCGCGTGCATTGCGCGCGGAGTTGGAGAAGCAGATAATTATGGGACGAACAGGGGGGAACCGCATGAGCAATCCTGGCATCACCGACACTATCTTCCACACCCGCGTGCGCGGATCGTCGACGCAGTTGCTGATACTGGGCATTGCGATGGCGCTGATCGGTATCGCAGCGCTGGTTTACCCCTTCATCGCGACGATTGTCGCCGCGCTTCTGGTGGGGTGGGTGTTCCTGTTCGCGGGGATATTCATGTCCATCGGCGCCTATTCCATTCACGGCACCGGACCGTTCTTCAGCGCGCTGCTGTTCGGGCTTATCTCCATCGCCGCCGGCGTGTTCCTGTTGTTCAATCCGCTCGGCGGCGCGCTCACGCTGACCTTGGTGATCGGAATCCTGTTCATGTTCCAGGGCGCGTCGGAGCTGGTGTTCGCCTTCGAGATGCGTCCGCATGTGGGCTGGATCGGGATGCTCATATCGGGCCTCGCCAGCATCATCCTCGCGGTGCTCATCGTGGCGGGATGGCCGGCGGTGTCTTCCGTCGTGCTCGGCATCCTGCTCGGCGTGAACTTCCTCACCACCGGCATCGGCTACATCGCGATCTCGCGCTTCGTGAAGCCCGCTTAAAGCTCGCTCGCGCC
>DATAVW010000111.1:0-16997 GCA_036267515.1 Rhizomicrobium sp.
ACGCACACAATAGGTAAGGGTTCAACGCTAACCGTTGTCCACAGAAAGCAAGCGCGATTATACCATCACGGCAAGTATCATCTTTGGAGCAATATTATTGCTGCTGTGTTTGCCGGGGGCGGCGCGGGCGTCAGCCCATAATGTGATCTGGCATGACAGTAGCCCGAAGCTGACCTTCGGGGATGTCCCCGTCAGCTGGATCAATAGCAAATTTGCCTGCTTTAGCGATGATCATGACATTCGCTGTATAGCGCCACTCCTTGGAAGCGGGAGATTTGTAGATCACGCCATAGGCTGCGCCATCGATCGTTTCAGGAACTTTCTCAAGGTCCCCCGTGTCGAGCCTTTCTTTCACGCGAGCCTCAATAGTGGGGACAGTCGCCAAGCTGCCACTGACCCCCAGTTGCGTGGTTTCATTGGGCAGAAGCGCCATTCCGTAACCGGCAGCAGGCAAGTCCCGCCACATCTTTTCTTGCTCAATAAGTTTCAACATTTGGTCGCGGCCGATCATTGCGCCGGGCGTTCGATAATGGTGGCCGACAGGGCTAACAAACACCGCTGGATGAGCTCCAACATTTTTAACCTCGTAGGTGACCTGCAACCAAATCTCATTGTCCATGTAAGTCAGCGGCCCAATCTTGACCGGATAGATTTTCAGCCCAGTTCGATGTTCGGCAGCGAAAGCTTCCCTAGCGAGGTCTATGGACTCGCGGGTGAGTTGCGCTTGCTTATCGGAGGTTCGCCACAGCGTCCAAGTGAACGCCGCAACAGCAATCGTACCGAGGGCGATCACCAAACCGTTGTATTTGTTTATGACGCTGGCGAGCCAAAGCAGCGCGAATGGACCGAGATAGTGGGGGGCGCATTCTTTGTTGCCGCTGTATTCGCCCTTGGCGCATATGTCTGCAACATAAGGGACAAAGAGCGACACCACGAAAAGAATGGCCAGCGTGATCGCAGCCAAGGCAAGGCCAGTTAGCCATGGGCGCTTTCGTGCGAGTGCTAGCATCCCTTGATCGCTTCCCCGGCCCCATCTAGCTTCATTTTGGGCGGCGGAAAATGATTCGTCCAATCTCTTTTCAGGATTACGATTTCCCACACCGATTCTCTTGGTGCCAGAATGAGGACGGTGAGCGAATCCTAAGATGGGTGCCCTACGGAATGCCGCGCCTCAACAAACACATTAAAGAATGCGTCTTCTATCTCTACGGCAAAGACCCCAAGACCGGAGAGCGCAGAGGGCCATTGGGGAGCGGCGTGCTCGTAGAGCGTGACCCGCCTGATGTGAACGCGCTGCTGTTTAGCTCGCCGCGCATATCACCGATGACACATGTGTATGCGGTCACCTCATATCACGCTGCTGTAACCAAGGGCGCTTCCATCATCAGGATAAATTCGATTGCCGATGGCGATTTTGCCGTCGAGCAGTTCATCGAGCGAGAGCCGCACGAATGGTCTTTCATCCCTGGTGGGGACGATATCGCGATCACGGATGTCACGGATGACATCCGCTTTGAGTCGGGCAAACGGTTTGACTCATTTAACACTTTGTCTGAGAGCAGTTTCGTCACCGCCGACTTCATCAAAGAGGCTGAGATAACCATCGGAGAAGATGGGTTCATGCTCGGCCTGTTTACACGTAATCCGGGATACGTTTGGATTGAACCGGCGGCTCGTTTCGGAAATCTCAGTCAGCTGGCTCAATTGCACAATCCTATTGTGCAGGGTCACGGCATTGCGCACCCGAGCCATGTCTTCGACATTCATTCCCGCCCCGGGTTTTCCGGCTCCCCTGTATTTATTTATCGCACGCCAGCAGCCGATCTGAGCAGCTTTTCCAAACACCCCGGGCGCGACCATAAGTGGATGCTCTCGACAAAAAACAACGTGTTCCTAGGACTCCTTGGCATTCATTCAGGCCAATTCATGGACGACCTCACCGCCTCCAAGAACGATGAAGCTTATGGGCAGATGCCCATCTATGACGGCGACAGCATCACCGTGCCGAGCAGCATGACGATTGTGGCGCCAGCATGGGCGATTACCAAAGCGCTGGATCACCCAAATCTAAAGGAGCAACGAGAAATGAGAGAAGAGAGAAGCCGAAAGGCTAGGAAACAGGCCCGTCACGGCGTCCGCCCCGAGGTCGCCGAAGCGGAAGCGAAAGCTGAACCGGAAACCGATAATCCTTCCCATAAAGAGGATTTCACGTCGCTTTTAGGCAGGGCAGCGCGAGCGAAACCAAAAGGCGGTCGAACATAGCGGAATGCGACGCCCGCATGTTGCGGCGATAGCCGAACTCGCTGACGTATTCCAAAGGGGACCGGTTCTCGCCTGGGATTAGGCAGCCACACTTCACCAAGGTCCTCCGCTCCAGACGGATTCGTTCAAAATGTCCGTTGCACGGTGAGCGCGAGAAAATCACGATCCGCAAGCGGCTGGCGTTCGGGCGCACCGATGAAATGTGTGAATGACAAGCTGCCTTCCCACACCGTCAGGTATTTGGCGGCGAGGCCGATCTCGAAATTGCCGGTGCGCGCATTCTGGGTGTCATCTATGCTCGAGTTTCCCACCAGCCCGTAGCCGAAGCCGAGCGGCACACTCAGATCCAGGCCCGGCAGAACCTGAAAATATTGCGGCGTGAAGTTGGCGTGAAACGCCATCGCGAAACGGTCATCGCTTGGATCGAGCGCTGCAGGATTTTTGGTGGTCTCCAGTCTGTCGTTCGCGGCGACCTCGAAATTGAGATCGGCGCGCTGCCAGAACGGCGTGCCCGTGAATGTGGTTTCGGTCGAAACCTGCCCGTGCAGCGTGTTGCCGATGGCGTAGAGCGGACGATTGCTGTTGTTCGCAGCAAAATCCTGCGGAACGATCTGCGGAAAACTCACCAGCGGCATGTTGCGGCGGTACGACAATTCGCCGGCCAGATCGCTGTCTCCCACATAGGTGCTGAAGCTCGCGCCGTAGAGCTCGATGCCGGTTGGGTACACCAGTTTGTAGGTGCCGTCGCCGGGCGAGGGCGCGCCGAAATACATGTAGGTTTGTGGATCCTTCGCGTTGTAGCGCAGCGCATAGAAACCGTAGTTGAATTCGTCGCCGCTCACCTGAATTTGCGCGCCGAATTGGCCCGTATCCGGCGCATTCAGATTGCGCTCGCGATAGAGAAAGTGACCTGGCGCCAGAATAATCCGCTCGCCGCCTGAATCCAGAAAGTCCAAATAACTGAAATAACTTCCGGACCCCGGCAGCTGATCCTTCCGCCAGACAAACTGGTAATAGGCGCCGAAGGAAACATCCTCCGTCAGCTGCAACGCGATGGAGGTTTGCCAGACGGGAAGGAACACTTCCTTCGTATACGCGGACGGCTGCGCCAGTTCCTTGATCACGTCTGTCGGAGCCTGGCCTGCAGCAATGCTGTTCTCGCCGAAGAACACGCTTTCGCCCCACAACAGAGAATAGCGGCCGATGCGAAAGCTGGCCGGCATGCCGCCGACATCGAAGCTGCCGTGGAAAAAGGCGTCGCCCAGCTGCAGGTCGCCGCCGTGAAGGGTCTGCACGCCGGAGGTGAATTCGTCATGGGGAACGGTGAACGGGTTGAAGGTGGCGGGTGAGTCGTTGTCGTTCTTCTGATTGTAGACCGTGTCGTACCAGCCGAGCCCGCTGATGCGCAGGCCGAAATCCCCTTTGGTCACCTCGAACTCGGAGAGAAGGTCGAGCCGGTTGGACATCAGCCCGGGAGAGAAATTCCGGTCGCCATCATCCCAGTTGGGATTTTCGACCAGCGCCTCGTCCCGCGGGAACAGGCGGAAACCCGCGGTGTAGCGCAAGGTATTGTCCCATCTCACATCGAGACCGTTGTCGTGGTAGAGGTCAGCAGCAAAGGCGGCTGGAGCACCCAAACATGCGATCAGGACAATATGGGTCAGAGCGCGCACGGCGCGCGCGCAGGTAAGCCAAAGCATGCGTACTGACCCTAACCGCATGGCTGTCTGGAGCGGGCGCTCCTCCCCCCCGAATGGCACCACAGAAACCCATGAACCGCGCCCGAGCAACCACCCTGCTGTCAACCGACTGGGTTTCGCTTCTGGCCTCATATTTGCGGCGATATTTGCCAGCGCCGCCGCCTTCGCTGTTCCGCCGCAAGAGGCGGAACAACTCAAGACGTCCCTCACCCCCATAGGCGCCGAGCGCGCCGGCAACAAGGAGGGAACCATCCCGCCCTGGAGCGGCGGTTTTACGGCGGCCTCGCCGGGGTATCGGGCCGCGGCGCCGCACGCCGACCCCATTGCGTCGGAGAAGCCGCTCTTTTCCATTACGGCAGCCAATTGGGAGAAATATGCCGACAGGCTGCCGGAAGGGGCCAAGGCCCTGTTCCGCAAATATCCGGACTACCGGATGGATATCTACCCGACGCACCGGACCGCAGCCTTTCCGGCCGCTGTCACCGAGAACGTGTACCGCAATGCAACGCGCGCGCATGCTGCGCCGGAGGGAATCGCTTATGGCGTCGAGGGCGCCGCCGGCGGCATTCCATTTCCAATTCCTAAAAGCGGCTTTGAAATCGTGTGGAACCATCTGCTCGCTTACTGGGGGCCGGCACGCGAGCTGCACGTGAACACCTATGTGGTGTCGCCGGACGGTAGCTCGCAATTGTCAGCGGGTTACAACGAGATTGCCGATTTTCCCTATTACTATCCCGGCGCCACGCCGACATCGTATGGCGGCTATTATTTCAAGACCCTGCACATCCAGAATGCGCCGCCGTCGCATGTGGGCGAGGGCTATCTCGATTGGCAACCGATCGATACGGCGCGCTACAAATTTGCGGCATGGCGTCTGCTGCCCGGAGAGCGACGCGTGCGCCGCGGCCCTTCTCTATCCTACGACGTGCCTGATCCGGAGGCTTCGGGCTTCGAGAATTTGGATGAGTATTACATCTTCTTCGGCGGGCCGGACCGTTACGATTTCAAACTGCTCGGCAAGAAGGAGATGTACGTCCCGTACAACAACAACCGGTTATACCAGCGTCCTGCTTCTGAAATTCTGGGCCCCAAACACGCCAATCCAAACGATCTGCGGTACGAGCTGCACCGCGTCTGGGTGGTGGAGGGAACGCTGGCGCCTGGCAAGCACCACATCGTGCCACGGCGGCGGCTGTACATGGATGAAGACACCTGGCTCGCGCTCTACAGCGATTCCTGGGACGAGAGCGGCAAGCTGTGGAAGTTTGCGCACGGCACGACGTACCTGATGCCGGAAGTGCCCGCGCTGATCCTCGGCAGCCAATTTGTCTACGATCTGGAGCTGGGCGGGTACGTGTTCGGATTTTCGTTCAACGGTGAGGCGCAGGGATACCGGATTACCGCGCCGCATTCAGCGAGTGCATTTTCGCCGGAGGCGCTGGCCGCCCGCGCCGTGCGTTAGGACTCGAGCCCCGTATAGGCGAGGCTGGCCAGCCGCTGCATTTCCGCCGCCGACATTTCACCTGTCATCACCGCGCCGAGAACGTCATCCTGCCAGATGCAGACCCGCAGCTTGCCCTGCTTGTACTGATCGAAGCGTGGCGGGCCGGAGGGGCGTCGCAGATACAGCGCAAAGATACGGTTGTCCCTATGCCGATAGAGCAGTTCCACGCCTTTCGCCCGAGCGGTGCTCCCGTACACCCGCAGGCCGACGAGGTTGTACCCCATTCGCTTCAAGTCCGGCGCAGAGACGTGCATCGCCAGCGCGGAAGACAAAGTTCGGGTAGCATCGGCGTGCTCGCCCGACGCCTTGACCGCGAGAACCTCGCGCGCCGGCAGCGCCTCATCACGTGCCGCCAAGGCTTCCTCGACGATGGGCTCTTCATGGGGCAGCGACTGGCGATAAGCCAGTGTGCCGCCGATAACCAACATGAAAGCTGCTGCAATCCCGGCAATGGCTTCGATCGAGAAGAATCGTGGCTGTTTGCGCGGCTCGTTCTCGATCATGCGAATCCAGCGCTCTGGCACGGGCATGTTCGCAACAGGCCCATAAACCTGCGTCAGACGCGACTTGTCCGCACGGAAGAGCGCCGCACGCTGGTTCAGATACGGATCTGCCGCCAGCGCGGCTTCCAGTTCGGCGCATTCCTGCACCGAAAGCTCGCCATCGATCAGCGCGTGAAGCTGTTCATCGGGAATGCGGAGAGGCTCAGTCATTGTCTCATCTTCCGGCGGGCATCGAGGGAGGCTATATTCGCCGTTTCCCTTTCGGTGCCGCTCTCGAGCGCGTTGCGCAGGCGTTCGCGGGCCCGCGCCAGGCGCGACATCACCGTCCCCATCGGGATATGCAACGCCTCTGCGATCTCCCGATAGTTCATGCCATCCAAACCGACCAGCAGCAGAATTTCGCGGTGCTCCGCGCTGAGCGTCGCCATGGCCGCGGTGAATTCGTGAAACGGCGCGCGATCCGAGGGCGGCACACTGATGGCGAAATCGTCTGCCAAGTCGGTTATATCCTCCTCGATTCCGCGGCTGCGTTTGCGGCGCAGTTCGTCGATGTAAAGATTGTGTAGGATCGAGCGCAGCCAGCCGCCGAGCTTCTGCTTGTCCCGCAGGCGATCTGACTGTTTGAGTGCCCGTTCGATGCAATCCTGAACAAGATCGTCTCCATTCGCGAGGCTTCCTGAAAGCGCGGCTGCGTACCGGCGCAACGCCGGCAGCTGCGCAATCAAGGCGCCAGCAAACTCCTTCTGCGTGCCGGTCTTCAGGACAACCTCGCGATGCACCCGATTGCTTCGGCTCCTGGAGCAGCGGGCGATGACCCAAGCCTTGCGCCTCTCCAGTTCCTTTGCATCCGGCTGCCCCTCGATCGGCTACACAAACAAGGACGCGTGTGGCAGCGGCATTATTCCCAGCAGCGATGGCGTGGTAAACAAAGCGTCATGATATCGCACGGAATATTAGGCCTTCATTTCCCGTCCCGAAGATACGGGCGAGCCAATGGCAGCCCGGAACGACCTCCGGGAAAGGAATTCAAATGAAACTCAAACTCATTCTGGCGTCTGGTCTTGCGCTCTTTGCAGGTCCGGCGCTTGCGGCGGGGTCGGGCGCGGCCCCTCCTGCGACGTCACAGTACAATGTCGTGCCACTGGTTTCGGATCAGGCCGGCGTCGCGCCAAACACAGACCCGGACCTGGTGAATGCCTGGGGCATTTCCGCCGCTCCGGGGCAGGGGCTGTGGATTTCCGACAATGGAACCGGACTATCTACCGTCTACGACCCGGTCACCGGCACAAAGGAACTGACGGTGACGATTGAAAAGGGCGTGCCGACGGGAACGGTCTACAATTCCACCAGCGGCTTTGTGATCAGCGAGGGCAGCAACAAAGGCCCGGCGCAGTTCCTGTTCGATTCCGAATCCGGATTCATCACCGGCTGGAACTTCGATGTCGATGTCAGCACTGCCCTTGTGGCTGTCGACAATTCCAAGAAAAAATCCGTCTACAAGGGTCTTGCCATCGACATTGCGGACAGGCTGCTGTTCGCAGCGGACTTCCATAACAATGAGGTCCAGGTCTTCAACAACAAGTTCAAGCAGGTGAATGCATTCACCGATACGAGCCTCCCCAAACACTTCTCTCCGTTCAACGTGGCGTTTATCAACGGGCAGCTCTACGTGGCCTTCGCGAAGCGCGAGAAGGGCGGCGATGATGAGATTGACAAGAAGGGCCTCGGCTATGTCGATGTGTTCGACACGAAAGGCAAACTGGTCAAGCACCTCATCGCGAACAACCCGCTGGACGCGCCATGGGCAATGCTCATTGCGCCGAGCGGCTTCGGCTCTTTCGCCGGCGATCTGCTGGTGGGCAATTTCGGCGACGGCCACGTAAATGTTTTCGATCCGTCCACCGGCGATCTGCTCGGCGCCTTGACAGGCACCGACGGAAAACCGGTCAAGATCGACGGGCTCTGGGGATTGTTTGCGGGGCCGGGTTCGAATGTCACCTTCGCCGCCGGTCCGGACGACGAAGGCCACGGACTGCTCGGCGATATTGAAGTTGCCGGTGGCCGGTAAGAAAGTACGCACCTCATGCTCCGCAAGGTCTTTCGAGAGCTTGCGGAGTTCATTTCAATTCTGGAGGCGTTGCTTTGAACCGGCATGAAAAGGATTGGGCGGAAGCGTTCTCGCGAAGCACCCAGCTGTCTCGCCGCGGCTTTGCGGCGAGCGGACTTGTTGCCGGCTTCACGCTCTGCACCGGCCCGTTGAATGCAGCCACGATTGTCACGGATGCAAAGGGCCTCGATGTCGCAGAGGTGCGAATTCCGGTTTTCGACTCGGCGCAACACGCCGGACGCGCAATGCCCGGCTACCGTGCGCGACCGAAAGGCAGGTCGAACCTCCCGCTGGTGCTGGTGGTGCAGGAAATTTTCGGTGTGCATGAGCACATCCGGGACATCTGCCGCCGGTTTGCAAAGCTCGGATATTATGCCATCGCACCGTCGCTCTACTTTCGCTATGGCGATCCCGGCAAATACGACATGAGCACCGTGCAGCAGCTTGCGAGCGACATCGTTTCCAAAGTGCCGGACAGCGAAGTGATGTCCGATCTCGATTCCACGCTGCAATTCGCAGGCCGCGATGGCGCCGACGCAAAGCGTGCCGGCATCACGGGTTTCTGCTGGGGCGGGCGCATCGTCTGGCTTTACGCCGCGCACAATCAGAATCTGAAAGCCGGCGTGGCATGGTACGGCCATCTGCGCGGGCCGCAGCCTGTCGATTCGCTGCGTCCCAAATATCCGCTCGATCTGGTGAACGAAATCAACGCACCCGTTCTCGGCTTTTATGGCGGCCAGGATAAAGGCATTCCGGTTTCAGATGTCGAGGCAATGAAGGCCGCACTCGCGCAAGCGGGAAAAAGCAAATCGAAGCTGCAGGTCTTTATGGACGCCGGCCACGGATTCTTTGCCGACTACCGCCCGAGCTACAACGAAAAGGACGCGCAAACCGGCTGGCGCGAACTCCAGGCCTGGTTCCGTCAGTATGGCGTGGCCTGACGTTTAGGCCGCGGGCTGATGCACGACAGTTTGCCGGCGTTTATCGGCCAACGCGGCTTTCATCGCCTTCTGCAGCTTTTCGAAAGCGCGCACCTCGATCTGGCGCACGCGCTCGCGGCTCACGCCATATTTTTGTGACAGCTCTTCCAAGGTCAGTGGCTCGTCCTGCAGACGCCGCGCCTGAAGGATATCGCGCTCGCGATCCGTCAACTCGCCCAAAGCAGTGGTCAGCAGATCATGCCGCTCATCCATCTCCTCGGACTGGGCAAGCCGCGTCTCCTGATCCATCGTGTCGTCGGCCAGCCAGTCCTGCCATTCGGATTCCGATTCCGAACGCAGCGGCGCATTCAGCGAAGAATCCGGCGCCGTCAGCCGCCGGTTCATGTTGATGACTTCCTGCTCCGGCACCGCGAGCTGGCGCGCGATCTCCTTGGTGTGCTCGGGCGTGAGGTCGCCTTCCTCGATGGCGCTGATCTTCGTCTTGGCCTTGCGGAGATTGAAGAACAGCTTCTTCTGCGCCGCTGTGGTCCCCATCTTCACCAGGCTCCACGAGCGCAGGATGTATTCCTGGATGGCCGCTCGGATCCACCACATGGCGTAGGTGGCAAGGCGGAAGCCGCGGTCCGGCTCGAACCGCTTCACCGCCTGCATCAACCCGACATTGCCTTCGCCCACCACTTCGGCGAGGGGCAGGCCATAGCCGCGATAGCCCATGGCGATCTTGGCCACGAGACGCAGATGCGACGTCACCAGCCGCCGGGCCGCCTCCGGGTCCTCATGCTCGCGCCAACGCTTGGCCAGCATGTACTCCTCCTGCGGCTCCAGGAGCGGGAATTTCCGGATTTCCGAAAGGTATCGCGATAATCCGCCCTCACCCTGGAGCGCGGGAACGCCACGGCTGCTCATATCGAAACCTCTGATTCCGCCTGCGCGGGAAGAAGCAGGCGATAGTGTATAAACGCACCGATAGCGGGAAAGGCCAACCCAAAGCCCCGGCAGTCAGCGTAAGCGACATGGGTATTTACCGGCTGCATTTCAATCCATCGCAACGGCGCGATGAATTCGGCGCAATCTTTCGGTCGTGGGCCAAGCCCAACGGAATGACGACTTGCCGACTTGCCGCCACGCTTGAGGAACCGTCCGTAAAGGCGCATCGTTAACATATGAGGGAGCGTCGCAGTGCGGAAGGAGCGGCGATGAAGAAGTTGGAGGAATACGCCGAACAGGCGAACGACTGCCGGGAAGCAGCGGGTCAGGCCCGCACATCTGCGGAACGGGAGAACCTGCTTCAAATGGCGGATCGATGGGAAGAATTGGCCCGCCAACGGGCAGCACATCTGCACCTTGAGAATGTGCTTACCGAACTCCTGAATGCGCGCAACGGCAACGGCAACCACAACGGCGGCGCGGCCGCTGCCTAGTCCCTTCTGGAGAAGGTGTCCCTTTTGCGATTCAATTGGGTGTTTGATGCTTTAGCGGCGGCGATCACTGATGCCGGAGGAATCTCAGGCAAAAAGCTGCGAACACCAGCACGATGCCGATGTTCGCAATCAGCCGTTCCCAGAAACGATCCCTGAAGAACGCTAAATCTGCGCCGGCTATGACAGCTACCATCGCCACCACGTAGAGCACAGCCATGCGCTATTCCGCTTCCGCCTTCGCGCGCTTGCGCAGGTGAGGAAGCAGCTCGCGCTTGCGCAGGCGGATGGATTGCGGCGTCACTTCGACCAGCTCCTCATCTTCGATGTAGGCGATGGCCTGTTCCAGGGTCATCGGCACGATGGGCGTAAGACGGACTGCTTCGTCTTTGCTGGTGGTGCGGATATTGGTCAGCTGCTTCGATTTCAGCGGGTTCACGTCGAGGTCGTTGTCGCGGGAATGCTCGCCGATGATCATGCCCTGATACACCTTGGTGCCGGGCACGATGAACAGCTTCCCACGCTCTTCCAGATACCAGAGCGCATACGCCACCGCTTCGCCGTCTCCCGTGGAGATCAGCACGCCGTTGCGGCGGCCACCCACCGCGCCTTTGAACGGCGCATAGCCATGGAACATGCGGTTGATCACGCCGGTCCCGCGCGTGTCGGTCAGGAATTCGCCGTGATAGCCGATGAGCCCGCGCGACGGCGCAAAGAACACCAGCCGCGTCTTGCCGGCGCCCGTGGGACGCATGTCCTGCATCTCGCCTTTTCGCACGCTCACCTTTTCGATGACGATACCGGTGTAAGGATCGTCAACGTCGATGGTGACTTCCTCGATCGGTTCCAGCCGCTCGCCGGTTGTTTCGTCCTTCTGAAACAGCACGCGGGGACGGGAGATCGACAATTCGAAACCTTCGCGCCGCATGGTTTCGATCAGCACACCCAGCTGCAATTCGCCGCGGCCCGCCACTTCGTAGGCACTCTCGCTGGTCTCACGGACCTTGATGGCGACGTTGCCTTCCGCTTCGCGCAACAGGCGTTCGCGGATGACCCGGCTCTGCACCTTCGAACCTTCGCGGCCAGCCAGCGGCGAGTCGTTCACCGACATTGTCACCGCGAGCGTCGGCGGATCGATGGGTGTGGCCGCAATCGGCTGATCCACATTCACGTCGCACAGTGTGTCGGCGACGGTCGCGTTCTGCAGCCCGGCAATCGCGATAATGTCGCCTGCTTCCGCGCGCGCAATGGGAATGCGCGCCAGTCCGCGAAATGCCAGCAATTTTGTCACGCGCGTGCGCTCGATTTCCTTGCCGTTGCGATCGAGCGCGTGGATGACGCGGTTCACATTGACAGCGCCGGATTCAATGCGGCCCGTGAGAATGCGACCCAAATACGGGTCTGCTTCCAGCGTGGTGACCAGCATCGTGAAGGGAAATTCATCCCCCGCATGGGCTATCGGCTTGGGCTTGGGAACATCTGCGACAATTCGGGCAAACAAAGGCGACAAATCGCGGTGATCATCGGCGAGGTCGGCGACTGCCCAGCCGTTGCGGCCCGATGCGTAAAGAACATGAAAATCCAGCTGATCGTCATTGGCCTCGAGCGCGAGGAACAAATCGAAGATGCTTTCCAGCGTCTCCTTCGGCTGCGCGTCCTGCCGGTCGATCTTGTTGATGACAACAATGGGCTTCAATCCCAGCTTCAGCGCCTTGGAAAGCACGAACTTGGTTTGCGGCATGACGGATTCCGCCGCATCCACCAGCAGCACCACGCCATCGACCATGGAGAGAATGCGCTCCACCTCGCCGCCGAAGTCGGCGTGGCCCGGCGTGTCCACGATGTTGATGCGCGTGCCCTCCCAATCGACGCTGGTGCATTTGGCGAGGATGGTGATGCCGCGCTCGCGCTCCAGATCGTTCGAATCGAGCGCCCGCTCCTCCATGTGCTGATTATCGCGCACGGAGCCGGATTGCCGCAGCAGCTGGTCCACCAGCGTGGTTTTCCCATGATCGACATGGGCAATGATGGCAATGTTGCGAATATCCATAGGGGGCGCTGTTCGGGAGAGCGGGCGCTTATATATGGGTGGCTCACACGGGGCAATCGCACCCGCAGGGGCCGTTATCCTGCCATTTCCATCGATTGTGACGAACGATTAACCCGGAACCGGTGCCGCAGCCGGCGCTTACGTTTTGCAAAGCGGCGGTTGTGCAGGATATGCCCCGCCCCAACCGGATTTCGTCCTATGCCTGTCCTGTCATCGATGCCCGCGTGTTCTATACTGACGGGTACAGAACGCCGGACCGGGCGAACAAGCCCGGCTGCACCATGTTTCGCCGGGACGTGTTGATGGACGTTCGCCTGCCTCATTCCGAGCGGCCACCGGAGGCCGTGTACGAGAAGCCGTTTCCCCGCCCTGCAAAGGCGGGCGCGAAACCGGCGTCCCATGCGCGCTGGCGGCCTTTTGCGGCAATTGCTGTTGCCATTCTCGCGGCACTGTTTCTCTGGCGCATTCTTGCACCCGGCCAGACCCATGCGCCAAAGCAGCCGCCGGCCCCTGTTCGGGTTGCAACGGCGCAGACGCGCAACATCGTCGTTCAGGAGCGCACCGTCGGGACCATCATCGCCAATGCGACCGTTCAGGTCACAGCGCAGGTTGGCGGTCAACTGGTCGCGACCCATTTCAAGGAAGGCGATCTCGTCCGCAAGGGCGATCTTTTGTTTGAACTCGATCCGCGTCCCTTCCAGGCGGCACTCGCCCAGGCCAACGCAATGACGGCGCGGGATCAGGCATCGCTGACCAGTGCCCACAATGATGCCATCCGGTACGCCGCGTTGGCGCAGCAGGGTGCGGCATCGAAAAGCCAGGCGGACCAGTTTGTGGCGCAGGCAAACGCGTTGGCCGCGACGGTGGCCGCCGACAAGGCGAATGTTCAGACGGCGCGGCTCAATCTGATCTACAGCCAGATTCATTCGCCGGTGGACGGCAAGACGGGCCCAATTCTGGTCCAGCAGGGCAATATCATCGCCGCCAACGGCACCAATCCGCTGGTGACGATCACGCAGATTCACCCGGTGAAGGTCTCGTTCTTCCTGCCGCAGAGCGATCTGCCGCGCATCCAGGAGCGTATGGCCGCGCACAACATGACCGCAACCATCCGCACCCGCGGGCAAGGTGGCGAAGCGCGCACGGCACCTGTCGATTTCGTCAGCAATGCCGTGAGCAACCAGACCGGCACGATCGAGCTGCGCGCCACCTTCCCCAATCTGGACAATGTGCTGGTTCCGGGGCAACTCGCCGATGTCAGCGTATCGCTGGGTCAGCTGAACAATGCGATCGTCGTACCGCACGACGCGATCAACCTTGGGCCGAACAGCTCGTATGTGTGGATCGTCGACAGCAAATCTTCCGCGCAAATGACGAATGTGACCGTGCTGAACGATGACGGCACGACCGCCGCGATTTCCGGTCCGGTTAAGTCGGGCGATCGCGTTATCACCGATGGCGCGCTTCGTGTCGTGCAGGGCGGCAAGGTCAGTGTGAAACAGGGGCGTACCAGCCAATCGGCGCACCGGACAGGTCAGGCCCCTGCGGGCGCGCAATGAATATTTCCGGCCCGTTCATCCGCAACCCCGTCATGACGACGCTGCTCATGGCGGCGCTGCTGATATTCGGCGCCTTCGGCTATTCCACCTTGCCCGTCAGCGAATTGCCGAACGTCGATTTCCCGACCATTCAGGTGTCGGCAAGCCTGCCCGGCGCAGACCCGCAGACCATGGCGTCGTCCGTTGCCACACCGCTGGAAAACCAGTTCTCCACGATTGCCGGCATCAGCTCGATGAACTCCACGAGCGCGCAGGGCTCCACCAGTATCACCATTCAGTTCGATCTCGATCGCAGCATCGATGGCGCGGCGGAAGACGTGCAGACGGCAATACAGGCCGCATCACGGCAGCTGCCAACAAACATGCCGAACCCGCCGACCTTGCGGAAGGTGAATCCCTCTGACTCTCCGGTGATTTACCTCGCGATGCAGTCGCCGACCATGCCGCTTTATCAGCTGGACAAATACGCGGAGAATCTGCTGGCCCGCCAGCTCTCCACCCTGAACGGCGTGGCGCAGGTAAACGTCTATGGATCTCAAATCTACGCTGCGCGCATTCAGGTCGATCCGTACGCCATGGCGGCACGTGGCATCGGCATCAATCAGGTGGCCAACGCTATCCAGAGCGCCAATGTCAACCAGGCGACCGGACAGCTGAACGGGCCGACGCAGGCAACGCTTATTCACACCAATGGCCAGCTTGAGGACGCGGCCGCCTACAACAACCAGATCATTGCCTATCAGAACGGCGCGCCGGTGCGCATTAAGGACATCGGCCGGACAATCGACAGCGTGGAGAACAACCTTGTCGCCAGCTGGTACAACAACCAGCGCGCCATCGTGCTCGCCATTCAACGGCAGCCCGGATCGAACACCATCAATGTGGTCGATGAAATCAAACGGGTTATTCCGAAGTTCATGGAAAGCCTGCCCAAATCCGTTTCACTGAACGTCATATATGACCGCAGCGTATCCATCCGTGGGTCCGTCTCCGATGTGCAGACGACACTGCTGATCGCAGCCGTGCTTGTCGTGATGGTCATCTTCCTGTTCCTGCGCACTCTGTCGGCGACCCTCATTCCGTCTGTGGCGCTGCCACTGGCCATCGTCGGCACCTTCGCAGGCATGGCGTTTCTCGGTTTCAGTCTTGACAATCTCTCGCTGATGGCACTGACGCTTTCGGTCGGCTTTGTCGTCGACGATGCCATCGTGATGCTGGAGAACATTGTTCGCCATGTTGAAGAGGGCGAGGAGCCGTACGAAGCGGCGCTCAAAGGTTCCGCTGAGATCGGCTTCACAATCCTTTCCATGACGGTTTCGCTGGCCGCGGTGTTCATCCCCATCGTGTTCATGGGCGGCATCGTAGGCCGCCTGCTGCACGAATTTGCCGTCACCATCGTGCTCGCGATTCTGGTTTCCGGTGTGGTCTCGGTCACACTGACGCCGATGCTGTGCAGCCGCTTCATTCGGCCCGGGAAGAGTGCCCATCACGGGAAGGTTTACGAATGGTCCGAACGCACCTTCGACAAAGTCCAAGGGTATTATGATCGCTCGCTGCACTGGAGCGTAGACCACAAGCCGATCGTGTTCGGCGTGTTCGTGGCAAGCCTCGTCGCCACAGTGCTGATGGCCATGGTTTCGAAGACCGATTTCATCCCCAGTGAAGACACCGGTCAAATCCGCGCGCAGACGCAAGCGCTGGACCGCACATCCTTCAGCAAGATGGTGCAGTATCAGCAGACGGCGGCGCATATCGCCGCCAAAGACAAGAACGTGAAGGCGGTGATGTCGTTCGTGGGCGGCGGCGGGTCGCGTTCCGGCGTGAACACCGGAACGCTGCTGTTCACCCTGGGTCCGCGCAGCAGCCGCAGCCTTTCGGCCGACGAGATCATCCAGGAATTGCGGCCGAAACTCGCCGGGATTCCGGGCATCAAGGTCTTCATGCAGAACCCGCCAGCCATTCCGATCGGCGGTATCCAATCAAGGGCGCAATATCAGTACACGCTGCAGGACCTCGACCAGCAGGAACTGCAGGATTACGCTTTGCGGCTGCAGGATGCGCTGTCCGGCCTCAAAGGCTTCCAGGACGTCAACACCGATCTGGATGTGACGGCACCGGCCGTGAACGTCGATATCGATCGGGACAAGGCAGCCGCGTATGGCGTGACGCCGGCCGCCATCGAAACCGCGCTCGGCTCTGCCTTCGGTGGCCAGCAGATCTCCACGATCTACGGCGCTTCGAACCAGTACTGGGTGATGCTGGAGTTGCTGCCGCAATACCAGTTCAATGCGCAGGATCTTTCGCGGCTTTACGTCACGGCAACGCCTACCAGCACTACCACGGTTTCGCCCAACGCCGGCTCCCTCTCGCCCACCGGCGTGGGAACCTCGACCACCACCAACATGAGCGGCAATCTGGTACCGCTTTCCGCCGTCACCAACATCCGAACGGGAACGGAGGCCTTGAGCGTCAACCATCTCGGGCAGCTTCCTGCCGTCACCGTGTCGTTCAGTCTCTCTCCCGACATGGCGCTGAGCGATGCGGTGAAGGCCCTCGGTCAGGTGCAGCAGAAGCTGAATGTGCCGCAAACGATCACGGGTAGCTTCCAGGGCACGGCGCAGGCCTTCCAAAGTTCGATGAGCAATATGGGCGTGCTGCTGCTGATCGCCATCGTCACGGTCTACATCATCCTCGGCATTCTATACGAAAGCTTCATCCACCCGCTGACGATTCTGTCCGGCTTGCCGTCGGCGGCGGTGGGTGCGTTGATCACGCTGTGGCTGTTCGGCGTGCCACTCAGTCTCTACGCTTTCGTCGGCATGATCATGCTGATCGGCATCGTGAAGAAAAATGCCATCATGATGATCGACTTCGCGCTCCACCGCGAGCGCAGCGAAGGCATCAGCGCGCATGACGCGATTCTGGAAGCGGCGCAAATTCGTTTCCGTCCCAT
>DATAVW010000112.1:0-34499 GCA_036267515.1 Rhizomicrobium sp.
GACCCCCTGATTACAAATCAGGTGCTCTACCAACTGAGCTAAGCCGGCGTACAATTCCGTCTATTAGGATCATCGGCCTTGCAGGTCCAGCAGGAGATCTGGACTCGGCTTTTGCAGCCGTCACGCACTTCGCCGCCTAAAGGATGGAGGAAGCACGTAGCGAGAATCCGTCCGGGATAACGGCGCCGCTGGAGATGATCATGGTCATAGCCTGATCGGTTGGGATATCGGAGACGACCAGCTTTGCCACTGGCACGATCTCCAGAAAACCGGAGGTGGGGTTCAGCGCGGTGGGGACATACACCGCAGCCAGCTCTTCACCGGTTTGGGCATCAGCGAAGGTTCGCATGACGAAGCCGAGTGTCTTCAGGCCCTCGCGTGGAAAATCGAGCAGCACCACGCGTTGGGAGCTTTCCGGCTTCTGGCGCAAAACATCAACCAGCTTCTTTGTCGCGTTGTAGATGGTATCCACCAGCGGGATGCGCTCGACGATCCGCTCGAACAGTTCGAACAGCTTCTCTCCAATCACCCGGGAGCTGGTTGCGCCGATGGCATAAAGCACGAGGAGAGCCACCAGGACGGCACTGAGCCATTGAATCCACGGTTCCTGAAGCCATGGCGCAAGCGCCGGCCAGCGCTGCTCCGCAGCTCTTGCCAAGGGCGTTGCGAGCGGCCGTCAGCTGCCGACAAAATCCCGAGCAGGAAGTTGAACACCAGCCACACTGCTGCCAGCGGCGCGATGGTCAGAATGCCGGCCAGCAAATAGCCCCGGAGATTCAAACCGAATTTAGATTTGCGCGACGGTTCTGGCATTCGCCCCTCCAGGTTGCGGGCGATTCGCAATCCTGTTTGATCTTGAGGGTGTTATGGATAGAAGCAAGGCATGAGCACTCCGCAGAAACGCGTCCTCATCACCAGTGCGTTGCCTTACATCAACGGCATCAAGCATCTGGGTAATCTGGTCGGCTCTATGCTGACCGCCGATGTGTTTGCGCGGTTTCAACGGGCCCGGGGAGCGGAGACGCTCTTCGTCTGTGCCACCGACGAGCACGGCTCGACGACCGAATTGGCGGCGATGGAAGCCGGGCAGGACGTGGTGACGTTCTGTGCCGAACAGCATGCCGCGCAAGCGGATATTTGCAGAGCTTTCGGGCTTTCGTGGGACCATTTTGGCCGCTCTTCGAGTACTCCAAATCACGATTTGACCCAGCATTTTGCCCGCCAATTGTGGAGGAATGGACATCTGGAGCTCCGCACGACGAAGCAGGTCTATTCCAATATCGACAAGAGGTTTCTCTCTGATCGTTATGTCATCGGCACCTGTCCGCATTGCGGCTACCCGAGTGCGCGCGGTGATCAGTGCGAGAATTGCACCCGGGTGCTCGATCCGGCAGACCTGATCGATCCGCGCTCGGCCATTTCCGGGTCCAGCGATCTGGAGGTTCGCGAGTCGACACATCTGTTCCTGAAGCAGTCGCAATTCGTGCCACAGCTGCGCGAATGGATCGGTACGAAGAAGAGGTGGCCGGTCTTGGTGACCTCGATTGCCAACAAGTGGCTTGACGAGGGGCTGCACGACCGCGGCATCACGCGCGACGTGGAATGGGGCGTGCCTGTGCCGGACGACATCGGTGACGGCCAGCTGAAGGGCAAGGTGTTCTACGTCTGGTTCGACGCGCCCATCGAATATATCGGCGCCACATGGGAATGGGCCGAAGCCAACGGCAAAGGCGATGCCTGGAAGAGTTGGTGGTTCGGTGAGGAGGCGAAGAACGTCACCTACTATCAGTTCATGGGCAAAGATAACATCCCGTTCCACACGGTCGGATTTCCCGTAACCATCATGGGTTCGCACGAGCCTTGGAAGCTGGTCGATCAGCTCAAGGGCTTCAACTACATAAACTACTACGGTGGGAAGTTTTCCACCTCGCAAAAGCGTGGCGTGTTTATGGATTCCGCGCTCGAAATCCTTCCCGCCGACTACTGGCGCTACTATCTCATTGCCAATGCGCCAGAAGGATCGGATTCCAACTTCACGTGGGACCATTTCGCCAGCGTGGTGAACAAGGATTTGGCGGACGTGCTCGGCAATTTCGTCAACCGCATCACCCGCTTCTGCGTGTCGCGGTTTGATGGCCGCGTTCCCGGCGAAGGCGAATATGGCGCCGACGAACTCGCGCTGATTGAAGAATTGCAGACGCGCATTCAGGTTTATGCAGAGCACTTCGAAGCAATCGAGTTCCGCAAGGCGGCGGCTGAATTGCGCGCCATCTGGGTCGCCGGCAACGAATATCTCACACGGGCCGCCCCCTGGACCACAATCAAGACGGACCGTGATCGCGCGGCTGCCTCCGTGCGTCTCGGTCTAAATCTCGTCCACACTTTTGCGCATCTGGCGTGGCCGATCATGCCTGCGATGGCACGAACGATTCACGAGGCTATCCAGCCGGTGGCGGGGGATGCCGACGTCATTCCATGGCCATCCGCGTCTATGGCCGAAGAACTGGATCAACTGGAGGCCGGACTGCCCATCCGCGCGCCCGACGTGTTGTTTGCGAAAATTACCGACGAGCAGATAGCCGCCTGGACCGAACGCTTCGGCGGCCCGGAATGAGCTAAAGCCGAGTCCAGCCTTCGGCGCGCAAGGCCTCTATCGGCCGGAAGCGCGACTTGTAATCCATTTTGTCGCTGCCCCTGATCCAGTAGCCCAGATAGACATAGGGCAATCCCCGCCGCTGTGCTTCGGCAACGTGGTCCAGGATCATATGCGTGCCCAGGCTGCGGGAAATCTCGCCTGGATGATAGAAGCTATAAACCATCGAGAGGCCGTCGCGCAGCACATCGGTCAGCGCGCAGCCGAGTAGCATTTCATAGGAATCGCCGCGTGGCGGGCGCCGGTACTCGACGATGTGCGTGTTTACAGGTGTCTCTTCGACCATGGCGACGTAGTCGAACAGGCCCATATCGGACATGCCGCCGCCCGCATGGCGTGAATCAAGATAGGTGCGAAGAAGCGCGAATTGCTCCCGAGTCGCTTCGGCTCGCGCCTCGCGCCGAATGAGATCCTGATTGCGCTTTAGAATCCGGCGGTGATTGCGCGAAGCTGCGAATTCGTTGGCGACAATGCGGACGGACACACAGGCCGAACAGCCGTCGCAGGCTGGCCGATAAGCGATCATCTGGCTGCGGCGAAAACCCGAATGGGTGAGCGCCTCGTTGAGCTGCTGAGCGAGCCCCCCGGTCAATCGGGCAAAGACCTTTCGCTCCACCCGGCCGGGCAAATAGGGACACGGCCCTCCAGGAGTTAGGAAAAATTGCGGAAGCCGGGCGGTGCGTTGGTCGGTCACAGCGTTCTGCTCAGGGCCAAAGTGCCCTCACTATGCCAGCGAATCCGGGGTTTGTGCAGAAAATCGGAGATCATGGCGTCCGGGTCATTCCACCACCCAAAAAAAGCTGCCGCTCTTGAGAGATTAGTAACGCGGCTTATATTATCGCTGCTTAGGGTTAGAATATGCAGCAGCAAGCTTTTGAGCGCGATGTCTTGATCGTCCTCCACGATGTGGCGCGGCTGATGCGCACCCGGTTCGACCAGCGCGCCCGGGCACGCGGCATGACCCGGGCCCAATGGGTCATTTTGGCCCGTTTGGCCCGTCAGCCCGGCATGTCGCAGAACGAACTGGCGGGTATTTGCGAGGTCGAGCCGATCACGGTCGGCCGGCTGGTGGATCGCCTTGAAGCCAGGGGCTTCGTTGAGCGGCGGCCCGATGCAACCGACCGCCGCGTCAACCGGCTGCATCTGCTTCCCGCCACGCAGCCGATTCTGGAAGAAATTACTTCCTATCGAGATGCCCTGAGCGAACAAGTTCTGGAAGGTCTCGACGAGCGTAAACGCAATGCGCTGGTCGATGCGCTGCTCCACATCAAAAACAAGCTGACGTCGGAAGATTTCGAGCTTCCGCGCCTCAAAGCTGCCGGAGAGTAAGAATGGCGATTTCCAATACAGCCACACGTTCCGAGTATTCAGCCGCCGGACGCCAACCGGCGCAGGCGCGACCGGGATTCATCGCGCGTCTGCGCGAAGACAAGGCGGCGTTGCGCCGACTTTTGATGTTCGGCGGTGTAGCACTGGTTGCGGTGGTGTCGCTTGTCTTCTGGCTGATGGGCGGCCGCTACGTCTCCACCGACGATGCTTATGTGCAGGCGGCAAAGCTGATGGTTTCCACGGATGTGTCTGGTCTCGTGCAGGATGTGGACGTCCGCGAAGGTCAGCGCGTGAAGAAAGGGCAGGTGCTCTTCCGCCTCGATCCCAACCCTTTCCGCATCGCTCTGGCCAACACCAAAGCGCAGCTGGCCCAGACGGCGTTGAATGTGCAATCGATGCAGGAAGACTATCGTCGTATGTTGAGCGACGTGAATGCGCAGCGTGCACAGGTTGATCTCGCACAGCGGAACTACGCGCGCTATGCGGGTCTGCTGAAGGCCAACGCGATCGCCGCGGCAACTTACGATCAGGCTCGGCTGACCTTGGCAACGGCCCAACAGCAACTCGTGGCACTGCAACAAACCGCACAAACGCAACTCGCCAAACTGGGCGGAAATCCGAACCTGCCGGTTGCACAAAATCCACAATATCAGCAAGTCGCGGCCCAGGTCCGTGAGGCGCAACGTCAACTCGATCACGCCGTCGTGCGCGCACCGTTCGATGGTGTTGTGACGGAGGTGGATTCCCTGCAGCCCGGCACCCTGGTCATTTCGGCCATGTCGGCATTCACCACCACCAGCGCTGTGGGTTTGGTCAGCGACAAACATGCCTGGGTCGAAGCGCAGATGAAGGAAACCGACCTTACACATGTGCGTAACTACGCGTCCGTCAGTTTCACGATCGACACCTATCCCGGCATGAAATGCAAAGGGCACGTGGACGCCATAAGCCAGGGGACGGGCGGCGCGTTCTCTGTTCTTCCGGCGGAGAACGCCAGCGGCAATTGGGTGAAGGTGGTGCAGCGCATTCCCGTGCGCGTGACGATCGATAACTGCCCGGGCAATCCCGAGTTGCGCGCCGGCATGAGCGCCGATGTCAGCATCGACACCGGTCACCGCCGCTGGGAACGCCTGCTGAATGATTGAGGCAGCACGCTCATGACTAGCGCCCTCGGCGCTTCCCACGAGGCGTACGAATCGAGATTCGAGCTTACCATCGTGATGCTGTGCTCGATGGCCGGCACACTGATGCAGGCTCTCGATTCCACCATCGCGAACGTGGCGCTCCCCTACATGCAGGGCAGCCTGCAGGCCTCGCGCGACCAGATCACGTGGGTTCTCACTTCCTATATTGTTGCGTCCGCGATTATGACCGCGCCGGTGGGGTGGCTCGCGTCGCGGTTTGGCCGGAAGAATCTCGCGGTTGTTTGCATCGCCGGATTCACGATTACGTCGATGATGTGCGGGGCGGCACAGAGCCTGGAGCAGATGATCCTGTTCCGTATACTGCAGGGTGCGTTCGGCGCCGCACTGTCGCCCCTTTCACAATCCATCATGCTCGACCTTTATCCGCCGCAGAAGCGCGGGACGATCATGGCGATCTGGGGCATGGGCGTAATGGTGGGGCCCATTCTCGGCCCGACGCTAGGCGGCTATCTGACCGACGCGTACAACTGGCGTTGGGTCTTCTACATCAATGTGCCGTTTGGCGTTGCGGCTGTGCTCGGCATTTGGCTTTTCCTGCGCGACACCCATCGCGACCAGACGTTGCGCTTTGATTGGACCGGCTTTGCTGTGCTGGGATTAGGCTTGGGCGCTTTCCAGCTCATGCTCGACCGCGGCACATCGCAGGATTGGTTCGGTTCGGGTGAAATCATCGCCGAATGCGTGATGGGGGCGCTAGGCTTTTACCTTTTCATCGTTCACATGCTCACGTCAGAGCGCCCGTTCATTCCGCGCGCTATCTTTGCGGACCGGAATTTCGTGTCCTCGCTATTTCTGATGTTCGCGCTCGGCCTGGTAATGCTGGCAAGCTCGGCGTTGCTGCCGCCCTATCTGCAAAATCTCGGCGGGTATTCAGTGACCGACACCGGGCTTCTGTTGGCGCCGCGTGGGGTAGGCACAATGTTTGCCATGCTGTTTGCCGGCCGTCTCGCGTTTCGCTTCGACCCGCGATATCTCATGACAGGCGGGGTGCTTCTCCTGTTGTGGTCCATTTGGGAAATGTCACGTTGGACTCCAGAGATCGCCGCCAGTTGGCTGATATTTACGACATTCGTGCAGGGCATCGGCATGGGCTTCATTTTCGTGCCGATGAACCTCGTTGCCTTTGCCACCCTGCCGCCCGTTTATCGCACCGATGGCACAGCGCTCATTAATCTCATCCGCAACGTGGGCATGGCGGTGGGCGTCTCGATTACGACTACCGTGCTCGCATCCGGTGTGCAGATCGCGCATTCGCAGCTTGCTGAGCATGTCACTCCGTTCAACCGGGCGCTTTCGCAAAATGCGCCGAGCCTGATGTGGAATCCGCAGCTGCCGTTCGGGCTTCAGCAGCTGAACGGAGTCGTGGAGTACAACGCACAGGTCATCGCCTATGCGAACGACTTCCTGTTCATGTTCTTCATCAGCCTGCCAGCCCTGCTTGTGATCTTTCTGATGAAGAAGCCTGTACTTAGCCAACAACAGCAACCGCTGGAGGCGATTGCCGAGTAGGTCCCGCCTTTTGTCGTTAGTCTAACGAGGAGATTCTGCCGGCTACGGCTCACACGAAATTGAGTCGGCTTGGCGTTTCAGCAACCGTGCAGCTTCAAGAGCGAAGTAGGTCAGAACTCCGCTCGCGCCGGCGCGCCTAAACGCGATGAGGCTTTCGAGTATTGTTCGTTCGCGCTCGAGCCAACCCCGCTCGACCGCTGCATTAAGCATCGCGTATTCGCCGGAGACTTGATAGGCGAAGACTGGGACCCGAAAAGCGTCCTTCACACGTTGCACGATATCGAGGTAGGGCATTCCCGGTTTGACCATAACCATGTCAGCGCCCTCGGCGAGATCGAGGCCCACCTCTCGAAGCGCTTCATCGCTGTTGGCGGGATCCATCTGATAGGTGCGCTTATCGCCGGTCAAAGCCTTGGCAGAACCAACGGCATCGCGAAACGGTCCGTAAAACGCCGACGCATATTTTGCTGCATAGGCCATGATAAGGGTGTTGCTGAACCCGTTCGCTTCCAGAGCATTCCGGATTGCACCAATGCGGCCGTCCATCATGTCTGACGGCGCGACGATGTCGCAGCCGGCCTCTGCCTGGGCCAGCGCTTGTCGTGCGAGCACCTCTAGTGTCTCGTCGTTCGCGACATCGCCCTCGATCAGGAGGCCATCGTGTCCGTGGGACGTGTACGGGTCGAGCGCCACGTCGCACAGAACGCCGATTTGCGGCACCGCCTTTTTGACTGCACGGACGGCACGGCAAACCAAGTTGCGTTCGTTTGTTGCCTCCTGCCCATCCGGCGTTTTCAACGATGGATCGATGCAAGGAAACAGAGCAACAACGGGGATGCCGAGATCGGCTGCTTCTTCCGCCGCGCGAACCATAAGGTCAACCGACAGGCGTTCAACGGAAGGCATCGAACTGATCGTCTCGCGGCGATTCTCTCCCTCAATAACAAATGTCGGCCAAATCAGGTCGTTGACGGTTAGTTGAGTTTCGGCGACCAGACGGCGGGTCCACGCATGCCGCCGCAAGCGCCGCATGCGGGTGGCAGGGTAGATTGCTGAGGGGAACGAGCGCATCGCGACCCGAGCATCTACTGGTCCGGTGCCGCGGTGGCAAGTTGGTGGTCTTGGCAAGGCGGCTTCCGCGGCGCTAAGTGGAACGGCGTCGCGCACGGAGCTCTGCATGGATTTCGAGCTTAACGAAGATCAACGGGCCATTGAGGAGGCGGCCCGGCGCTTTGCTGCCGAAAAGCTGGCGCCCCACGCCGCCGAATGGGATGCGAACGAGCACTTCCCTGTGGATGCACTGCGCGAAGCAGCGGCACTTGGTTTCGCCAGTATCTACATCAAGGGCGACGTCGGCGGTTCGGAAATGACGCGGCTGGATGCTGCCATCATTTTCGAAGAACTTTCCGCGGGGTGCACGTCCACCGCAGCATTCATCTCGATCCACAATATGGCGTCCTGGATGGTCGATCGCTTCGCAAATGAGGAACAGCGCAAGCGATTTCTCCCGAAGCTCACAACCATGGAAAGGATCGCGAGTTATTGTCTCACGGAGCCCGGCTCGGGTTCGGATGCGGCCGCGCTGAAAACCCGGGCAACGAGAGACGGGGATTATTATGTGCTGAACGGATCCAAGGCGTTTATTTCAGGCGCCGGCACATCGGACGTTTATGTCTGCATGGTGCGAACGGGCGAGGAGGGTCCGAAAGGGATTTCCTGTATCGTCGCGGAAAAAGGAACGCCCGGTCTGTCGTTCGGCAAGAAAGAGCGAAAAATGGGCTGGAACAGCCAGCCCACTGCGCTCGTGAATTTCGACAATTGCCGCGTGCCTGCCATCAACCGCATTGGCGCGGAAGGAGAAGGGTTCCGCATCGCGATGATGGGGTTGGATGGCGGTCGCCTCAACATCGGCGCGTGTTCTGTGGGAACCGCGCGCGCTGCATTGGATGAAGCGAAGTCCTACGCTTCGGATCGCAAGCAATTCGGCAAGCGGATTTCTGATTTTCAGGCGAGTCAATTCAAGCTGGCCGACATGGCCACGGAACTGGAAGCGTCGCGTCTGATGATCCGCAGTGCCGCTGCCGCGCTTGACCGGCGTGATCCGCGGGCCACCATGCTGTGCGCGATGGCCAAGCGCTTTGCCACGGACGTGGGCTTCAATATTGCGAACAACGCGCTGCAACTGCATGGCGGATACGGATATCTCAAGGATTTTCCCGCTGAGCGACATGTGCGCGATCTGCGCGTGCACCAGATTCTCGAAGGCACCAACGAGATCATGCGTGTGATCATCGGGCGCGAGATGTTCCGGCAATGACCGACGAGGTTCTGTTTCAACGTCGGGGCGCCGTGGGCCTGATTACCTTGAACCGGCCCAAAGCCTTGAACGCGCTCACGCGTGGAATGTGCGTCGCGATGAAAGCGATGCTGGACGAATGGGTTGCGGACGAGCGTGTGAAAACGGTTGTTATTCGCGGAACGGGAGAGCGCGCCTTTTGTGCGGGCGGTGATATCCGTTCCCTGTATGAGTCGGGAAAGAGCGATGTCTCGTCTGCGCTGGACTTTTACCGCGACGAATACCGGCTGAATGGCACCATCAAGCACTATCCGAAGCCGTACGTGGCGCTGCTGCACGGGATTGTGATGGGTGGCGGGGTGGGTGTTTCGGTGCACGGTAGCCATCGCGTTGCCGATCAAAGCGTCGTTTTTGCTATGCCGGAAACAGGCATCGGCCTGTTTCCTGACGTGGGTGGCAGCTATTTCCTACCGCGGCTCGCGGGCGAGCTCGGCATGTACATCGCGCTAACCGGGCAGCGGCTGAAGACCGCTGATGCGGCTTATGCGGGCATAGCCACGCACGTCGTCCCTTCGCAGCAGACCGAGGGGCTCCTTGCCGCGCTGGAGGATGGCACGCATCCCGATCTGGTCCTGCGGTCGTTCACGGAATCCACGGGGGAGCCGCTGCTCGCAAGCGCCCGCGAAGCAATCGACCGAATCTTTTCGGAAGGATCGGTGGACGGAATTCTCGCTACCCTCGATGCAGATGAGAGCGAATGGGCGAGGGGCATGGTGACCATCATTCGCAAGAAATCGCCCACCAGTCTCAAGATCACGTTCCATCAACTGCGCGAGGGACGGCACCTCAGTTTCGACGATTGTATGCGCATGGAATTTCGCATGGTGAGCCGCGTCATGCGCGGCCATGACTTCTACGAAGGTGTGCGGGCGACCATCATTGATAAGGATGGCGCGCCGCGATGGCGGCCTTCGGATTTGTCGGGTGTTTCAGACGCTGCGGTTGCGGAGTATTTCGCGCCGCTTGCCGATAACCAACTCATTCTCACCTAACGAGACAGGAATTTTCGATGACTACTGTGGCATTCATTGGCGTGGGCAATATGGGTGGGCCGATGGCCCGCAATCTGCTCAAATCCGGCTATGCAGTCAGCGCCTTTGATCTCAGTGCGCCAGTTCTTGATCCCGTGATTGCAGCGGGTGCGAAGCGGGCGGCCAGCGTGACGGAAGCTGCCGCCGATGCGGATACCGTCATCACCATGCTTCCGGCCGGGCAGCACGTTCGCAGCGTGTATTTGGAAAACGGCATTCTGGATGCCGCGAAATCGGGAACATTGCTGATTGATTCCTCCACTATCGATATGGATTCCGCTCGTGCGGTTCATGCAGCAGCAGGAAATGCTGGTTTCGACTTCATCGATGCCCCCGTGTCAGGCGGCGTAGGTGGCGCCGAGGCCGGCACCCTCACCTTCATGTGCGGCGGCAACCAGAGCGCGTTCGAACGCGCAAAACCCATTCTTGAGAAGATGGGGAAGCGTATCGTGCTCGCCGGCGGAGCCGGCGCGGGCCAGGCCGCGAAGATCTGCAACAATATGCTGCTCGCGATCTCGATGATCGGCACTTGCGAGGCCTTTGTGCTCGGAGAGAAGTTGGGGCTCGACCCGCAGAAGCTGTTTGATATCGCCTCTACATCTTCCGGCCAGTGCTGGTCCCTTAGCACCTATTGTCCCGTTCCGGGACCAGTCCCGAACGCACCCTCCAACCGCGGCTATGCAGGCGGATTTGCGACAGCCCTGATGCTAAAGGATCTCAAGCTGGCGCAAGCGGCTGCGCAATCTGCTGGCGCACCGACACCGCTTGGAGCAGAAGCTGCGCAACTTTATTCCCTTTTCGCCGCAAAAGGACATGGAGGGCTGGATTTCTCCGGTATTATCCGGATGCTCCGGGGAGAGCTGTGAAGATGGTATTTACCGCGCCTTAAGAACGTATCTCTAACTTTGACCGAAATGGTGGGGTGTTCTTCCGCCTGTTCGGGATATTACGATGACGGCTTTGGCAGTACCGCAAGCAACGGGAGTTCTGGAGAGCGCTTCAGTTATCTCCAGGCATTACCTCGAAACCCTGAGTCTCATTGAGCGGCTGCACAGGCAATTGCTCGACGTCATCAAGGATGAACTGGACCGGCGGGATGAGCGGGAGATCAATAGCGTGCAAGCGCTGCTTCTGTTCAATGTTGGCGACCAGGAGCTGACAGCCGGCGAACTGCGCACGCGCGGTCATTATCTCGGGTCGAATGTCTCCTACAATCTCAAGAAGTTGGTGGACGGCGGCTATATTCACCATGAGCGATCCGCCCTTGACCGTCGTTCGGTGCTGGTGCGTTTGACGCCCAAAGGCGAATCCATCCGTGACATGCTGCGCGAACTTTTCCAGCGTCATTTGCGCTCCCTTGGGCCGGTCGGGAATGTCAGCAGCGAAGATATGGACGCATTGAACACCTGCCTCCGCCGGGTGGAGCGTTTCTGGATCGACCAGGTTCGATTTCGTCTCTAACAATGGTTTGAGACGGTTTTGGCGGGCCGTTCGGCCCCGCAGCGCCGAATATCGGCCCGTTCAGCGCCCGATGTGACAATTCGCTATGGGTCATGGCCGCCTGCCGCGCTATCTTAGAGCGGGTCCTCGGCCAAGCGCGACTTCATGGCATTTCCCTATCGGGCCAAATTCCACACGGCTCTCGCCGGTTTGAAGCGGGAAGGCCGGTACCGCGTCTTCGCGGAAATTCTACGCCGCAAGGGAGAATACCCGAACGCCGCTCTGTTTGCCGCCGGTAAATCTCGCCCGATCACCGTGTGGTGCAGCAACGACTATCTGGCAATGAGCCAGCATCCGAGGGTCATCGCGGCGATGCACGAGGCGCTCGACGCTGCAGGAGGCGGTTCCGGCGGCACGCGCAATATTTCTGGTACAACGCATTACCATGTGGAACTGGAGGCAGAGCTTGCCGAACTCCACGGCAAGGAAGCGGCGCTGACCTTCACGTCCGGCTTTGTGTCGAATGACACGACCTTATCGACACTCGCGAAGTTGCTGCCTGGACTGGTTATCTTTTCCGATTCGCTGAACCATGCCTCGATGATCGAGGGCATCCGGCGAGGAGGTAGTGCCAAATGTATTTTCCGTCACAACGATCTGCGCGATCTGGAACGGCAGCTTGGGGAATGCGATGCATCCGCTCCGAAGCTGATTGCATTTGAGTCCGTCTACTCGATGGACGGGGACTTCGGGCCTATCGCCGCCATTTGCGAGCTCGCCGACAAATACGGTGCGATGACGTATCTCGACGAGGTTCATGGTGTGGGCCTGTACGGCCCTCACGGCGCCGGCGTGGCGGCTCGCGATGGCGTTATGGCTCGCATTGATGTCATCGAAGGCACCTTGGCAAAGGCCTTTGGCGTGATGGGCGGCTATATTGCGGCGGATGTCGACATCGTCGACTGCATTCGCTCGTTCGCGCCGGGGTTCATTTTTACCACATCGCTTTCGCCGGTGCTCGCCGCTGGTGCGCTCGCAAGCGTCCGCCACCTGAGAGAAAGCGAAGCCGAGCGCGCGGCGCTACACACCCGGGCGGCTCGGCTGAAGCGAATGTTTTCGGAGGCCGACCTTCCGGTGATGCCGTCGGCAAGTCACATCGTACCCGTATTCGTCGGAGACGCTTCACTGTGCAAGTCTGTGTCGGACGCGCTTCTGCGGGACCACGCGATCTATGTTCAGCCAATTAATTTTCCAACCGTTCCGCGTGGTACGGAACGGTTGCGCTTTACCCCGTCTCCCGTTCACACAGACGCGATGATGGAGACGCTCGTCTCGGCGCTCGATGCGGTGTGGACGGCGTACCGTCTCCAGCGCGCCGCCTGAGCTGTTTCTAGCTGCGGCGGCGACTCTTGGTGGCGGTGGACGTACGGCCAAGCCCGATCTTCTTGGCGAATTCGGAGCGCTGTGCCGCGTAATTCGGCGCGACCATAGGATAGTCTGCTGGCAGACCCCACTTCGCGCGATACTCTTCCGGTGAAAGCTTGAAGTTCGAGCGCAGATAGCGTTTCAGCATCTTGAGCTTCTTTCCGTCTTCAAGACAGACAATGTATTCCGGCGTAATCGATCGTTTGATCGGAACCGCAGGTTTTTGGGAGGTCAGGACTTCAGAGCCTCCGGCCCCTGAAAGTCCGCCTAGAGTGGCATGCACACTCTTGATCATTCCGGGCAGTTCTGAGACCGGCACAGGGTTGTTACTTACGTAAGCGGCGACGATCTCGCTCGCGAGCTTGAGAAGATCGTCCGATCGGTGGCCAGACGTGTCCGTCATTGTCGGCATTTTATAGGCCCTTCGATTATGTATTGGCTTGTTTCTGGAATTGAATAACGCAGAACCACATCAAAAGAACGATGGAGAGAAGTCAATAGCCTCAAGGGCCTGTGAACATTGCGAAGAGAATTATCGAAATGAACTTTGTAATACCCGATACAGAGTTCCCGCGTGTACTGCGATCCTGCAGCACCCAAGGAGTGAACACAGCTAAGAGTAGCAACCCTTATCTCTGTCCCGCTGAACGAATGTTTATTGCTGCACGGCGTCGGTTTTGCACTAGCCTGGATTGGTTCACAACTCGCCGCCATACATACGCCAATCGGTGTCTGGCGCTACATCTGGTAAACGGGTAGGGGTACACACCCGAAATGTTCCGAGGTCGGAATGCAGGCGCCCATCAGTTCTCGCGTTGAGCCATTCTTTTCAGCGGACCTTGCGGCGGTTGATCCGGACGTCGCACTTGCCATCCGCGATGAATGGAAGCGCCAACAACAAAAGATCGAGTTGATCGCCTCAGAGAATATCGTCTCGACGGCGGTCCTCCAGGCGCAGGGCTCTGTCCTGACCAACAAATACGCCGAGGGGTATCCTGGACGGCGCTATTACGGCGGGTGTGAGTACGTCGATATCGTGGAGCAACTGGCAATTGGTCGAGCCAAACGACTGTTTGATTGCGAGTTCGCGAACGTCCAGCCGCATTCGGGCGCACAGGCCAATCAGGCAGTTTTCTTTGCGCTTCTGCAACCTGGCGACACATTCATGGGACTGGATCTTGCGGCCGGAGGGCACCTAACTCACGGCTCGCCCGTGAACCAGTCGGGCAAATGGTTCAAGCCGGTTTCGTATGGCGTTCGGCGGGAAGACTGCCGCATCGATATGGATGAGGTGGCGAAGATTGCCCAAGAGCACCGCCCTCGGCTGATCATCGCTGGCGGCTCTGCCTATTCCCGCTTTTTCGACTTCAAGGCATTTCGCGAGATTGCAGACGCCGTCGGCGCGTATTTTATGGTCGATATGGCGCATTTTGCGGGGCTCGTGGCGGGGGGCGTTCACCCCAATCCGTTGAAGCACGCAGACGTTGTGACCACGACTACTCACAAGACGCTCCGGGGGCCGCGTGGCGGAATGATCCTGTCCGACGATCCAGACCTCGGGAAAAAGATCAACTCGGCGGTTTTTCCCGGATTGCAGGGCGGTCCGTTGATGCACGTCATCGCAGCCAAAGCCGTGGCGTTCGGCGAGGCGCTCCGCCCAGAATTCAAGAGCTACGCGCAGGCGGTGGTGGAGAACGCGAAAACGCTGGCTGTGACGCTTCAGGATGAGGGGCTCGATATCGTGTCGGGCGGCACGGACACGCACGTCCTGCTGGTGGATCTTCGCCCCAAAAGGGCAACCGGCAAAGCCACGGAAAAGGCCCTGGATCGTGCTTTCATTACCTGCAACAAGAACGCGATTCCGTTCGATATCGAGAAGCCCGCTATCACTTCCGGCATCCGCCTTGGTTCGCCCGCGGGAACGACGCGCGGATTCGGTGTCGATGAATTTCGTCAGATCGGCCAATGGATTGTCGAAGTGGTGGACGCGGTCGCGAAAAAAGGCGACGCCGACAATCCCGAAATTGAAGTGAGCGTTCGCGATCGGGTGCTCCGATTGTGCGAGCAATTTCCGATTTATGAGCAGATTGGAGTTAGTTGATCCATGCGGTGTCCGTTTTGTGGCCACGAAGACAGTCAGGTGAAGGACAGCCGTCCAAGCGACGACAATTCCGCCATCCGCCGTCGCCGCCATTGTCCAGCATGCGGAGGACGTTTCACCACCTTCGAGCGCGTGCAGCTGCGTGAATTGATCGTGGTAAAAAAGCATGGGCGGCGGGAGCCCTTCGAGCGCGATAAGCTGGAACGTTCCATTTCGCATGCCCTGCGCAAACGGCCCGTAGAACCTGAGCGCGTGGACCGCATGATCACCGGAATTGTGCGCCGTCTCGAAAGTATGGGCGAGAACGAGATTTCGTCGAACGTGATCGGCGAATTGGTGATGCAGGCCCTGGCAAGCCTCGACAAGGTCGCCTATGTGCGATTCGCGTCGGTGTACAAGAATTTCCGCGAAACAAAGGATTTCGAGGAGCTCATCGGCTCGCTCGAAAACACGGACAGGGATTGAGGGAGGTTACGGCTGCTTCCGCAACTCCTGGTGTGTCACGCCATCTGACGACCATTCGAGAATGGCCGTGCGTTCTGGCGATTTGAGCCGCGCAGTACCAGGATGATCAAATGGGCTTGAGCCCTCCGGGCTCTGGAATGTCGCTTCGAACGCCTGTTTGCCCGAAGCACAAAGCTGCGCAGTTTGCGATGGCTTGCCGGGGACCAGCATCGGCAAGCGCGCTTCTGTTGTCCCGTTCACACGATCACCGTGAAAGTTCAGGCTGTTCATCAGGTAGAGCTGCGGATTGTTTTCCAGGTGCCTCACATGGCCATGCTCGATCGGGAGACCGGTGGGGAAGAAGAAGTGCCAGGACTGGGTGATAGAAGAGCCGGTCTGACCGCATCCCGCAGTAAATTGAATAGCAAGATCGCTCAGCGCGAGGTGGCCTTGGCTGTCGCCGACCACATCGAAGCTGATGGCATTGCCGTCTGCCGTATGGCCACGATAGGCGCCAGCCTGCTGCGCTGCTGCCTGTGCAATTGGCAACAGACAAGCAAGAGAGGCCGAAGCTGCAAGTAGACACAGGCTTTTTACGCGGGCTTTCATCGCAATCCCCTGAACATTGCCGGCAAACTGGTTTGCTCCCATACACCAATCGCCGCGAAAACGGAATGCTGCCAGCAATTTGGCGGATTTCCCATTAAATCCGCATTAAGCTTGATCCATGAGCGATGCTGATCAGATGCACCATGCATTAAGGCTGGCCCGGCGCGCTTTAGGGCGCGTGGCGCCGAACCCAGCCGTCGGATGCGTGATCTTGTCGAAAGACGGACGCACCGTTGGGAGAGGCTGGACACAACCGGGGGGGCGCCCGCACGCGGAGACTATCGCGCTCGCGGCAGCGGGTTGTGCCGCTCGGGGCGGCACCGCCTATGTCACACTCGAGCCGTGCGCCCATTTGGGGCAAACGCCACCCTGCGCCGAGGCTTTGGTCCGCGCCAGGGTTCGAAGGGTCGCTGCTGCAGTGGAAGACCCCGATCCGCGCGTGAAGGGAAAAGGGTTTGCAATGCTTCGGCGCGCCGGCGTGGACGTCACCGTGGGGCTCCTCGAAAGGGAAGCCGTCGATCTCAACGCCGGATTCTTTCTCCGGATCAAAGAGGATCGACCGCTTGTTGCGCTGAAGATCGCACAAAGCCGCGATGGCAAGACAATTCCTCCACCTGATGCGAGCCGCTGGATTACAGGAGAAGCGGCCCTGCGGTTTGCGCATCTCCTGCGCGCAGAACATGATGCCGTCTTGATTGGCATTGGAACCGCTATTGCCGACGATCCGGAATTGACCTGCCGGCTGCCCGGGCTGGAAGACCGGTCACCTGTTCGCATCGTGCTGGATACGCATTTGCGTCTGCCTCCCGCGGCCAAGCTGGTGCGAACCGCTCGCGAAATACCGACCCTTGTCTTCACATCCGTGGAAGGTGGAGACCACTTGCGGGCTCAAGGCGTAGAAGTGCTGCGCGTGATGCACAACAACGATAATAGGCCAGCGTTACGCGCGATTCTTGGGGTGCTCGCGGGGCGGGGCTGCACGCGCCTGCTTGTGGAGGGCGGTGCGACCGTGTGGTTACAGTTTCTGCGCGAAGGATTGGCTGATCGGATAGAGATCTTCACAGCACCAACAGATTTGGGCGCGGGCGCCGCTGGTGCGGTCCCGTTGCTTTCAAGATTGGGTGCCAGATACGTGCGGATAGGCCAGAGAGTGCTCGGTTCGGATCTGCTGGAAAGCTACGCTGCGACAGCGTAAGAACACCTCATGTTTACAGGTATCGTTACGGATTTGGGCGAGGTGAGGCAGACTGAAAAGCGCGGCGACACGCACCTTGTGGTCGGCACTCATTATGATGTTGGGGAAATTGCGCTCGGAGCGTCCATTGCCTGTTCCGGCATCTGCATGACAGTGGTGGACAAAGGGAATGGCGACGATCGCTGGTTCGCGGTCACGGCATCGGGGGAAACCGTGTCCCGAACGACGGTCGCAGAATGGATCCTTGGTTCATTGGTCAATCTGGAACGGCCGGTGCGCGTCGGCGACGAGCTGGGTGGTCACATCGTGACCGGCCACATCGACGGAATCGCAGAGCTTGTCCGTGTTGCTCCGGAGGGAGAATCCACTCGGATGACCTTCGAAGCGCCGGCCCATTTAGCGCCATTCATCGCTTCCAAGGGGTCAATTGCACTTGACGGCATATCGCTGACAGTGAACGAGGTGGAGGGCACGCGCTTTGGCGTCAATATCATTCCGCATACGCTGAATGTCACGAACTTCGGGCAATTGAAGGAGTGCTCGCGCGTGAACGTCGAGATCGACCTCCTTGCCCGCTATGTACAGCGGCTCATGAAGGCCTGAGCATGTTCCGGGGTTATCTTTCCTCCATCGAGGAGCTGATTGAAGAGGCGCGTAACGGTCGCATGTTCATTCTCGCGGATGCTGAGGATCGCGAGAATGAGGGAGATCTGGTCATCCCGGCACAAATGTGTACCCCGCAGGCGATCAATTTCATGGCGAAACACGGCCGCGGTCTCGTCTGCCTTGCACTGACACAAGAGCGTGCCAACCAGCTGCAGATTCCCATGATGACGCAGTTCAATGGCACGCCGCATCAGACGGCCTTCACGGTTTCGATTGAGGCGAAAGAGGGAATCTCCACCGGCATCTCAGCCCATGACCGTGCGCACACGATTTCTGTCGCAATCGATCCGACCAAAGGGCCGGGCGATATCACCGTGCCAGGACACGTGTTTCCGTTGGTGGCGCGGCAGGGCGGAACCTTGGTGCGCGCAGGACACACGGAAGCAGCAGTTGATATCGCGCGATTGGCGGGACTTTACCCCTCAGGCGTGATCTGTGAGATCATGAACGACGACGGCAGTATGGCGCGGTTGCCGGACCTTGTTGCTTTCGCACAGCTGCACGGATTGAAAATCGGCACAATCGCCGATCTTATTGCCTATCGGCGCCGGTACGATCACTTCGTCGAGCGCTCGGCGGAGGTGCCGTTTGAGAGTCACAATGGGGGCAACTGGACGCTGCGCGTCTACACAAACACGCTGGAATACGCCGAGCACATTGCGCTGATCAAAGGCGATATCAGGACCTCTGACCCTGTGCTGGTGCGGATGCACGCAATTAACGTGTTCAGCGATATTCTCGACTGGGCACAGTACGAGCACGATGTGCTTGGCGCAGCAATGCGGATTATTGGCGATGCTGGGCGTGGCGTGGTCGTCCTGCTTCGTCAATCGCGACCAACCTTCGTGACCGATATGCTGTCGCGCCGACCGCAGGATGACGTCGATCGGCGGCGCGTGAAGGAATTCGGCGTCGGCGCGCAGATACTGCTCGACCTCGGTGTGAAGGATATGATCTTGCTCACCGATACACCGGAGAAGAAAGTGGTGGCGCTGGAAGGTTATGACCTCAACATCGTTAGCACGCGCCCCATTCGCGGCTTGCGTGAGGCAACGCGCGCATGAGCCCCCGTATTCTGATCGTCGAAGCCCGCTTCTATGACCATATTTCGAATGCGCTGCTCGATGGCGCGACCGCGGCGTTGGAATCAGCTGGCGCTCGTTTCGAACGCATCGGCGTGCCGGGCGCACTGGAAATTCCGCCGGCAATTGCCTTTGCAGCCCTCGCCGGCATCAACGAGGCAAACGCCTACGATGGATACGTTGCGTTAGGTTGCGTTATTCGGGGCGACACATTTCACTTCGAGATCGTTGCGAGCGAATCGGCCCGAGGGCTGATGGAGCTTGGATTGCATCATCATCTCTGTATCGGGAATGGAATTCTCACGGTGGAAAATGAGGACCAGGCGCTGGAGCGGGCAATGCGGGATAAGCTTGACAAGGGTGGCGATGCCGCACGTGCTTGTCTTGCGCTCATCCATTTGCGCACGCGGCTTGGGGGCCATGAGTGATGGCGCATCGGGGAAATACGGAGCGCCATGCAGCGCGACTGGCGGCGGTGCAGGCCATCTATCAGATGGAATTGACTGGGAATGACGCGGAGTCTGTAGCCCAGGAATTCTGTGAACATCGTTTCGGCGAAATCGAACGTGGAACCGACGAACCGGACGAGAATTTTTTTTCCGATCTGGTCCGCGGGGTGCCGCATCATCAGGTCGAGATTGACCGCGCGATCGCCGAAGGCTTATCGGAAAATTGGAAACTGCAGCGTATCGACTCCATTTTGCGTGCCATTCTCCGTGCTGGCATATACGAGCTGGTTGTGCGCAAGGATGTGCCGGTGAAAGTCGTAATCGACGAGTATCTGGACATCGCCCATGCCTTCTTCGGCGGCGAGGAGCCGGCTTTCGTCAACGCACTGCTTGACCGCGTGGCGCACAAGAAGCGGGCGGCCGAGTTCGGAGAAACTCCGGCGGATGATGAACTCCGGTTCTGACAAACCGCGGCTTGGCGAATTCGAACTGATCGCCGAAATATTTGCGCCGCTCGCAAAAGCCCCACTCGCCTTCGGGCTGACAGACGATGCCGCCGTCGCGACACCATCCCTGGGCCAGGACCTGGTTGTCACAACCGATGCTGTTATCGAAGGCGTGCATTTCTTTACGGATGATCCGCCACACCTCATCGCGAAGAAGGCGCTGCGGGTGAATCTCTCAGACCTGGCTGCGAAGGGCTGCGGACCCTCAGGTTACCTGCTCGTCCTTTCGCTTCCGGCACGAATTGACTCTAGCTGGCTCCGCTCGTTTGCAAAGGGACTGGAAGAGGATCAGCAGGAATTCGGAATGTCGCTCTTGGGTGGCGACACCACGGCAACACCGGGCCCTCTCACTATTGTCATCACGGCCTTCGGCCATGTTGCGACCGGCGCCATGCTCCGCCGCTCTGGTGCAGAAGCTGGCCATAGCGTCTATGTGACCGGAACGGTAGGCGATGCGGGAGGAGGGCTGGTTCGCTTGAAGCGCGATGGCGCCGCGTTATTGCCGGAAGAAGATCTTTACCTTGTCCGCCGGTACCGTCTGCCCGAGCCGCGTACCCGGCTGGGTCCGGCCCTGCTTGGGCTAGCATCAGCGTCGGTCGACGTTTCAGACGGGCTGCTCGCCGATCTTGGCCACATCGCGAAAACCTCCGGCGTTCGAATCGAAGTAGAAGCGGCACGACTGCCCCTGTCGCCTGCATTGCAACGGCTCTGGCCCAATGTGGCGGAAAGAGCTGTCCGCGCCACCACTGCAGGCGATGACTACGAAATCGCCTTTACGGCCCCACCGGGACGGCGGCCTGACATCATGCAAATCGCTGCAGCCAGTAGCACGACCGTTTCAGAAATCGGACGGGTTGTCGCGGGAACGGGTGTCGCCTTGCTCGATTCAGAAGGTCACGAGATGCAGATCGGACGTCCGGGTTACGTGCATTTTTGACCCGATAATTTCCTTTCAATCGGCGTTGCGTCAGCCGGGGTGTTTTGGCATGTTCCGCCGCCCTTCGCGCCGGCCGGCGCGCAAGGCCGGGGCGCGCGCGTTCTTTGCGCGCCCGTCAAGCTGCAAAAATGATTGGGAGAGGCAATGAGCGTTCAGCTTTTATTGGTGTTGGTCTGTGGCGTTTTGGCCCTGCTTTACGGCGGGTTGACGATCGCTTCCGTCCTCAAGCAGAGCGCGGGCACCCCGCGGATGCAGGAGATCGCAGCCGCGATTCAGGAAGGCGCAGCCGCCTACCTCAATCGCCAGTATACGACTGTGGCGATAGTCGGGGTTGTGATCTTTATCCTCGCCTTCGTGGTTTTCGGCTGGCAGGTAGCCCTTGGCTACTTCATCGGCGCGGCGTTCTCGGGCGCAGCTGGCTATATCGGCATGAACGTTTCAGTACGGGCGAACGTGCGCACGGCCGAAGCGGCGCGGACGGGTTTGGCATCAGGTCTTTCGCTTGCCTTTCGTTCGGGCGCTGTGACCGGCATGCTGGTGGTTGGTCTCGGCCTTCTCGGCGTGGCCGGCTACTACGCGTTTCTTCGTTACGGCCTTGGCCTCGATATCAATGACGAGACGCAGGGACGCATCGTCACCAATGCGCTGGTGGCGCTTGGCTTCGGCGCGTCGTTGATCTCCATCTTCGCCCGTCTCGGTGGCGGTATCTTCACCAAGGGAGCGGACGTGGGCGGCGACATGGTCGGCAAAGTGGAAGCCGGCATTCCGGAAGACGATCCACGCAATCCCGCCACGATCGCCGACAATGTGGGCGACAATGTCGGTGATTGCGCCGGCATGGCGGCCGACCTGTTTGAAACCTTCGCGGTGACCACTGTCGCGACAATGGTGCTCGCGTCCATCTACTTCACCGGCGACCTAAAATCGAAGCTGATGCTGTATCCGCTCACCATTGCGGCCACCTGCATCATCACCTCGATCATCGGCACGTTTTTCGTCCGGCTCGGCTCCGGCAAAAACATCATGGGGGCCCTCTACAAGGGCGTGCTCGCGACCGGCATCCTGTCGCTGATCGCGCTGTGGCCTCTCACTGACTGGATTGTCGGCCTGCATACGGTGCTGCTGACGGAAACGGGCCGCCCGTACACCGGAATGAGCCTTTTCTACTGCGGTATTGTTGGCCTTGCGGTCACCGGCGCAATTGTGTGGATCACGGAATACTACACCGGCACGGGCCGGCGTCCGGTGAACGTTATTGCGCGGGCTTCAGTCACCGGCCACGGCACCAACGTCATTCAGGGCCTCGCCATCTCGATGGAATCGACGGCACTTCCTGCGCTCGTGATCTGCGTCGGTATCATCGTGACGTATCTTTTGGCAGGTCTTTTCGGCATCGCCATTGCGGTGTCGACCATGCTGTCGCTCGCGGGCATGATCGTTGCGCTGGATGCGTTCGGCCCTGTCACCGACAATGCTGGTGGCATCGCCGAGATGGCGGGACTCGAAGGGGACGTGCGCAAGACCACCGACGCACTCGATGCGGTCGGCAACACCACAAAGGCAGTGACCAAAGGCTATGCCATCGGTTCGGCTGGTCTTGGCGCGCTGGTGTTGTTCGCAGCTTATACGTCAGATCTGCGCTATTTTATCGCGCATTCCGGCACGTATCCTTACTTCGCCGGATTGACGGTGCCGAGCTTCTCGCTTGCCAGCCCGTGGGTGGTGGTGGGTCTCTTCATGGGTGGCCTGTTGCCATACCTGTTCGGCGGTATGGCGATGACGGCGGTTGGGCGCGCCGCGGGAGCTGTGGTCGAAGAGGTGCGTAAGCAATTCAAGGAAATGCCTGGCATCATGGAGGGTACGCAGAAGCCAAACTATGCTCGGGCTGTCGATCTGCTTACTCGCGCCGCCATCCGCGAGATGATTGTACCCTCTCTGCTGCCAGTGCTTTCACCCATCGCGTTGTTCTTCGTTGTGGATTGGATTGCCGGCAAAGTTGATGCGTTCAACGCGCTCGGCGCCATGCTGCTGGGCGTCATCGTGACCGGATTGTTTGTGGCAATCTCGATGACCTCCGGTGGCGGTGCCTGGGATAATGCCAAGAAGTATATCGAGGATGGGCACTTCGGTGGCAAGGGCTCCGATGCTCACAAAGCTGCAGTGACGGGAGATACAGTTGGAGATCCTTACAAGGATACGGCGGGTCCGGCGGTGAACCCGATGATCAAGATCACCAACATCGTGGCGCTGCTTCTGCTCGCCACATTGGCACATGGAATTTGATGAGAAGACGAGGGCACGAGACGATCGTCTCGTGCCCTTAGTCGATGCAATCTAGGGGTAACCACCATTGGGTGGGCCGCCCTGCCCCCCGCCCGGGTTTTGTTGTCCGCCGCCAGGGTTGCCAATCGGCACCCCGGGTGTGGCATTCATCAATTGTTGCAGGAAGGTCAGTTCGCGTCCCTTTGCGGGGGTTTCGTGTGTTTCGAAGGCGATTACGTGCCCGTCTTTCAAACTGTAGTGGCGCAAATTCTGAACTTTGCCATCTTTGTCAAAATGAACGGCCAAAATGGAGCGGTTTTCGATGCGCGGATCAAAAAAAGCGACCTGCCGCTCGACGCTCGAAATGTAATACCAGACATCCCCCCCGAAAGTCGCTTGGGTGGAGGGATCGCCAAGACGATCCTGCACGGTTGTCTTTGTGTCCGCGCCGGCTTTGATGGACGCTTCACCGATCGGGTCGGGCAGATAGCCACGCTGGTTGACGACTGGGGTACACCCAAGCATCAACGCAGCCGACAGCACAACCAAGGGAATACGCATACCTATGTCCTTCGCTCTTCCCCCGCGCCGCTCTGCTAGCCTCGGTTCCGGCGGCATGCAAGGGAGCAGGGGCCAATGTTGAACGTACTTCGCCGGTCGGCCCGCGTAACCCGCCTCGCGCGCCTTCTGTGCGCGGACCTGATCAATCACGCGCGAGCGCCGGAATTTTTTCAGGTTCTCGCCGTTCCGGACACGATCGATGGCCGCTTTGACCTTGTCGCCCTTCACACGTGGCTGGTACTGGAGAGGCTACAGTCTGATCCCGTTCTTGCGCAGGCGCTCGTGGATGAGATCTTCGCGAATTTCGATGACGCGTTGAGGTATCTCGGTACCGGAGACGTGGGCATGAACCGGCGGCTTAAGACGATGGCGAGCGCATTTTACGGACGCCTGCACGCATATCGCGCTGCTCCATCCCTTGATGAGCTTGGCAAGGCCATTCACCGCAATCTTTATCGCGGGGTCGGGGATCGGTGCAGGCAGGCCGAGATGGTGGCAACTTACGCATGGGCGGCACGCTCAACCTTGGCCCGTACCGAGCCGCTGGCGGGCAAGCTGGAATTCCCGCCGTTGCCCAATATGTGACATAACATGAAACCGGCTCCCTTTTCCGTAATCTACGACCTTTCCGATCTCTCCAACGGGGGCGCCGAAATTTCGATCTCCGCCACGGACGAACAGCGAGCCAGATTGGCCGAGTGGGCGGGAATCGATTCCGTCGAAAAGTTTAAAGCGCAGGTGGCCCTCACACGCATGTCGGCGACGCGCTTCGGCTATGAAGCTGCACTTTCGGCAGACGTAACGCAGAGCTGTGTGGTGTCGCTCGGACCCGTGCACTCGCAGGTCGCGCTGGATGTTTCGCGTGCCCTGCACCTGACAAAGATTCCGCCCAGGGCCCAGGTAGCTGTTCACGAACTTTCTTCCACTGCCAATGAAGGTCCGGAGGAAATCCAGAACAGCCATTACGACCTTGCTGGTCCGCTATTGGAGGAGTTTTTGCTGGCCATCGATCCCTACCCACGCGCGTCGGGTGTGGTGTTCGAACCGCCGCAGGACAGGGATGCGTCAGACAGTCCATTCGCCGTACTGAAACCGCTCAAAAAGAGCCAGTAAGCCGCAGATCCGTGGTCATTCGGCCCTTGAATCGGAAACCTGTTTCGGGTTCACTCGCGGCCCTGTTTTTCCCGCCATCCGGACGGCAGGGCACCGACAGGTTGCCAAACGTTCCGATTCGGCATTTGTGAAGGAGTGGCTCCGCCATGGCGGTTCCCAAAAGAAAAAAATCGCCCTCCCGGCGGAATATGCGCCGGTCTCATCATCGCCTCGCGCCCGCAGCGCATGTGGAATGTCCGAATTGCGGCGAGCAACGCCGGCCGCACCATGTATGTTCATCTTGCGGCTATTATGATGGCCGGGAGGCGGTAAAGGCGAAAGCCTAGTCGGAACCGCCGCGTCTTTGGCGGGTCTCCCGCGAGAGCTTGCGAGGCGATGGTGGCCGATCTCACGGTTTCTGTGGATGCGATGGGCGGCGATGCGGGCCCAGGCATCGTTGTGGCAGCTTTGGCGCGTTCCGCCGTGCGGCACCCGGCGGTGAGATTTCTGGTGCATGGTGATGAGGCACAACTGAAGCCGTTGTTTGCGCGCCGCCGTGCCAAGCTCGCGAGCAAGGTGGAGATCCGCCACAGCCCCGAAATCGTGCGCATGGAGGACAAGCCGAGCCAGGTGCTGCGCCGCGGCCGCAACACCAGCATGTGGCACGCCATCGAGGCGGTGCAGAAGCGGGAGGCACAAGTGGCGGTCTCGGCCGGCAATACCGGCGCGCTGATGGCCGTCTCCATGTTTCAGCTGCGAACCCTGGACGGCATCGATCGTCCCGCCATCGCCGCGCTATGGCCCACCCGAAGGGGCCAGAGCGTGGTGCTCGATGTCGGCGCGAATGTCGAATGCGATGCACAGCAATTGGTGGATTTCGCGATCATGGGCGAAGCCTTCGCGCGGGCCGTTCTGGGCCTGGCGCGCCCGACCGTCGGGCTCCTCAATGTCGGTGCCGAAGACATGAAGGGCCACGATGCGGTGAAAACCGCCGCACAAATCCTGCGCGAAGTGGACCTGCCGATGGAGTTCCGCGGCTTCGTGGAAGGCGACGACATTGCCGAGGGCTCCGTCGATGTGGTGGTGACCGACGGATTTACGGGCAATATCGCGCTGAAGACCGCCGAAGGTACCGCGAAACTGGTGGCGGGCTTCCTGCGCGCAGCCCTGAAGCGATCCTTTTTCGGGCGGCTTGGTGCTTTGATTGCGAGTGGTGCCCTCGGAACACTCCGCCGGAAGCTCGATCCCCGCGCAGCCAATGGCGGGATTTTCCTTGGCCTTAACGGGATCGTGGTAAAGAGCCACGGGGGAACGGATTCGGTCGGATTTGCGAGTGCCCTCGACATGGCAATCGACATGGCGCGTGCCGGAGTGATGGCGAAGATCGCCGCCGATCATCAGGCGTTGACCGCTAACAATGCGGCGCCCTCGGTGTTGGCGAGCGGGACAGCGGGCGCGTGACTGTAATTCGTTCACAAGTAATCGGTTGCGGTGCGTATCTCCCAGAACGGATTGTCACCAACGCCGAGCTGGCCAAGACCGTCGATACCAGCGACGAATGGATCGCGAGCCGCACGGGCATCCGAAGGCGGCACATCGCGAAAGACGGCGAAACAACGGTCGATTTGGCGGTGAAATCGGCAGAGCGCGCGCTGACAAATGCGAAAGTCAGCGTAGATGAACTCGATTTGATCGTCGTCGCTACCACGACGCCCAATGAGACCTTTCCATCCGTCGCAACATCGGTTCAGGCGCGGCTCGGGATGACGCGTGGTGCAGCATTCGATGTTCAGGCTGTCTGCTCAGGTTTTATTTACGGCCTCGCTGTGGCGGACAATTTCATCAAGGCGCGGCAGGCGAAGACCATTCTTCTCATTGGCGCGGAAACTATGTCCCGTCTGATGGATTGGACAGACCGCTCGACCTGCGTGCTCTTTGGCGATGGCGCTGGCGCGGTGGTGCTACGGGGAGGTGAGGGGCGCGGCGACGCGTCAGACCATGGCGTGTTCAATACCAAGCTCTACTCGGACGGGCGGTTGCACGACCTGCTCTATGTCGATGGTGGTCCATCCACCACCGGTACAACGGGCCATCTGCGGATGCTTGGCAAGGAGGTGTTCAAACACGCCGTTATCAACATCGCCGATTCGATCGAAGCCGCTGTGCGGGATAACGACGTTTCCGTTTCGGATATCGATTGGTTTGTACCGCACCAGGCCAATCAGCGGATTTTGGATGCCACGGCGCGCCGCCTGAAGGTGCCGGCCGAGCGGTTCATTTCCACCATTGCCGAGCACGGCAACACGTCGGCCGCGTCTGTGCCTCTGGCATTGGATGTCGCTGTTGCGGACGGACGTATCAAACGCGGCGATTTCGTCCTTCTGGAGGCGATGGGCGGCGGCCTCACCTGGGGCGCTGCCCTGCTTCGCTGGTAAGGCAACGCCTTAAGGATTTCTGCTATCCCTTTGTTGACGTGGCATTCTTCGGCTCCTACGGTTACTTTGTGACGAGGGGAGTCGTGCCATGAGTACGGACACATTGACCCGCGCCGACCTCACCGAAGCGGTGTTTCAGTCGGTGGGGCTGTCGCGCCATGAATCGGCGCAAATGGTCGAGGACATGCTGGAAGAGGTTTGTTCGGCGCTCGCCCGCAGCGAATCCGTCAAGCTCTCTTCCTTTGGCACCTTTGCAGTACGGCAGAAGGCGCAGCGCATGGGCCGCAATCCGAAAACTGGCGACGAAGTGCCCATCGCGCCGCGGCGGGTGCTGGTGTTCCGGCCGAGTCATGTGCTGAAGGCGGTCATCAATGGCGAAACGCCTCATCCCGAGGCGGAGGAGTGAGCGCGGTTCCGGTGGCGCTCGCCACCAAGTCTCCCGAGGCCTTTCGCACCATCAGCGAAGTTGCAAACATGCTGGACGTGCCGCAGCACGTGTTGCGGTTCTGGGAGGCGCGCTTTGCACAAATAAAGCCGGTAAAGCGGGCAGGCGGGCGGCGCTACTACCGTCCCGAGGACATCGATCTGCTGCGCGGCATCGGCACACTGCTTTATACTGACGGGTACACCATCAAAGGTGTGCAGAAGATCCTCCGTGAACAGGGGGTGCGATACGCAGCGGAGGTTGGGAGGCGGGCGCCGGCCCCGCGTATGCGTAAGACGCTATCGGCTGAGACGGACGACAAACCTCGCTACGCACGCGCTGCGATTGCACGGCTGCAGGAAGCACATTCGGATTTGCTGTCTCCGGTTGAAGAGCAACCAACTCTCGATAAGGCCGCGCGTACGAAGCTCGAGGCATTGCTGAGGGAACTCACAATGCTCAAAACGGAGCTCCGGGCGGCCCGGGATCGCGCGCAAACTTAACATTCCCAAGCCACTTGAAGACCACTATTCAACCGGCAAACAACCATACTGAGGATGCTTTTGTCGCCGCAGCCGCGGCGTTGAAGGCACAGCGGTCGATCCACAGTCCGCGGTTTCGTCAGGTGGCGCAAACACTTCAGGGTCACGCCCCGGACACCGTTGAGCATGTGGTTCGGCAATATCTGGCGAGCTATCCCGACGACCCGGATGCGCTGGCGTTTCTGGCATACGCTGTTATCGGCAGGGGCCGACCCAAAGAAGCAGCAGCGCTGCTCGCGCGCGCGCTCGAACTGGCGCCTGATTTCGCGGCTGCCCGCTTTAACTATGCGGACCTGCTGCTCACTCTGAACCGCTTTGACGGCGCGCGTGCGGAAGTGGAACGGTTGCTCGCGCAGGACAGCCGCAGCCCGCTGTTCCGGCAGCTGAAGGCCGGGATACACGAAGCTTTGGGCGAAGTGGAGCAGGCGCGCGCGATTGCCGAAGAACTCGCGAACGAGAACCCTGCACGCGCGGACTCCTGGATGACCTACGGCCATGCTTTGCGCGCGAGCGGAAAACAAGCAGGAGCGATTGCCGCCTACCGCAAAGCGATTGAACTCAAGCCAACCCTCGGCATTGCCTATAGCAATCTCGCCCACCTGAAGACGTTTCGCTTCAGCTATGCGGAGGCCGCCGCGATGGAGCAGATGCTGAAGCGCTCCGATATCACGCCGGACGATCGCATGAATCTGCAGTTCGCGCTCGCCAAGGCGTGCGAGGATCGCGGCGACTACGCCCGCGCCTATGGACTCTATGCCAAGGGCAATGCGGCCGTGCGACTGCGCTTTGTTTATGATGCCGAGGCGATCACCGCAGGCACGCGCCGCACCAAGGCCGCGTTCAGTCGTGAGCTCTTCGACGCTCGTGGCGGTGCAGGCAACCCGGGGCGCGATCCGATCTTCATCGTCGGACGGCAGCGTTCCGGTTCGACTCTTGTCGAGCAGATTCTGGCCAGCCACTCGGCCATCGAGGGCACGGCCGAGTTGCCCTACATCCCCGACATCGTTGCCGAGATCGCCGACGTGGGAGGTCCGGCCGGAGGGTCACAGTATTTCGAAAACCTGGCGAACCTCACACTGGAAGCGCTCGCCCACTTCGGCGAGCAGTATCTGGAACGGGCGCGCCTGCACCGAAAGACCGCCAGGCCTTTCTTTATCGATAAGGATCCCGGCAACCATTTTCATGTCGGTTTGATCGCGCTGATTTTGCCCAATGCGAAGATCATCGATGCGCGGCGCAACCCCGCGGCTGCGTGCTGGTCGCAGTTTACGCTCCAATTCAAAATGACCAATTTGCGGCTGACGGAGTACGCCCAAGCCTGGCGCGACTATGCCGAGCTGATGGCGCATTTCGATGCCGTGCTGCCGGGCAAGATTCACCGCGCGGTCTACGAGAACGTTGTCGATGACACGGAGGGCGAAGTGCGGCGCCTGCTCGATTATCTGGAACTGCCGTTCGAGGAGAACTGTCTGCGTTTCTACGAAACTGACCGCGCGGTGATGACACCCAGCTCCGAACAGGTACGCCGTCCGATCACGCGGGAAGCTGTCGAGCACTGGCGGCATTTCGAGCCGTGGCTGGGGCCGATGCTCGCCACGCTGGGTGATGCATTCACGCGATATCCCGAGGTTCCAGAGTTTGCGCCAAGGTCACCCGAGATAAAGACGGCCGACGAGCGGCCTCTATAGCTGGACAGCCTCGCGGCGAAACCCGCAACATCTTGATCTTGTTTTCACCAACCACGCACCCCCTCCCCACTTTTCGCCGACTGCGGGCGCGAACCAGCCCTTCCGGGTCGCGCCGGAATTGTTTGCACAAAAATGGGGGGAGGGACCCTCCAGCCTGCCACTTTGCTCAAAGTTCCCATTCGAACCTCTGAATTCCGGGAGGGGTACCCCTCCATCAAATTTCCAAACCTCCGCATTCAGGAGGGGTTATTCCTTCCCTGCTTCCGCTGGCCCAAAGGCCAAACCTCCGGCGAGCCGGCAGGAACAACAATCCGCGATATAGGATTTTCTACCCAATTATATACTTGACACCACAAGGCACAATCCCTAGATTTGCGGGCATAGGAGAGAACCCCATGTCTAAGGGCATTTTTGAAGCGCCTCATTTCACCGATCCGGAAGCCGCCCGCGCGGTTGTCGAAGCGATCCGCTGGCCGAATGGGCCGGTGTGCGGCCATTGCGGAGAGACGGAACGCCGGTACGCCACGAAGCGTCCGGGCCGCTGGCGTTGCGGCAATCCGGAATGCCGGAAGGATTACACCGTCACAACTGGCATGGTGATGGAGTCCAGCCATATCCCGCTGCACAAGTGGTTGCTGGCGTTCCATCTGGCGGCTTCCAGCAAAAAGGGTTTCTCCGCTCACCAGCTGCACCGCACGTTGGGGATTACGTACAAGTCCGCGTGGTTTGTGCATCACCGCGTCATGGAAGCCATGCGCGAAGGCGGCTTGGACCTTCCGGCGCTTGGCGGCGAAGGCAAGGTTGTGGAGGTTGACGAAACCTACTACGGGCCGACGCGCGAACGTCGCATTTCTCCGCAGCGTAAGGGGCGTCCCTTCACAAAGAAGGGCAACACTGGCACTGGCGGAAAGCGCGCAATCGTTTCGCTTGTGGAACGTGGCGGCAAAGTCCGCTCGTTTCATGTTCCGGTTGCGGACAAGCGCACTGTCTCCCGCATTGTGACGGAAAACATCTCGCGCGAGTCGCACCTTCATACCGATGAAAGCCGTTTGTATTTCGGCGCGGACAAGTTCTTCGCAGCGCACGAAACGGTCAATCACTCGAAGAAGGAATACTCGCGTGACGGCGTACACGTGAACAGCGCGGAAGGCTTCTTCGGCGTGTTCAAGCGCGGTATGCGTGGCGTGTACCAGCATTGTGGAGAACAGCACCTTCACCGTTATCTCGCTGAATTTGATTTCCGTTACAATCGTCGCTCGGCGCTCGGCTTTACGGATGAAATGCGGACAACCGAAGCGGTTGCGGGTGCGGTCGGCAAGCGGTTGACTTACAAAAAACCTCACTAAGCCAGATTTCTCACACACAGCCGCACGCTTTATCCGTTGGCGTGAAAAGAACGCCAAGCGATTAGAGCGGGAAAGGTTTGCGCGGCTCATTAGTAAGTGGCTCGTTACTTTGGAGAGCGGCTCTTAGCGGGCCGCTTCTCCCGTTTCTTCGGGATGTCTTTCAGCTTAGTCGGTTTGTGCATCGCGCCGCGCAGAATGGCATCAAATCGTTTCCGTGTTTCCGCGGGTGAGTAAGTGTCAGTGCGCTTCATTCTTATGCTCTCTCCTAATTGTCTACTGTGCTGTTGCAGAACGGGTGCTGCATATGGGTGTTGTCAGGATGATTCACGCCACCATCACGACGGTGTTTCCTGTGGCCCGCTTGCATTCCATTGCGATGCATCAACCCTTGACACGTGGGGCAGCGCGGCGCCGTCGGGAGGGCATCGCGCAAATATGCACTGCCTTTAGTGTCGCGACTAAGTTTTCTGCCCTTCGCCAAACCTTGTGGCGTATTGACAAGTCGCTCATTCAACTCTTCCGCAAACAGAAACGTAAACTCCGGCATCAAAGCAAGCTTCTTACTCACATCGGGCTCGGATGATTCACTTTGAAAGTCCTCAATGAGTGTCCGATAGAGAGAAAGAACGCGCGGACGACTTCGGTTGCCGCTGCCAAGTTTCCTAACGGCCTCAGTGATACTCCTGTGCTTCATCAGAAAGCTCTCGAACTTCTCGCGCACTTTGGTGAACGCAATAAAATCTTGCGTGCCGTATGGCTTAAACAGCGCGATAAGATGCAGCAGTGCGAGCGTTGGAATGCGCCGCTTTGGCTGTAGAAATAGAGTGCCGGATGGAGTCCCAGAGACGATGCATTCTTGGAGCATAAGCGGTAGAGCATGGACCTGACGTTCATGAGATATTGGACGGTCTGGCCACCATCCGAATCCTCAGAAACGGTTTCGCCTTTTGCTTTCTTGCCGCCTGTCGGCTTCTTCTGACTGGAGTCAGGTATGTGCGCCTCGTTCACAAGGACAACGAGATCGAACACGAAGGGAAGCACATGCGCTCCGTAACCTAAGCCGGCCATCGGTAGGTCCAGCGTATTTATCGGAAACGTCAGAGAGGGTTCAAACAGCAGCTTGTGAATCTCACCGCCAAGATCCTCGATACGCTTTTGCACCTCAGGCAAATACTTGTCCCAATAACTATGCCCTGTGCCAGCGCGGAGAATTGCACGTGCTGCTAAGGCAGTCGCAGATTTACGCGCGGCAAGAATCCGCGCTTCGGTTGGATCAATCTTCGTGCCACCCTGGTTGATGCGGAAGAAGGATTTTTCCGCTTTGTCATGATCGGCATTCCTGATCCATTGGGCTGGAATTTCTTGCCAGCCAATTCGCGCGGCCCTTGCGACGATATCTGGCCTTACACGGTGAGGCTCCTCAATCGCTAATTCGTGGTCTCGATATGGGCCTACGGCGTCGTCCACTAATGCGCGCGCTTTATTGGCCGCTTTTTGCTGTTCGTCCGGAATTTGATTCTGGAAAAACTTGCGCGAAACAGATCGATCTCCGTAGTCGTCATGAACCCATGCAATCAACGCGCTTAGTCTGTGCGCGCCGTCGATCACAAAAACATGCTCACCCGCGCGCCAAAGGATCACCGCGGGAATCAAATCCCGTCGGGTGAATGTAATGACCAGATCGGCTACCTGTTCTGGAGTCCAGCTTGCAGTCTCGCGTTGAAAGTCAGGCTTCCGCAGAGCCGGATACAGCAGCCCTTTAGGCGCAAGCTGCATAACGGGAAGCGAGTTGATGTCTTCTGCGGCCTCTCCGGGCGCAGCAAGATCGGCGCGCCTGATAAGCGCGTCCAAATTGACGATGTTGGTAGTGGCAACGGGCATCTCATCCCCCTCTGAATCAGGGGCAGCATACCCAAGGCGGAAGGGGGGAGCATTCACGGCTCACCGCCATTCCGGGCTTGCGTCGGCCTGTCCCGCTCACCACAACATATAGACGTTGTGGGAGCAAGTATATAATTGGGATTTTCTACCGTTACTTCAAGCAAAGGCTGGACCATTCACGATTGGCCGCTGGCTTTTTTGGCGGCGCGTTCGGATGAGCCGGTGACGGCGCGGGCAACACGATGGGGAGCGGTGCGAATGAGCCGCAATGCAACCAGTCAATTTGGACCGGGACGGAATAACATGAAGCGAGGAGCCTTGCCGACTGACAACGCTCGCCTTTGCGTGCTTTCTGGTGGTCGCATCGGCAAGCGATTATGAGCAGGTCAGTTGGGGTTATACGATTGGGGTTTTCTCCGCGAACGTGCGGTTCAATCGCCCTTGCAAAAGGGGTAAAAGACGGTGGGCTTTTGTGCTGTGAACAGTTGGCCCATTCTGCGCGGCCTCTGGCGACAGGCTGCCGATTATTCTGCTTACCTAATGCTTACCACCCAGACCGTAAGAACCTAATCCTGACGTTCGAAGGGCGGGCAAGCGCTTGATATACAAGTGAAAAATTTGGTCGGAGCGGAGAGATTTGAACTCTCGACCCCCAGTCCCCCAGACTTGCCGGGACCGTTGATTCCAAACGATATTTTTGCAAACCGCCGGTGAATCGACCTTAAGCAGATCAATAGCTTATCATACTCCTGCAAACTGGAATCGAGACATTGTGATGGCGAAAAGATTTGATTGGGACAAGGCCAAACACGACGCAATCAAGTACGATCTTGTCCCTACAGGTGAGGACATAAACGATGCTGAGGAAGCTGAATTGCGGTTTCTGCATGATGCTAAGAACGGCGTCTATCCTGTCGAAGAACCGCCGACGCAAAGGGATAAGGCAACGCTCGACCTCCCGACTTGGGAAGATCGTTTGCACCCGGTCGAGAGCATCAACAAACAGGTCGCGCTTCGGGCGGAGCGCCGCAAGCGGGGGGCGAGGAATTTCCAATCTTTCGCAAGATTGCGATCTAAGCCGACTGGTAAGAAAGGTCCGCGCTAGTCTTTGATGTAACAGCCCCCGAATGGATTCAAAACGGGGGCGACTTTTCGAGAGGTCGGGAGGCCCGTTTTAGCGCGGGAGCAAGCCCCGGCCAAAGGGAACCCTCAGTGTACGGAATATCTGTGTACTGAGCAGACGTTATAGCACGATCAAGCCGCCTTCAATTTGCCGTCCGCGTCGGCGGCGGCGAAAATCCGGTACACGCTCGCCACACTGATTTTGAGTT
>DATAVW010000113.1:0-4847 GCA_036267515.1 Rhizomicrobium sp.
TTCATCGTTCTCTTCATTCGCGACGAGTTGTCCTACGACAAGTGGCTGCCAGGCACGCAAAATCTCTACCGGGTGGAAACAGCATTCTACTTTCCCGGACATGGTTATAGCAGCAGTGCCAACACGCCGTTTCCGGTGACGGCGGCGCTCGCCGCTCATATTCCGGAGATACAGGCGCAAACGCATCTGGTCCCTGAGCGGATGACGGCCAAAGTCGGTGACCGGCAGTTTTCTGAATTCGTGGATGTCGTAGATCCGGATTTCTTCAAAATCATTCAGCTGCCACTTGTCGAAGGTAATCCGGCGATGGTCTTCGCCCAGCCCGAGTCCGCCGTGCTCTCGCAAAGCGAAGCGCAAAAATACTTCGGTAGTGAAGATCCCGTCGGGAAGACGATTACGATGGACGACGCGCATCCGCTGACCGTTACGGGCGTAATGCGCGATCTACCCCACAACACGCAGTTGGTCGCCGATATGGTGGTTCCCAATACGTCGAAGGCTGAACATCTGCCGCAATCTGAAAAGGAAACCTGGCTAAACATTGATGGTGAGGCGTTTGTGCGGCTCGCGCCCGGCGCATCACCTGCGCAGGTGCTGGCCAAGGTACCGCCCATCCTCGACAAAAATATCGATGCCAGAAAGGAAATGAGCCTCGATATACCAGGCAGCAAGGCTCTCCAGATTCACCTCACGCCATTCACGGACGTCCATTTGAACAGTGACATTGAGGGCGGCATGACCCGTAGCGGTAGCTGGGGTGTCATCTATGGTTTCAGCTCCATCGCGTTGCTGATACTTCTGATTGCCTGCTTCAATTTCACAAATTTGGCGACGGCGCGGGCCGTGATGCGGGCGCGCGAAGTTGGCCTGCGCAAGGTTATGGGCGCGCGCCGAGCGCAGCTGGTGGTGCAGTTCCTGGGCGAGTCCATTCTGACCACGCTCTTGGCGTTGGCATTGGCGCTCGCGCTCGTTGAAGTCCTGCTGCCGGCGTACGGGGCCTTTCTGAACCGGCCCATCGCGCTCAGCTATGCGGAAAGCTGGCAGTTGCTGATCGGGTTGGTCGGCGTCGCTGTTCTCACCGGAATTGTTGCCGGTATCTATCCCGCGTTGGTGCTTTCCGGATTTCGTCCTGCGGCGACCTTGCGGTCGGGCATCAAGGGCGGGGCCGGCTCCGCCCCACTTCGTACGGGGTTGGTTGTTTTACAATTCGCTATTTCCATTGGTCTTGGCATTGCTGCCATCGTGGTGTTTGCGCAGATCCGATACGCGCAGCAGCTCGACCTCGGATTTCAGCGCGACCGCATGGTCATCATCACGGGTGCCGACACCATGGCGCCTGCCACACGCGACTCGTTCATGCACGCGCTGCAAGCCGAACCAACTATCGAAGGTGCTGTGCAGTCCGGCCCTGTGCCGTTTATGGATGACGTGACCGTCGAAACCTTCACCACGCCCGCTGCCCCGCAAAAGTACATCGTGCGGACAGTCGATGCCGCGCCGGATTTCCCAAAATTGTATGACATGCGGCTGTTGTCCGGTCGTTGGTTGTCGCTGTCGCGTGGCAACGATGTGAACACCACCAAAGGGCAGGGGCTCGAGAATGGCCGCAATGTTTTGCTCACCGAGGCGGCGGCCCGGCACTTCGGTTGGACCGCGGCCAGCGCCGTGGGCCGTACTCTGGAACAGACGGACGCGGGAAGACCTACCGTTGTCAGTATCGTAGGTGTATTGGCCGACGTGATGATGAACGGCGTTCGCTCCCACGCCGAGCCCATCATTTTCTATTACAACCCCAATCGTATCGACACATTCTCTGTGCGCGTCAAAGGCGGCCACATCAAGGAGGGGCTTACCCTGATCGATGCGACCTGGCACCGCTTCGCGCCGGCGGTCGCGATGCGGCGGCGGTTCCTCAGCGACATGTTCGATCGGCTGTTCGTCGCCGACAGGCAGCAAGGCGCGATGTTTGGCTTGTTCGTTGGGATTGCCGTCTTTATCGCCTGCCTCGGATTATTTGGGCTGGCGGCGTTCACAGCGGAGCGGCGTACCAAGGAGATTGGCATTCGAAAGGCCTTCGGGGCGCACACACGAGACATTGTGCAGCTGCTGTTGTGGCAATTCTCTGTTCCCGTACTGATTGCGAATTTGCTGGCTTGGCCGATTGCGTGGTTTTACCTGCACCGTTGGCTTGAGAGTTATGCTTATCGCATCAACCTCAATCCACTCTACTTCGCCGCCGCGGGTCTGGCTGCGCTGGTCATTGCCTGGATCACGGTCGCCGGGCACGCCGTGCGCGTTGCCCGCGCCAGTCCCGTTCACGCCCTGCGCTACGAGTAGGAGAAAGCATGTTCCGCAACTATCTCGTCACGGCCCTGCGCAATTTCACCCGGCACAGGCTTTACAGTTTCATCAATCTGGCGGGGCTGGCGGTCGGATTGGCCTGCGCGATCTTCATCATCCTCGTCATTCGTGACGAACTTTCGTACGACAGCTCGGTCCCGCACACGGAAAACCTCTACCGCATGGAGATGACCTATCATTTCCCCGGGCGCCCCCCGGAAGGCACGGCGGGAGGGATTTATCCGCTCGCGCCGCTGATGAAGATCAGCATTCCGGAAATTCAGGACATCACGCGGCTGCTGCACGAACCCATGACCGTGAAAGCGGGTGATCGCCAGTTCTCCGAAATGCCTGTGGCCGTCGATCCAAATTTCTTCAAGGTCGTTTCACTGCCGCTGGTGCGCGGCAATCCCGCGACCGTTCTGGCCAATCCAGAGTCCGTGGTGCTGTCGGAATCCGTGGCACGGAAATATTTTGGCGACGCTGATGCCATAGGCAAAACATTGCTATTGCGCGGCACCCATCTCGTGACGGTCACCGGCATCATGCGGGACCTGCCGCACAACACCCAGCTCGACGCCCAGATTTTCTTTCCCATGAAATCGCAGGCCGAAGATTTCCAATACAAGGACGAATGGTTCGGCGGCGATACATTTATCTACGTGCGGCTGGTGCCCGGTGCCGACCCGCAGAATGTTGTCAGCAAGACAGAAGCCTTGCTCGACAAGGCCGCCGATATGTCCGTGCTGATGAAGATGCGTGTTCCCGCGCACCAGGTCATCGAGACGCACCTGACCCGGTTTAGTGATGTCCACATGAATCCGTTTCCATTCGACGTGAAGCCCGGGGGCAGTTGGGCGACCGTCTACGGGTTCGGCGTGATTGCGGTCCTGATCCTTTTGATCGCCTGCTTCAACTTCATGAATTTGGCAACCGCTCGCGCCATGCTGCGGGCCCGCGAGGTCAGCATGCGGAAAGTCGTCGGGGCAAAGCGGCGTCAGCTGGTCGCGCAGTTTTTAGGCGAGTCCGTGCTGACTGCCCTCCTGGCGCTCCTCATCGCGTTGGCCGCGGTGGAAATACTCTTGCCGGCGTTTGATGGATTTCTGGTTCGTCCGATCACGCTCAGTTATGCCGCGGACTGGGAACTTATCCTGACACTATTTGGTATTGCGGCGTTCGCAGGCGTATTGGCCGGCTTTTATCCGGCGCTGGTCATCTCCGGCTTCCGGCCGGCCACCACGCTGAAGGCCAACAGTTCAGGCGCTTCTGGTCCGGGCTGGTTGCGTATCAGTCTCGTCGTGCTGCAGTTCGCCATCTCGATCGGGCTTGGCATCGCCGCCCTCACGGTTCACGCGCAGACACGCTATGCGCAGAACATGAGCCTCGGCTTCGATCGCGACAATATCGTCGTGTTGCGCAACGCCGATCACCTGAACGATGCGACGCGGCATTCGCTGACGGAGGCATTGGCGAAGGACCCGGACATTGCCGGTGCTTCGCAATCAAGCTCTGCACCTTTTGGAGAGGGCGGCTATTCCGGCGGAATGCTTACGATACCCGGCAATCCGAACCAGTTCGACATGCGAAGCATCGCGGCCGACCCCGCCTTCTTTCAGGTCTACAATATCCCGCTGTTGGCCGGCCGTTATTTGACCGATCGACCGGCCGACGTCACGCCCCCGCGGGATCCCAACGCAAAGTCCATTCGCTACTTCAACGCGGTGGTCAATGAGTCCGCCGTGAAGCGTTTTGGTCTCACGCCGCAAAATGCGATCGGCAAAGTTCTCTGGGGCGGACTAGCGCGAGTGGCCATCGTCGGCGTGGTGAGCGATACGAAATACCGCGCGACACGTGACACGGTTGAACCAATCTACTACCTGAACCGGCCCAGCCTGGCGCAACTGATTTCGGTGCGTGTGAAGGCGGGGCACACGGCCGAAGCGGTCGCCTCGATAGGACATATCTGGCATCAGTTTGCTCCGAGCGAAGCTATCGATCTGCACTTCCTGGACGACAGCTTCGACAAGCTGTTCGCGTCCGACCAGGAGGAGGCCGCGATGTTCGGTTTGTTTGTCGGCATTGCCATCTTCATTGCCTGCCTGGGACTGTTCGGTCTGGCGGCCTTCACCGCCGAGCGCCGAACGAAGGAAATCGGCATCCGCAAAACCTTCGGCGCCCGCACGCGCGACATCATCCGCCTGCTTCTGTGGCAGTTCTCGATCCCGGTTCTGATAGCCAACTTTGTTGCGTGGCCGGTTGCGTATTTCTATCTGCATCACTGGCTGGAAGGCTTCGCCTATAGGGTCACACTCAATCCGCTCTACTTCATTGTCGCCGGCGGAACGGCTCTGGTGATCGCGTGGGGAACGGTCCTCACGCATGCGTTGCGGGTCGCACGTGCAAACCCCATCCATGCGCTTCGGTATGAGTAGCTGGGCATTTATGCTGCGGTGCCTGTGTCCAGGGCTCGCGATGCTGCTGGCCGGCTGCGCGACCGAAGTACCGCA
>DATAVW010000114.1:0-4275 GCA_036267515.1 Rhizomicrobium sp.
GGAAGCGAAGCGGAACATGGAACAGTATTTCGCGGATTTGGAAATTGGATTGAATACCCGGCCGGCAAAGGACAAGCTCATGCCGCCGGTGATCAGCCTGCGAGTGCTGCTCGAATCGCTTGCGCCGGGTGGCAAGACAGAAGGCATCCCGCCTGCGCTCGTGGCCGATTTGTTTCGCGCTGCCCTCACTCCCGCGCCCTATCCGTATTCGATATTGCCACGGGCTGTGGAGCGCATGCGGGCTGAGATCGGCCGTGACGGGTGGATTGACAGCTATCGGCGCGACGCCCGTTGTGCCCTGATCAAAGCCGTTTTGAATCGCCTAAGCCGACGTGATTCGCGGCGATATTCATTTCCGGAGGTTCTTCCCACTATGGATCCAACTAATCACCAGCGCGGCTATTTGCTCGGCAGGCTGCTGGCCGTGATCGAACGCTTGCAGCAAGGCGCCCTGGGCGACGTGAATGCCAGCGTGATCGACCGTTATTTTGCCGGCGCGTCGGCCACGCCCGCCGTCGTTTTCAAACGACTGGAGAAAGCCGCGCCACACTACGTCAAGAAGATGCGCGAAAGTGACCATGAGAAAGATCGGAATCTGGCTCCCTTCCTCGACCATTTGCGCAGCAACATCGTGTTTCATTTGCGAGATGGATATCCGCGGCATCTTTCCATCGACGAGCAGGGCCTATTCATCCTGGGCTATCACCATCAGCGCCATTGGCTCTGGTTGCCGCAAAAGAAGCGAGAAGAATGGATTACTGAACGGGGCTACGATCAAAGCTCCGTCAACGTCATCCTTTGATGGTCAGCCGAGTCGACCATCATCAAACCGAAACTGCTGCTGCCTTCTTTCCGACCAACAAAAAAATGAGGAACCGCAAATGAAATCCGCGCAAGTGCCCTCTTTGGCCCATCGCTATGACTTCTGCCTGCTGTACGACGTGACCAATGGCAATCCGAACGGAGATCCCGACGCGGGCAACTCGCCCCGCATGGATCCGGAAACCGGCGTCGGGCTGGTTTCCGATGTCTGCCTGAAGCGCAAGATCCGCAACTTCATCTCACTCGTGAAGACCGATCCTGTGAACAAAGAGCGACTGCCAGGCTATGACATCTATGTCAAGGAACGGGCGATTCTGAACCATCAACACGACCGCGCCTACGAAGCCTTGCACCTCAAGCCGGACGAAAAGGACCTCAAAAAGAGAAGTGCCAACCAAGACGCCGCGCGGCAATGGATGTGTCAGAACTTTTTCGACATCCGCATGTTTGGTGCCGTCATGACGACTGGCACCAACTGCGGCCAGGTTCGAGGGCCCGTGCAAATTGCTTTCTCACGCTCGGTCGATCCGATCATCGGACTTGAGCAATCCATCACTCGCATGGCGGTGACGACGGAAAGAGAGTCTGAAAGCCAGGAGGGGGGCAACCGAACGATGGGCCGCAAGGAGATCGTTCCCTATGCGCTGTACCGCGTGCATGGCTTCGTTAATCCATTTTTGGCGGCGCAGACGGGCTTTGGCGAGGACGACCTGGAACTCCTGTGGAATGCGCTCAGCCAGATGTTCGAAACCGATCGCTCGGCCTCGCGCGGCGAAATGGCGTCGCGCATGCTCTTCATCTTCAAGCACGACAGCCAACTCGGCAATGCGCCCGCGCATAAGCTGTTTGAATCGATCGACGTTCGCCTTAAGGATCCCACCAGCCCACCGAGGAGTTTTTCCGCCTACCAAGTCACGTTCCAGGAAGACGCACTGCCGGATGGCGTATCGGTCATGCAACCCTTCTAGTTTTATGTTGGCTCTGCAATCGTGTTTAACGAAGACCAGCTTTTGCCGATTTCCGCCCTGCAACACCTGCTGTTCTGCGAGCGGCAATGTGCGCTGATCCATATCGAACAGATTTGGGCCGAGAACCGGTTCACGATTGAAGGGCAGCATCTTCATCGCAAAGCACACGCGGCGGGGTCGACACGACGCGGCGACGCATGGACCGCCCGCGGGCTAGTCCTCAGATCGTTCCGGCTGGGCCTGGTGGGAAAGGCCGACGTCGTCGAATTTCATCCGAGAGAATCGGAGAATCGCCGCGATCTGCGCGCGCGACGCCCAACTCTTACTGAGTTGATTGCCAACCGGTGGTCGGCTATCCCCGTCGAGTACAAGCGCGGAAAACCCAAGACTCAGCACGGTGATCGGGTGCAACTGTGCGCGCAAGCTCTGTGCCTCGAAGAAATGCTCGACATCAAGGTTCCAGCAGGTGAGTTGTTTTACGGCAAAAGACGGCGGCGAACGCAGGTCACCTTCGACCCGTCGCTGCGGGCGCTGACGGTGGACACAGCCGCTCGTTTGCACGCTTTGATCGGTGCACAGCGAACGCCGCCCGCCCGCTTGGAGCCCAAATGCGAAAACTGTTCCTTGCTGCAACCATGCATGCCGGGGCTGATCAGCATCGCGAAACCGATGTCGACCCTGGTTGCCAGCAGCTTCCGGCGACATTTGGCCGCCCTCGGCCCCACTCACGACGTGCATGAAGATGAATGGGAACGGGTCTCATGAAGCAACATCTGAATACGCTCTATGTAACCACGGACGGCGCCTATCTGACAAAACGCGGGGAAAATGTGGCCGTTCGCGTCGAGCGACAAATTCGACTACGTGTGCCCCTGCACAATCTCGATGGCTTGGTGTGCTTTGGACGCATTGGTTGCAGCCCCCAATTGATGGGCGTGTGCGCCGAAAAAGGCATCAGCATTTCTATGCTGGATACCAATGGGCGATTTCGCGCGGCCATCGTGGGATTTTCTCCCGGCAATGTTCTCTTGCGTCGTCAGCAATATAGGATCGCGGACGACCTCCAGTCGGCATGCCTGATTGCCCGCAACATCGTGGCGGCAAAAATCGCCAATTGCCGGTCGGTCTTGCTGCGCGCGGCGCGCGATGCTCCGCAATCCGCAGCAGACGCATCAGGTTCCTTGCGTACGGCCGCCCAGCGTATGACAAACTACATGGAGTCTGCCGAAAGATGCACTGCCCTCGACGTCCTTCGCGGAATCGAAGGCGGGGCGGCGGATATCTATTTTGGCGTCTTTCCTCAACTCATCGTGACACAATCCAGGCAGTTCACCTTTCAGTCTCGCAGTCGCCGACCACCGCTCGATCCTATGAATGCGCTGCTGTCGTTCCTCTACAGTATGTTGGCGCATGATGCCCGTTCAGCGTGCGAAGCAGTCGGGCTTGACGCGGCGGTCGGTTTCCTGCACCGCGATCGAGCAGGCCGGCCCGGCCTGGCCCTCGACCTGATGGAAGAGTTTCGATCCTTCCTTGCCGATCGGCTCGCGTTGTCGCTCGTCAACCGGCGGCAGGTCACGAGTTCCGGCTTCAGAGTCACTGAAAGCGGCGGCGTATTGATGGATAACGATACGCGCAAGGCCGTGCTCGTAGCTTATCAGCGGCGCAAGCAAGTTATGATCGAACATCCGGTGCTCGGCGAAAAGATGAGCATTGGCTTGCTGGTGCACATTCAAGCTCGGTTGTTAGCACGTCGGCTGCGCGGGGATATTGACGCGTATCCACCATTCGTTTGGCGATAGTTATAGCCGAGGCTGTGCAATGTATGTGCTAGTGGCTTACGATGTCAGGGTAAGCGACTCGAAAGGGCGACGCCGCCTGCGGCAGGTCGCCAAGACATGTCTCGATTATGGTCAGCGCGTGCAAAACTCAGTGTTCGAATTGAAGGTCGACCCGGCACAATGGACCGCGTGCAAACTGCGGCTGCTGGAATTAATTGACCCAACGGTTGATAGCTTGCGGTTCTATTTTCTAGGTGCCAACTGGAAGCGTCGTGTCGAGCACGTCGGCGCAAAGCCTGGTTTCGATATCGACGGCCCGCTAATCGCCTAAAGGCAACGCGAACCCCGAGCGGTTGCGGCATTCTAGGCCGCTTCGCGATCTCCTCAAGTGGCGTACCTGCAATCCGTTGCATCAACGATCGCCCCAGTCTTTACCCCAAAGGCTGAATAATCGGGCAGGTTCGCGAATCAACGCGTTTGGCGCCTTGCAGCGCAAGACCTTACATTAACGGCGTCGCGGCCCACGCGGGCCGCGTGGATTGAAACGCGCTCTCAATCCTCATGCAATGCACGCGCTGTCCGTCGCGGCCCACGCGGGCCGCGTGGATTGAAACCAGATAGCTACGCCCGTTTTTGCTTTCCAGCCCGGTCGCGGCCCACGCGGGCCGCGTGGATTGAAACCTCTGAATAAGGATACCTATTTTCCG
>DATAVW010000115.1:0-5622 GCA_036267515.1 Rhizomicrobium sp.
GATCTGCACCCCCGTAGGTTCCCGCAACTCTGGTAATGGCAGGCGGCGCACGAACTCCATCGACAATTGCTCGCGCAGATCCGGGAAGCCGGAATGCATCTCCGCCGCATAGGCGCGTGCTTCGGCGCGGACGAACGGATCGTCAGGCCAGAGTTTCGCGTCCGGATGGCGTTCGGCCAAGGTTTCGCAAATGGCGAGGCTATCCCAGATCGTCTGCTCGCGTCCGTTCTCCGCAATTTTCAGCAGCGGAACACGGCCGGAAGGCGAGCGGCGCTGGACCTCTTGCGTGGTGGAATCGTGCCGCAGCCGGATCACCTCTTCCTGAAACGGAATCCCGATAGCGCGCAGCGCCAGATACGGCCGCAGGCTCCAGCTCGACCATTCTTTCGTACCGACAATCAACGTGTACATGGCTGCTCCGCTTGGCGTGACGCACCGCCGGTTCTAATTCGGTGTTGCCCTTTGGGTGCAGAGCAATTTCGGCATGCGAGCCTTGCGGTTCGCTATTGCGTGCCGAGCGAGCCATCGTTGGCGAGGCTGAGCGTCACAGCCGCAACCGCTTTGGAAACAAATTCCAGTACCAGCCGGTCGTTGTTGGAGAGGTTGTCGCACCAGCGGCGGGGCCAATCCACGCAGCCGCCATTGCGGCCCGGAATCTTGCCTTCGAAATTGCCGGGGAAACCGCCCCACAGCTTCACCTCCCAATCGTGCTTGCAGCAATTCTGCTGCGTGAGAATTCCGCTGTTGGGAACGCCAACAAGGCTGAACGCGAGCGAATCCGTGCCGTCATTGCCGAAGCTGGCGATTCGCGCCGGAATCCCGATGGAATGGAAATATCGCACAAAGCGGCGGTTCCCGGTTTGGGAGTCCGGCACCACATTCGGCGGGAATTTGTCCTTGTTGTGGGCGTGGCCCGGATCGGCGATCAGCACCGCGAAATTCGGCGTGGCGGTGACATCGACATCCAGATCGAAAGCGATCTTCCTAAGTTCGTGGCGGCTCAGCGCCCGCGTGTAGTATTTTGAGCCAAGCAAACCGATCTCTTCGCCGCCGAACCAAATGTAACGGACGCGATTGCGGGTGCGCGTGTGCGCAAGGTTGCGAGCAATCTCCAGTATCGTGGCGGAGCCTGAGCCATTATCCAGAATGCCGGCGCCGTAAATCGAATCCAGGTGCCCTTCGACCACGATCACATGATCGGGATTGCCATAGGGTGAATCGGCGACCACGTTGTAGTCGATGTCGGATTTGTTCTGCGTGTGAATATCGACGTAGACCTGTGCCGCCTGACCTGCACGGACTTGCGCCGCCAGACTCGTGCCCGCTGCGAATGAGAGCGCACCAACCACTGGAATGCGCGCTTCCTCGACCAGCACCGCGGGGAATGCCCGGCCGTCGGCATGCGCCCGGTGAGCGGGCTGATCCACCGCTGGCGCGCCGTTGTAGAGAATGACAGCGGAGGCGCCGGCGCGTTGCGCATTCGCTACCTGCTCATCGAAGTCGCAATCTCCGCGCCGCAGCAGCGCGACATGGCCTTTGTGGAAATTCTCGAAGTCCGACGCAGAGCAGCCCGTCGGAGAGAGATCGGCACTCCTGGCGCGGGGGATTTCAAGTGGGGCATCGATCGTGCCGCTCCCCGAAAGGCGCGCGACGAACCAGTCCTTCCCTTCCGTATAGGTGTGGGTCCCGGCGTGGAAGCGCGGGGTGCCAACAATCGTTGAACGCTTCCACTGATACGACTGAACGCGAACCTTATAGCCCGCCTGTCGCATCAGATTGGCGACATAATTCACCGAGGCGCGGTAGCCGGGCGTTCCTGTGTCGCGGTTGCCGTGCCCTTTGCTGCCGGGATTCTCGTTGGCGATTTTCTGGAGATTCTGCAGGTGGCTCCACAGCGCCGGCGCACGAATACATTCGAGCAACCGTCGTTCGGTGTCGTTGTTCCGGCGTGCGCAGTCGGAAGCGGAGACAGCACTTGTGCCAAGGGCGGTACCCGTGACCAGCATGCCGCCACATAGAACGACAGCGCCGAGCGCGCATGCGGCCTCACGCTTGGAAAAGTGGGCGAAAGGACCTTTCATGCCGAGGAGCCTAGGCCAACACCGGCTCGCAGGGAATGCCGATCACGCCGTGCCTATGCGCCGGCAATCTTCACCGCGGCCTGTGCCAGCCCATGAAGCCCTGCAATCTCGCCTTCATAGGTCAGGATGCGGCAGGTGTGGTCCGGCTTGCACTCAACCACCAGCGAGAGGCGGATGCTCCGGTCCGTGTGCTCGGCGAAATAGTCGGCGAGATGACTGCGGATAATGGCCAGCGCCACGCCTACCACGTAGGGCTCCCGCTGCAACAAACTGGCGGAGATGAAGAGCGTCGCATCCCAGTGAACGAAATCTTCTTCGCCGAAAGTGGCGTGCTCGGCATCGCTGCAAAAACTGCCCAGCGGGAAGCTGGCGTTCTCCAGCACCGCGTGGAGCGCCACGGCATGGCGCCGCACGCGAAGGTCTCGCGCCGATCGCGCGATGGCGAAATTCTCCGGCATGATTGCGATTTCCGGAACCGGACAGCCGATTTCCGCCGCGCGCTCGCGCACGCTGACATGGTGCAGCTCTGTGATCGGCATCGGACCCCCTTCACGTGCAGGTCATCCCCGGGCGGGTTAGCGCACTTTCGGCGCTTTGGTCAATGCTTTCTGCGTTATTTCTGCGTGTTTCGGCGCAGAGGCCAGTTCACCGGTTGCGAGGGCAAGAATCAGGGGCGATCTATTGCGATTGCTCGAGCGCGATCCGCATCGTGCAGACGAGGCCGGAGGGAAGGAAATCGAATTGGGCGGAACCGCCTTCCCCTTTCAAAGCGCGGTCAATCATGCGCGTGCCGAGGTGCTGCCGGATGGATCTGTTGCTTCATCTCGCGAACGCGGACCATCGCGGCCCGCCGATCGACAGATAGCGACATAGGCGGCGCCTCTTGGTAGGATAAACGGCTTTCAGGCGAGCCGCGAAGGGGAAAGCACATGTTCAGGACGTGGTTGCAGGCCGGGGCATTTGCCGCGGGCGTTGGTCTTTCGTGCGGACCAGCCGCGTCGGCATTGCAGCTTTCGGTAGTCCCCGCTGTGGTGACACAGCATCGTGTTCAAGCGGCGCGGCCTGTCGATCCGGTAGCACGCCTGCAGTTGAGCGTGGTGCTTCCTATGCGCAACAAGGAGCAACTGCGCGATCTTCTTACTGCGCTCTACGATCCTTCCAGCACTCTTTACCGGCGCTGGCTGACGGTGCCACAATTCACCCGTCAGTTCAGCCCGGCGCAGAAAGACTATGAGGCAGTGATGCGGTTCTTCCGCGCGCAAGGCCTGACCGTTACGCACACCGCTCCCAATCGCTACCTGTTCCAGGTTGAGGGCAGCGCCGCCGATGTGGAGCGTGTTCTGCACCTACGGCTAAACCTGTACCGACATCCTTCAGAGAATCGCGAATTCATGGCGCCGGACCGAGAGCCCACACTGGCTCTCAAGGTTCCGGTGCAGGAGATTATCGGCCTGGAAGATTTCATCCTTTCCTATCCGAAATATCGCGCTCCGGAAACGAGAGAGGCGAGCCGGGGCAAGGGCGGCTCGGGTCCCAAAGGCTGGTTCATCGGTAGCGATTTTCGCGCCGCCTACTACGGCTCGGGAAAAAGCGCAAAGCTCGACGGCAGTGGCCAATCTGTGGGTCTTCTGGAACTCGGCCCTTACGATCCGAGCGATGTGTCGCTTTATTTCAGCACAGTGGGACAGACCTCGACCGTTCCGGTGAACCCCGTCTCCGTTGACGGAACGCAGGCGACCTGCTCGCCGTGCCACGATGGCGAGCAGATCCTCGATATCGTCTACACCGCCTCCATGGCGCCGGGGCTCGATCAGGTTCAGGTATATGTCGGCAAGAAACCTGTGGACGTCGAAAACCAGATGGCCGCCGGCAACACCAGCAAGCTGCTTTCGATCTCATGGGGCTACGGCGAGCACTTTGAGACCGAAGACGCCATTTACCAGGAGATGGCTGCGCAGGGACAATCGCTCTTTATCGCCAGCGGCGATTTCTCCTCGCTGAAAAAGAGCGGTCCGTGGCCAGAGGAAGACGCCAACGTCATTGCGGTGGGCGGCACCGATCTGAAGACCCACGGTCCGGGCGGTTCATGGAAAGCGGAGTCGGCGTGGAAATATAGCGCCGCCGGCCCGTCGCTGGACCACAACATTCTCATCGAGGCTTATCAACTTCCCTACATCAACAAAAAGAACCAGGGATCGACGAAATGCCGCAACGTGGCAGATGTTTCTGCCAACGGCGATTTCGACATGCTTCTTTGCAGCAACGGACACTGCAATGGCGGTTGGGGCGGTACCAGTTTCTCCTCGCCGATGTGGGCGGGCTTCGCCGCGCTGATGAACCAATATGCCTCACAGCGCGGCAAACCGGCGGTCGGATTTCTCAATCCAACACTTTATGGACTGCTTGGTGGAAACCGGCGGCTCACTCGCGACGTGGTTGGCGGCGACAACACGATTTATCCCGCCGTCAAAGGATATGATTTGGTTGGTGGCGTAGGCTCCCCCAATGGGATGAACACGATCAAGACGGCGGTGGGCGACTAATCTAAACCATGCCTAAGCATCTCGCGCCGCGCCCAGCTTTTCGCTAACGTCGCGCAAAGCACATCAGGGAGCAAAGCATGGCGCGGGTAGCGATTGTCACGGGCGGAACGCGGGGCATCGGCGAGGCGATTTCAATGGGCCTCCAGAATGCCGGCTACAAGGTCGCTGCGATTTACGCCGGCAATGACGACCGCGCCCGGGGATTTGCCGAAAAGACGGGCATCGCCGTTTACAAATGGGATGTCGCCGACCACGAACAGTGCGCCTCAGGTGTTGCCAAGGTAGAGGCGGATCTCGGGCCGGTGGACGTGCTCGTCAACAACGCCGGCATCACCCGTGACGCCACCATGCGAAAGATGGGGCGCCAAGGCTGGGACGAGGTGCTGGATACCAACCTCGGCGGCTGCTTCAACATGGCGAAGGCGGTGTGGGACGGGATGCTCTCCCGCGGCTTCGGGCGGGTGGTGAATATCGGCTCGATCAATGGGCAAGCGGGACAGTACGGACAGGTGAACTATGCCGCAGCGAAGTCCGGCATTCACGGGTTCACCAAGGCGCTGGCGCAGGAAGGCGCAGCCAAAGGCGTGACGGTGAACGCGATTGCGCCAGGCTACATCGATACCGACATGGTTTCCGCCGTGCCCGCGAATGTGCTGGAGAAAATCGTGGCGCGGATTCCCGTGGGACGGTTGGGCAAGGCGCATGAGATTGCGCGGGGCGTGCTGTTCCTGGTCGCGGACGATGCCGGCTTCGTCACCGGCTCGACCATGTCCATCAACGGCGGCCAGCATATGTATTGAGGCGTGACGCCACTGGACTTCGTGCAAGCGGAAAGCCTCGCCTGCGTCCGCGGCGCGCGCTCCGTGTTCCGTGATGTCAATTTTCGCGTACGCGGTGGGCACGCGCTGGTTGTGGAAGGGCCGAACGGCTCCGGCAAAACTTCGCTGCTGCGGCTGGTTGCCGGATTACTGCTGCCGGCGGCCGGCTCACTCTCCGTC
>DATAVW010000116.1:0-2987 GCA_036267515.1 Rhizomicrobium sp.
ATTCCGCCTCGGCCGGGCACGATTCATCTGTCAAACAGCATCTCCGATCTCGCCGGAGCAATTTTTCGGAGCCGAGCGCTACAACATGAGCACCGCGGGACTGCATGCCGGTAAGTCCTATCCGGGACAGTTAGTCCGGGGCCTTCGAGGCTCGACCGCTGTGAACGCAATCTTTGTGAATACGCCTTTACACAATTATGATTTACGGCCAAAGCGTCATGACTTTACTCTTCCTGTTTTGGGCCTCGGGTACATTGCAACCGTGGCGGCGCACAATGATCTGAACGTCGGCGTATTAGATGGCGAAGCTCACGGACTAAGCCTTTCAGCCATTGCAAGTGAGATCAATCGGCGAGCACCTGAATGGGTTGGCTTTAATCTGCTCGCGCCGACCTACACGCACACCATTGCTACTCTTCAGCTGTTAGACCCAGGCATCAAGGTGATGCTTGATGGTCATCACGCTAAGGCTTTGCCTGAGGCCATTCTTGGCGACTCCATGCTTCCCCGAATAGACGCATTGATTCTTGGCGAGGCCGAATATCGAGTAGCCGCTTTGTTGAGACGGTCATCCCGTCCCGACGAGTTGCCGCATGTATTCTGGCGTGATGGCGAATACGTTGGTTCTGGCCCGACAACCCACGCAAGCCCGCAATATCTCTCACCAGATATCAACGAAATGCCCTTCGTTGATCGCAGCTTCTTTGCTCAAGATCCTTATCCAGATGGGCATCATCTTGAGGCGGCGATTGTCGGATCGCGCGGATGTCCTTTTGATTGCTCGTTTTGCGGCGCGGCAGTAAGTGCCAATCGAGATATTGCGATTCGAACTCGGACCCCAAAGAACCTTTTGGCAGAGTTGTTTTCTCTGAAGGAACGGCATGGAATAACCGCTGCTCGCTTTGTCGACGACCTGTTTCTCGCAAATGTCAAGGTGATGTCGGAATGCGCCTCTGCATTTATCTCAGAGTCTGTTGATTTGCTGTGGGACTCAACCGGACGCATCAATGTACTTGCGAATGCCCAGTTATCAACGCTGGACTTGTTAAAGGGTCGGGGTGCCGGGAAATCGCGCTTGGCATTGAGACCGGCAGTGATCGCCTTCTGAAATACATCGATAAAAAAATCACGTTAGCTCAGGTAATGGTCGCGGTTGCCGCCGCCCTCCCACTGCATGGGAGGCTTGGGCCGACATCGCGCGCTCTCACGCCGCCGACGCGCGGACTTCAAGATGCACGCCGGTCTTCTTCTGCAACACCCCAATGACCGCGAAAAGGTTAGCCGTGGCGGGGTTGCCGCTCGGGCCGAACATGCGCATCAGGCTCTTGACCGGTGTGCCGGTGGCCGTCGCCAGCTTTTCGAAGCCGATGGTGGCGCTGATGTAGGCCCGGAGCGCCACTTTGGTGGTGTCGAGGTCGCCTGCCAGCAGTGCTTGGATGCCCTCGCTCAACAGTGCGGCGCGAAAAGCGGGATCGGATTTGGCCCTGGCCTTAACGTGGCCCCAAAAGCTGCAGGTCAGAGCCGTGGCTGCCTTCCGTAATCCTACTCGGCCGCCTCAATGAGCTCGATGTCCTTTTTCAGGAGTTCGTTGACGAGCTGGTTGAGAGATATTCCGCGCGCCTGGGCGCGCGCGTTCAGGAAAGCGATCACTTCCGCGTCAAGATGGACCGGCGGCACAAGCACCGCGTCCTTGCGATAAAAACGACCGCGCGCGGCGTTGGAGAAATCGTATTCGTCCTTCATGTCGTCGCTCATTGCGGCACTCATGCCATCGGCTCGTTGCGATACTGCCGCGTCTCGTTGGGCGTCGGCCGCCGCGCCGAAATGATGCGCACCGCCGCGCGGTCATGGTCTATATCATTCCACGTGTGCACGACAACAAGCAAATTACCGCCGGTTGTTTCGCCGATTGTAACCCACCGTGCCTCGCGGGGATCGGATTCGCGGTCCAGGACCGAGCGGGCGAGCGGATCGCGAAACACCGCCATCGCGGTTTCGAACGACACGCCGTGCTTCTGCACGTTGCTCGCCGCTTTGGCTGGGTCCCAGTCGAAGTCGATGTGCATTGTTCATCCTTCCCCGCGGAGCGCAGCGTAGCTGGGGAGGGGGACCGTGCGAAGCATGGTGGAGGGGGCGCCTACGGGGACGTCATCCTGAGGTGCGCGCCAAAGGCGCGCCTCGAAGGATGCTTGCTGATGCGCCCCGGCTGTCACCCTTCGAGGCTCAGCCTACGGCCGAGCACCTCAGGGTGACGGAATGAGCTCACAGTTCGCCGTGGAAGGCGCGATGTTGGAGCGAGCGAAGAGGGCGTCGAGCTTGGCGAGGTGGGCGCGGTGGGAAGTACCCAAGCAGTCGATGCTCGGCGAGCCCGCCGGACCAGAAATCATCCAGATGGAATCGATCTGGTTGCGCAATTCACCCGTCAGCATCTGTGGTTTTCCCCGACCCGCCCCGATTTCATTATAGCGCGCTGAGGCGATGGTAGGGGCGAGGCAAGCCTCGCCCCTACAGATTGCTGGGCCGCGAGAACATGCTTCGCCCCTACGGGCGATACGCGCATCCGCCAATGAAATGTCGCAATCGGGCAACATTGTTGTATAAATGCCTCACTGGGGCGGTTGGTCCGGCGCGTCGGTCCGTGATCTTTCCGCTTTTCACAGCCTTCGTAACGGTTCCAAGAAGCGTCCAAGAAAGCGTCAATGACGACAGTCGATCAGGTCGTTCAACCCGGCTTTGATCCCGCCGCGCCCGCGGGCGAGGCGGGGGCCGGGACGGCGACGATGCCGTGGGCGTCGCGGCTGGTCGGCACCGTTGCGGTCGGCATGGCGCTGCTTTCGGCGACCGCTACCTTCCTGGTGATGGCGGGGCTCACTCCGATCGCGCCGGTCGACTCGGTGGTCAAGAAGCTGCTGCTCGGCAATCTCGCGACCGGGTTGCTGCTGCTGGTCATCATCCTGCGCGAGGTCTGGGTTGCGGTGCAGGCGCGC
>DATAVW010000117.1:0-4615 GCA_036267515.1 Rhizomicrobium sp.
GAGTTACGCCGAAATCATCGAGCGCATTCTCGAAGCTGCGATGTAGTGTAACGTTCCCGAACAACCGTCATCGCTCGGTCGCGCGAAACAGCGCGAGCCGGGCGACCCAGTTGATGGCAAAAATTGGATCACCCGCATAAAGCGGGTGATGACGATGAAGGGCGGGGACTCGTTGGCCGGCAGCAAACCAGAAAACTACTACCGCGCGAGCCTCGCGACGGGCGCTTCCCGTCCAAGACTCGAGGGGGCGCAGCGAACGGACATCTGCATTGTGGGTGGTGGATTTACCGGCCTTTCCGCCGCGTTTCACCTCGCTGCGGCCGGCGCCCGCGTGACTCTGATCGAAGCGGAGACGATCGGCTTCGCCGCCTCCGGCCGTAACGGCGGGCAGCTTCACACCGGGTTCCGAAAAACCCAGAAGCAGCTGGAGCGCTGGCTTGGCGAAATCCACGCGCGCGACCTGTGGACGATCGGTGAAGAAGCAAAGATGCTGGTGCGCGAACTGACCACTGCGCATCAGATCGAATGCTTCCTGAAAAAGGGCCTCGTTATCGCCGCGCATGATCGCGCGGCCGCCCAGGAGCTGGCGGACGACACCGCCTATCTGCGCAGCCACTACGGCTACACGGCCGCGCGCATGATGGATGCTGCCGAAACCGCGGCGCAGCTCGGCACGGATGTTTACCCGGCGGCGCGTATCGATTCCGGCGGTGGGCACTTGCAGCCGCTTGCCTTTGCGCGCGGGCTTGCCCAAGCGGGGGAACGCGCCGGCGCAGAGCTTTACGAATTCACCAAGGCCCGAGAAATCGAAACATCGAACACCGGGATGCATATAATCTGCGACAGCGCAACGATCGATGCCGCACAGGTCATCGTGGCCTGCGATGCCTTCACTGGCGACTTGCTGCCGCAGCTTGCGCCCTATATCGCGCATGTCGAAAGCTTCATCACGGCGACCGAGCCGCTGCCGGATGAACTCTACGGGCGCGTACTGCCGAGCGATGCCGCCGTCGCCGATACGCGCCACGTGCTCGATTATTACCGCAAAAGCGAAGATCGGCGCATGCTGTTCGCCGGTCGCGAAAGCTATTTCACTGTGCCTTCGGACATTGCGCGCCTGGTGCGGCCGCGAATGGAGCGCGTCTATCCCGCGCTGAAATCGGCGCGCATCGAATACGCCTGGCGCGGCACTGTCGGCATCACCCGCACCCGCATGCCGCATTTCGGCCGGCTTGGCGAACGCGTTCTTTTCGCGCATGGCTATTCCGGCCAGGGTGTGGCGCTCGCCAATCTCGGCGGCAAGGTGCTCGCCGAAGCCGCCATGGGAAAGCCTGAGCGCTTCGATGTTCTTGCGCGCGTGCCGCCAAAGCGCTTTCCCGGCGGCGCAAGGCTGCGCAAGCCGCTGGTTTCCGCCGGCCTGCTTTGGTTCAAGCTGCTCGATCATTTCTGAGCGCGAGCACAGACCTCTTCAGCCCCTCTTCCGCATCCGGAATCCGGCAAACACCAGCAAGCCGCCGATCGCAGCCGGAATGCCGCCGACAAATAAGATCATGGGTAGCGAGGCCAGAGCGCCCCCCGCTGCGTTTGGATTGATGAAACTGGTGACGATTGCGCCGATGCCGAGAATGCCAGTGCAGAGGCCGGACGGAATAAGAATGAGAAGACCGATCACCAGCACCGCAATGGCACCGGCGCCCCAGTGCGGCCGGCCCGGAGGCGGCGGCGGCGCGGTGTTGGGATCATACATGGGCGGGCTCCCGCAGGCGAGGATCGATGCCCTCGCGGTAGAACAGGTTGTAGGTGTCGAACGGAATGATCTTCCGCTCCGGCGTCACGAAGTGAATGCAGGAGCGCTTCACGGCGCCGATGCAGAAATTGTACTTGTCGAGAAACTGCACGATGACGATGCGGAACACCTTGTCGTAACCGAGGTCCGCCGGCATCTCCACTTTCGGCAGGCAGCACAGCAAATCGCCCAACGTGGTCTTCGTGGCCTCGCCGGTCGCCGATAGCAACATCAGGTTGTAGATGCGCCGCTGGAGATCGGGATATTTTTCGAAGGAAATGGTGTTCGGCGCGGCCGCGAGCAACTCGTTCTTCGGGATCAGCTTGGTGATCGGCGTCACCTGCGCGCCGTCCCGCAGTCCGTAGGCAATGGCGATCTCGTCCGGGTTGCAGGGGAGCGGGATCACATCGTCCAGATCGAACACACCGGAGTCGAGCCCGATCTCGCGGCGGATATCGGTCAGCAGGAAACGATCACGGTTTTTATCGAAATTTTCGTTGCGGCCCGCGTCCTGCACCGGCTGAAAGGTAATGCCACGCACGCATTGGTACGTCAGCGCATGGCGCACGATGCCGCCGATCTCCTCGTCGTTCTGACCGCGCTTGATGACGCAGACAAGCGTGGTGGAAATGCCGAATTCCTCAAGATTGGCGAGCGCGCGCTCCCGAATGCGCCGCAAATCCGCACCGCGGAGATTTTCAAGCGCAGTTTTCTTCATCGAATCGAATTGCAGATAGACCTCGAACCCCGGTGCCAGTTTGGCGAGCGCCTCGACGAACGCACGATCGCGCGCGATGCGGATGCCGTTGGTGTTCAACATGATGTGGCGGATTGGCTTGCTTTTCGCGAGCTGGAGGATCTCGAAGATTTGCGGGTGGATGGTCGGCTCGCCGCCGGAAATCTGCACCAGGTCCGGCTCGCGCTCGCTTTCGATCAGCGTCTCCAGCATCGCATCGACTTCCGCGAGTGTGCGATGCCGCGTCTTCTTCGGGGAGGAATCCGCGAAACACACGGGGCACGTCAGATTGCACTCATCGTTGATCTCGATGAGCGCCAGGCAGGAATGTTGCTCGTGATCGGGGCAGAGGCCGCAATCGTAGGGGCAGCCCAGATTTGTGCGGCTCTGGAAGGCGAGCGGGCGATCGCCGGGCTTCAGCCAGTCCTTCTGCGATTTGTAATACGCAACATCGCTCGCCACCTTCGTTTTTTGCGCGCCATGCTCGTTGCAGCGCTTCAGGAAGAACACGTCGTTGTCTTCGAACACGATCTTGGCCGGCACCAGGCGAAGGCAAGTTTCGCACAGCGAGGTTGTCTGCCCGTAGAAGGTGTAGTCCTTAGACGGCCGCACGAAGGTCATGAGAGCCCCGAATCATGAAGATGCTATACGCCAACAACGCAATGCAAATCAGGTGAAACAGATTGAACGGGCCGATAATCGCCGGATACGGCTTCAGGAATTCCCACGCGAAGCGCTGCAGAGCATACCACGCCACGAACAGGTAGAAACCGTTGCGGATGATCGCCGTCTCCCGTGTCGCCAGTGCGCGTAGCCAGAAGATGAGGAACAGCAGCATCGCGGCGGATTCGTAAAGCTGCACCGGGTGCCGGCGGATGCCGTCGCCGAAATCCACTCCCCAGGGCAGATGGGTGGCCGTGCCGTAGGTGTAATCCGGCAGGCCCGCGAAGAAGCAGCCAAGCCGTCCAACGGCAATGCCCAGAGCCAGCGGTCCGACGAAGGGCAATCCGGTCGATCCGCGAATGCCGCGCAGCCATTTGTAGATTTCGATCGCAACCACGCCGCCGGCGATGGCGCCGGCAATGGAATGGCCGAATGTCCAAAGGCCGGCCAAGTTCATGTTGAAACTGCCGAACAGCACAGCGCCCGCCAGTGCGCCAAGCGCGAGCGAGATGAAGTACCACGGATTGTCCTGCAGCCGCGGCCGCGCAGAAAACCCCGCGAGCCAGCCCCGCCGCCCAATCCACCAGCCGAGCAGGCCTGCGCTCGGCCATGCCAGCAGATCGAACATCGTATGAATCAGCATGGTGCCGCGCCCCGAGCTCGCGCGTGCAGCGTACGCGGTCTGGCCGCTGGATGTCATCGGCCCGAGATAATGATCGAACCACCCGAGAATGCGTGCACCGCTGGCGAGAACCAGGATCGTCCGCCTCCACATCGGCAATGCGGCCACCATCCGGCGCCATCGCCCGGTGATCAAAAATTGTGAACGACAACTTTGGCGATACTGTCTACGGCGTCAGAACAAATCCGTGCGAAAGTCCACCCGCGTCCTGGAACCAGCCGGCGATGACACCGTGCTTGTTGATGCTGGCCGGCGTGGTGACGACGGCGTCGGGGGCATCGATGGTCTTGATCGCCCCGCCGGGCTTGCGCAGGAACCCGTGCACCACATTGTCGGACGTCCGATACGAGCCCAGCACAGTGCCGTCTCCGCCGATCGCCTGGATCATTGTTTCGGTGGAATGGCGCGGATCGAATTTCGTGAAGTGACCGGCGGCATCGCGCACGAAACCGTGGGTGACGATATTGGAATCGTAGTACTCGCCGGCAATCGTGCCGTCGCCATTGATGGACCGGCCACCTGTTGCCAACGCGCCGGGCACATCGAAGCCCGTCATGGTGCCATCCGGCGTCCGCACATAGCCGTGATAGGTGAAATCGAAATTCGCGTAGTCGCCGGTCACCAAACCTGTTCTGTTGATGCCGGTGGCCGAAGTCGCCGCCGCGCCGGGGAAATTGAAGGTGGTGAAGTTGCCTTTGGCCGAGCGGATGAAGCCGCTGGATTCCACAACTTGCCCCGCATAACTGCC
>DATAVW010000118.1:0-2239 GCA_036267515.1 Rhizomicrobium sp.
AAATGCTGTGCGACCCGCAAATCGCCCACGCCTTCCGCAGCCCGTGGCAATACAGCCTCGACCTCTGGAAGTATTGGCGGGCGATCAATGTGCCGGTCCTGGTGCTCCGCGGCACCGAATCCGATCTGCTGCCGGCCGATCTTGCGGTGCAGATGGCGGAGCGTAATCCGGGCATGCGGCTACATGAGATCGCCGATGTCGGCCATGCCCCGACATTGATGACGGCCGATCAGATCGAGGTCGTTGCCGATTTTCTTAATGGCTAGCCTTCGCACATGGCGCCGTGACGTCCCACACTGCATCTTGCCGTAAAATGATTCTCGGGTAAGATCAGGCCGGATGGGGATGGAGTCCCCCAGCAACTAACCGCCCAAAGGGCTGATGACTCCTACTGTGTGCGCTTGGCGCCGGTAGGAGCTCGTCCAAATTCCTCCCGCTCGCTCCAAGTGGTTTGTTTGCAGCCGGCGTGCATTTCACGATGCACGGCAGCCTCACTGCTGGGTCAAGGAGCTTGGACATGATGGGCGTCTGGACGCTTCTCTCCCGCGGCACACGCCCTGCCGCACGGTGAACACCAAACAACTTCAATGAAAGGAAGCCATGGACGAGATCATTCGCTATCTTTGGATCATGCTCGGTGGCGCACTGGGCACGGGAGCACGCTATTGGTGCTCAGGCTTTGCCGCGCGGGCCTTCGGGGAAACCTTCCCATGGGGCACCCTGATCGTTAATGTCATCGGGTCTTTCGTGATCGGTTTTTTCGCCACCCTCACATCGCCTGGCGGGCGTCTCTTGGTCGGCAGCACGCCGCGGCAGTTCGTCATGATCGGACTTTGCGGCGGCTACACAACGTTCTCGTCCTTCAGTCTGCAAACGCTTAACCTCATGAACGATGGAGAGTGGGTCGGCGCCGGCGGCAACATTGTTGCTTCGGTGGCGGCGTGCCTCCTTGCGGTCTGGCTCGGCCAACTTGCGGCGGCCAGCATCAATGCCATCGATTGGGTGTAATCATGCAAATCCCGCGCGATTCCATTCTGCTGCGGATCTTCTTCGGCGAAGACGACAAACACGAGCGCCTGCCGCTCTACGAAGCGATCGTGCTCAAAGCGCGAGAGATGCAGCTTGCCGGCGCAACCGTGCTGCGCGGTCAGGCCGGCTATGGCCATTCCAGCGTCATCCACACTGCGAAAATTCTGCGGCTTTCCGGCGATCTCCCCATCGTGGTCGAAATTGTCGACTCCGAGCAGAAAATCAACGATTTCCTGCCCGTGCTCGAAGAGATGATGTCGACCGGCCTTGTCACGATCGAGAAAGTGCAGGTTCTCCAATACGGCGCTGAGATGAGGCGATGAGCGGCTACTGGTATTGCTTTGTGCGTGCGACGCTTGCCTTCACGGCAGTGAAGGTGGGTGGCGCCGGCAAGGTCCGCGAAGGCTGCGAAGGTCATCAATCAGGAAACCGCGAAAGCCAATATTAGATCGGCCAGCCCGCCGGAATGCCGACCTGCCCGGCCGGCTCGCGCTGCAGCCGGTCAGCATCATAGTCCTTGGCGATGATGCGGCGGCCGGTGACACCGTCCGAGCGCTTTGACATCAGCCACACGATCGGCGCCATCATCACTTCAGGCTGCACCAACGTGGAGCGGTCGGCGACCTCACCTTGCGGAATCATCCGGGTATTGGCGGCGCCCCCGGGCGCAAGCGCGTTGACGGTGACGCCGGTGCCGGCAAGGTCCTTGGCCCAGATCACGGTCGCCGACTCAAGCGCCGCCTTGGATGGACCATAGGGCGAGAAACCATCCATCAGCATGGTGAACAGGCTGGTCTCGATATTGACGATGCGGCCCCAGCCTTGCTTGACCAGATGCGGCACGATTGCCTTGGCCATCAGGAACGGCCCGTTGACATTGACGTCGATCGCACTGCGCCACGCTTGAGCGTCGACCTCGTAGAACGGCTTGCGCTTGCCGACCAGCACATTGCCGATGCCCTGCATACCGATGCCGGCATTGTTGACGAGGCCATGTACGGCACCGAAATGATCGACCACTTTGTTGACCGCGTCGACGCATTGCTGCCACTGCGTGACGTCGCAATCAACGCCAAACAGCCGATCCTGCGCGCCGTCCTTGCCGGCGATTTCCGCAAGCTCGCGCATTTCCGGAGCGCTCACCGGCAAATCAGCCACTGCGACCCGAGCGCCGCTGCGCAGCAGCGCCAGCGTCATGGCGCGGCCGAGA
>DATAVW010000119.1:0-25211 GCA_036267515.1 Rhizomicrobium sp.
AAGTATCGGAAAAAGTATGGGTTTCCTGACGCCCGTAGACGCACGTCTGTCGCGACTAGCTAGTTCATTTGGACATGCATTTCAGTTTGTCCATGAGCGCTTCGATATAGACGGGCGCGTACGTGTCGCCCTTTTCTAACGCTGCTGCGTCACGCTTCGCTAGGTCCGAACACGTCTGTTCATGCCCGCTGCCCTCGCGTGCGGCGGCATTTAATGCGGAAGCTGGTATCTTGAGCACCTTTTCAATCTGTTGCACGCGGTCATCCAGCCTTTGAACACGATCATCCAGCTTTGCGACCCACCAAATGACGCTGCCAAACGCGGTGAGAATCGCAATCACCGCTCCGATCTCCTTGACGTGCTTCCAAACCCAATCCAAACCCTGTCTCCTTAACTGTTGCCGGTATCGGCTGCGCCGAAAAGCCACCTTTCTGGCTAGTTTAGGCAGCACCTAGGCGTAAGCGCCCTAGACATGCGTGCCGATCGCGTGCCGCGCGACTAATAGAGCCTCCAAAAAAAGGCCAGAATATTGGTGGGCCCGGCAGGACTCGAACCTGCGACCAGACCGTTATGAGCGGCCAGCTCTAACCAACTGAGCTACAGGCCCACCGGGTCGCTCTCCTAGCAGGAATTGACTCGGCGACGGAATGGAAATCCAAAGTGGCGCTGGACGCGCCCATTGCAGCGGGGCGGCCTAACCATGTGGGCGAACAGAAATGGGCGATAATCGAATTCTGGTGGGCGATGTGGGCGGCACACACGCCCGGTTCGCAATCGTCGATACGTCTGAAAAGCCGTTTCGCGTCGGGCAGCGGGCGGATCTGGAAGCGGACAAGTACGGCAGTTTTCAGCCAGCCCTGAAAGCATACCTCGCCGGTGGGCGCGCTGAGCATCCCGACGCAGCAGCCATCGCCGTAGCCGGTCCGGTGACGGAGGGCCACGTCCACTTCACCAACAGTGGCTGGGACATCGCTGAAAACGACCTGCGGGCCCAAGGATTTGCTCGGGCGCTGCTGATCAACGATTTTGCGGCCTTGGCCTATTCCGTCGCCGCCCTGCCGGCGAGCGCATTTCACCCGATCGGCCCAGAGGTCGCGGGCATGGAAGACGAGCCCATCACCATTGTGGGTGCTGGCACGGGCTTCGGGGTATCATGCCTTGCGCGCTATCGCCGGCGCAGCGTGCCGATGGCCACGGAAGGCGGTCATATGAGCTTCGCGCCGCGCGGCGACGCTCAGATTACCGTGCTGCAATTGCTGACGAGACGCTTCGGTCACGTTTCGATCGAGCGGGTGCTATCTGGTCCGGGGTTGGAGAACATCTACGCTGCGCTGGGCGAAATCGCCGGGCGCAAATCGCAGCCATTGTCCGCAGAGCAAATTTCCGAGCAGGCTGAGGCAGGCGATGCGGCCTGCCGCGCCGCGCAGGACATGTTCTGCTCAATTTACGGTGCAGTGGCAGGCGATTTCGCACTGGCGCATGGCGCACGCGGCGGCGTCTACATAGCGGGCGGGATCGCAGCGAAGATCGAACCCTATCTGCAGAATTCGAGTTTTCGCACCGCCTTTGAAGACAAGGGCCGACTCTCCTATTTCCTTAAGCCGATTCCGACGAAACTGATGCTCGATCCCAACGCCGCTTTCCTGGGCGCGGCAAACGCCAGTCTTGAATTCAGGGGAGACACGCAATGACCGCGTCACGGATGCTATGCACCATCGCCTTGGCTGTTTTGATCGTCCTTCCGGCAGGCGCGTTTGCGCAAACTGCGCCGCAGCCACGGCTGCTGACCGTCACGGGCGAAGGCGAGATCAGGGCAACGCCCGATCAGGCGACGCTCTCGGCCGGCGTGGTCACTGAAGCCAAAACAGCAGCGGCCGCACTCACCGCCAATGGCCGCGCCATGAATGCCGTGTTCGATACGCTGAAGCGGCTCGGCATTCCGGAGCGCTCCGTCCGCACCTCTGAAGTGTCTGTGCAAGCGCAATATCCCAACGATTCGCGAGTGCCGCGGCACATTACCGGGTATCAGGTATCGAATACCGTGACGGTGACGGCGGACGATCTGGGCAAGGTTGGGCCAATTGTCGATGCCCTTGTTTCATCAGGATCCAATTCGCTGGGCGACATTTCCTTCTCCATTCGCGATCCCAAGCCGCTGCTGGCGCAGGCTCGTGAAGCGGCGGTAAAAGATGCGATGACGAAAGCGGAAACGCTGGCGCGGGCGAGTGGCGTGACTCTCGGGCCGATTGCTCAGATTTCAGAAGGCGGCCTGGTCGGGCCGCCGCAGCCTTTGATGCGCATGGCGATGGCGCCCGCGACCGCGACTCCTATCGCAGCCGGCGAGCAGACAGTATCTGCCAGCGTCTCGATCAGCTGGGAAATCCGCTGACGCGGGCTGCCCCTCGCTGCGCAGCCCTGCTACTTCTTCGACTTGCGCGAGGTTTTCCGCTTGCTGGACTTGCGCTTGCCGCTCGACTTGCGCTTGCTCGACGACTTCTTCTTCGGAACCTTTTTACCCTTCTTGCGGGCTTCCGAAAGGCCGATCGCAATCGCCTGTTTGCGGCTCTTCACCTTGCCGCCTTTACCACCCTTGCCGCTCTTGAGCGTGCCCTTCTTGCGCTTGTGCATGGCGCGTTTCACGTCCTTGCCGGCACTGCGCGAGTATCTGGCCATCGTTTCCTCCCGGGCTGATTCGCGAATCGAACGATAACACAGAAGGCCTGGCAAGCGGTTATTGCGGCCGCGGACTAAATTCGTTCTACGCGCGCGGCGAAGCAACCGCGCTTGGCATAGTGCACATGGATGTAATCGGTTTCGCCTGGTGCGAAGAGTCTTTCCAGCAGCAGCTCCAGTTGGTCCGAGGGCACAACATCCGCATCGATCATCGCGCCGGCGGCATCGTACGCGCGTGCAGAAAGCAGCCGTCCAGCCTGGAATACCGGCGGTACGCGATCGGAATGATAGGTCTCGCGTGCAGTCTCCCGGACGAACACAGGTCCGGAGGCTTTGTAAGGTGTGGCGGCATTCTGGTGGGTATAGGAGAACAACACCAGGCGTTCGCCCGGTTCGGCATCTGCAAGCGAGACTCTGCACGGGAAGCCGGGCTTTTCGTCGGCCACGACGCGTTGTGCGCCGATCTGCGCGAGCTCAGTATCGCTCATGCGAACGATGTGGTCGAACGCGGCGTGCGGCAGTCCCATATAGCGAAACGGCATTGAAGCCCTCCGGATTGCAATCGGGGGAGAGATAGAGTCCGGGCTGGCGTTTCGCCTCCCAATTTTCCCGTTGGATGTTCAGTCGTGCGATAGAACGAGACGCAGAAGCCGCTCTTTCAGACAATCGAGCCCGCCGAGGACGCCAAATCCGCCGACTGCGCCGGCATAAGAATACGTCACGACGCGATCCTGATGTTGATAGGCGCCGGCCAGGCCGACGATCTGTCCGGCGCGCGCCGCCTGCAACAGCCGCTCCAATTCCTGCACCAAGGTTTCGTTCGGCTGCGGTTGCTCGGTTAGCCGCACCGTTCCATTCAGGTTTACCACTTGCGCCGACATGCCCGTCCCCTGCGAATCGACAATTGCATCGTAACAGCGATTCGTGGTCCGGCGAGGTGGGAAAATAGAAGGCGCCCTGCGGGGCGCCTTCTTCTCAACAGTCTTTTCGTTTCGATTACATCGTGGTGGTGCCGCTGCCCGATTGGCCGGAATTCCACGAGGGCTGCTTGACCCGCAGATTGTTTTGCACGTGTTTCACGCCGGAGATGGACTCCGCACAATCTTCTGCCAGCCGGCGCTGCTGGCGTGTGTGCACCGTGCCGGAAAGCGTGACTTCCTGATTGGAGACGCTCACATCGATTTCCGATGCATCGACCAGCGGATCATCGGTCAGACGATCGGACACGTCTTCGCGGATGCGTTCGTCCGAGCGGCTGTAATTCTTCGGTCCGCGGCCACGATGCTGATCCATACGCCGCCGGCGTTCGGCGTCTTCGTCCCCGAACCAGGACGAGACTTCATCGCTGGCGCGATCCCACCAATCACGTCCACGGTTGCCGTAGTCGCCTTGCTCTCGGCGGCCGTATCCGACGTCCGATGACCGGCCACCGCCTGTCCAGCCGCCACCATATTTGCGGTCATAGTCTTGTGTATAGGCGCCGAAGCCACCGCTCCGATATCCGCCGCCGCGCCCGTAATCGCCATATCCACCGCCGCCGTAATCGCGACCGCCGCTGCGGCTCATGCTGCCATACTCGCGCGCGCCATAATTGCTGCCGTAGCTGCCGCGGCCGTATTCACCACCGCGGCCATATTCACGGCCGAAATCCTGGCTGCCGTATTCGCCGCCATAGCCGCGCTCGCGTCCGTAACGTTCCGGATACGATCGCCCTTCCTCTTCTTCATAACGGCCGTAGGCGCCGGCGCGCAGCGTGCCCTGATAATCCCTGTCCTGGCGGCGATCATGGCCGTAGCCGCCGCCTTCGTCTTCGTATCGGCTGCTGCGGTAGGAGCGGGATTCGCCGCGCCACTCGTCGCGGCCTCTCCCGTAGTCGCGCTCATCATCCCGGTCATAACCGGAGTAACGGCGCCCATATCTCTGATCCTGGGGCATCTTTGGTTCTCCTGTCTGAAAAGACGAACCCAGCCACCTGCGGCGGAAACGCGGCGCTGCTAGCGGCAGTTCCGTCAAAAGAGAATCGCGCGTTTCATCAGTGGCTCCCCTTCTTCGCTTCGATGGCATTGATCTGATCCATGATGCGGTTCATGCGCGCGGCGAGCGCTTCGTAAGGCGCAGGTGATGCCATATCGAGCCCCGCCTTCTTGTACAGGGTGTAGGGATAGTCCGAGCCGCCCGCTTTCAGCATGGCAATGTAGCGGTCTCGCGCCGGCTTGCCCTCATGTTCGATGGCATCGGCAAACTGCGCTGCGCCGGCCATCGAAGTCGCATACTGGTACACATAGAAGCCGTAGTAGAAGTGCGGGATGAAAGCCCACTCCACGCAATAGGAAGGATCGACCTTCATCGCGCCCTGCTTCTCGCCATAATATTTTCGGAGCAGACCGCAGTACATGTCCGTCATCTTCTCGCCGGACAGCGTGTCGCCTTTTTCCAGCGCCTCATGGAGCGCGAGCTGGAATTCGGCAAACATGGTCTGGCGGAAGAAGGTGGTGCGGATCAGCTCCAGCCCTTGCCCGAGATAATACTCTTTCTCCGCATCATCTTTCGCGTGCGCCACCATGTAGTCGTTGAGCAGCATCTCGTTGCCGATAGAGGCGGTCTCCGCAACGAAGGTGGAGTAGTTGGAATTTTCGAACGGCTGGTTTTCCTTCGTCAGCAGCGTATGGATTGCGTGACCCCATTCATGCACGAAGGTGGACAGCGACTCGTAATCGTCATGATTGTTGAACAGCAGATAGGGATGCACGTCGTAGGCGCTGCCGTTCATGTAGGCGCCGTTGGCCTTACCGGGGTGCGGATAGACGTTCATCCAGTTCCCCGCGAACCCACGCTTCAGCAGCGAGACATATTCCGGGCCGTAGATGGCATCCACGTCGAGCGTGATCTTTTCGGAATCCGGTACCGAAAATTTCGGCGGATTGGGGAGGTCGAAAATCGGCACATAGAGATCGTAGTAATGCAGCGAGTCCGTGATCCCCAGCGCCTTTTTGCGCAGGGCAAGATAGCGATAGAGCGTCGGCAAGTTCTTGTTCGCTTCCGCCACCAGCTGCCGGTACACCGTTTCCGGCATATTGTCGGCAAACGTCGCGTCGGCGAGCGAATTCGGGAAGTGTCGCACCTTGGCGTCGAACACTTCTGCCTCCACCTGCGTGGTCAGCGTTGCACCGAAGGTGCCATTGAAAGCGCTGAACGACGGCCAAAAAGCGTCGAACACCTTCTTGCGGTCGTCGCGATTCGAGGCAGTCCGGTACTTCGTGTAGGCGGCCTGGTCGAGCTTCACTTTCGTGCCATCGGAGAGCGTCACTTCCGGCCGCGGGAGCTCGCCATTGGCGAGCTGGCTGTAGATCGCGTTGGGCTGCGCCAGCACGTCGCCCGCTGCGGCCATCACACCTTCCGCTTGCACATCAAGGGTGTGCGGCGCGTAGCGAAGCGCGTTATCCAGTTGAAAGGCAAAGCGCCGCTTCAACTCCGGCGCTTGCGCCTCAAACGTCGCAACCTTCTTCTTGCCGATGCGAATGATTTCCGGCGTCAGCCACGCGGTTTTTTCCTGAATGAGTGTGCCCAGTTGCTGGGCTGACTGCAGCCTCTCCTGATTGGCGGCGATGCGCACATCCTCGTCGCCCTTCAGCGATGCATAGACGGCGAGCCGCGCCGCCTCCTTATGTACATCGCTAATGGCCGACAACGCCTTCAGCATGGCGCCCGCGCTCTTGCCGAGTGTGCCCTTGTACTTGTCGAGCATCTGCGCCTGCGCCTTCACCTTGTCGCGCGCGGCCGTCCAGGCTTCCGGCGTCGGATAAAGGTCGCGCAGATCCCACATGCCGGCTTCCGGCGGGCCTGAAGCCGCAGGAGCATCGGCGGCAACTCCGCACATGCCAAAGGTCAGCAGCGCGAGTGCGCCGGCTGTGGCGAGCAAACGATTCATGAAAATCCCCTTCGTACGACCGCCGGAACCTAGCCCGGCCACCCGGCCAACCCAAGGGGCGAAAGCTCACGCCGCTGTGAAATACCTGCCTTGCCGAAATCGAAACGTTGTTTCCCTCATTCCGGCTGACTAGGTTCGGCTGGCGGCGTATTCAGCAATACGGAGATGAGCGTGAGACTTTGGACAACAGTAGCGGCAGCGGCCTTGATGTTCAGCACCGCCGTGGCCTCGCCTTCGCTGAAAGTCACAAGCATTTCCGAGCTGTCGCAGCTGCCAACGCCGCTGCCTTATCCTTATGACGAGAAGGCCAATGCCGATGTGCAGGTGAATGCGGTGCTCGCCGCCGCCAAGGCGCAGCACAAGCTCGCCTTCATCGATCTGGGTGGCAATTGGTGCGGCGATTGCCGCGTGCTGGCCTCTCTGATGGAATTGCCCGAGATAAAGCGCTTCGTGGACACGCATTACGTGGTAACCACAGTGGATGTCGGCCGGTTCGATAAGAACCTGCAAGTTCCGGCACGCTGGGGAATTACCTCCCGGCTGGAGGGCGTGCCCGCCGTCCTGATCGTCGATCCCAACACGAACACGCTGGTGGACAAGGGTCACATTGCAGCTTTGGCGGATGCCCGTCACATGACGCCGCAAGCGATTGGCAACTGGCTCGCGCAGTGGGCGCGGTGACCGCCCAGGGACCGGTTAGGCGAACAGACGATTGAATTTTGCTTCACCGATCGGCGTGAAAATCACGGCCCGGCTGTCGCGGGCCTGTCGCGCCCATTTGCGTTCATAGAACTTGTCGAGCAGCGCGGCGCCGAGTGCGCCGGCGAGATGCGTACGGCGCTGGCTCCAATCGAGGCATGTTCGGCAGAGTGGCCGACGCGAAGGTTCCGGCAAATCGATATCGAAATCTGCCGCGAACTTCTCGCCTGAACGGGTGAGCGATACTTGGTTGCCGCCAACCGACAGATGGCGCGCTTTCACCAACGCCTCGAACATCTGCACGCTCATTTCGCCGGCCAGATGATCGTAGCAGACCCGCGCCTTGCGTAGCGCAGACTCGCTCGGCCCCGTACGCGTGCGCATGTGGCCGGCCCGCGCCGCCACGCCGGTCATCTTCTCCAGCATTTCAGCAACGTCTTCATCGGCAAGACGGAAATAGCGATGGCGTCCCTGTTTCATGGCAGAGATAAGTCTGCCGGCTTCCAACTTTGCGAGATGAGAACTGGCAGTCTGCGCGGTGACGCCCGCTTCACTGGCGAGCTCACTTGCGGTCAACGCCTTGCCGCTCATCAGCGCGGCCAGCATATTCGCGCGCGCGGGATCGCCGGCCAGGGCAGCTATGGGAGCGATGCTGGGACCTTCTTTCATACTTCGATCTTAACTGAACTATGCGTGCGCGGCAATCGCTAATCTCTTCGGCATGCCTGACCGCCGCACCGTGCTGACGTTGCCGCTGATTGCACTCGCGCCATTCACGTCCTGGCGGCCGCGCAAAGCAAAGGAGAGGAACATGAATGTCGTTTGCCACATCCGATACGAAATCGATCCGCATCAGCGCGCCGGGTTCGAGGAGTACGCGAAGAACTGGATCATCATCATTCCTGCTTGCGGCGGGAATCTCATCGGCTATTTCACGCCGCACGAGGGCACAAACTACGTCGCGCATGCGCTGATCGGGTTCGAGAGCCTCGCGGCCTATGAAGCCTATCGCGCGCGCTTGAAGGATGACCCAAAGGGCCGCGCGAACTTCGAATTTGCCGAGCGGCAACGCCTGATCCTGAAAGAGGAGCGCACGTTCCTGCGCACGGTGGTTCTCTAAACGCCGCAGCGTTCGCCGGTCACCGTCCAGGTGTCGGCGCCATCGAACTTCAGTACGCGAATGTCGGTCAGCAGTTCCGGCGGCATTAGACGCGCATTCACACCCATGCGGTCCAGATTTTTATCGACCGGAGACCAGTGCGTGAAGTTGCCGCAAATTTTGCAGCGATGGAATTCGATCTCTTTGTCGCCCCACATGTACATATCCGTGGCGCCGCGCTCCGGTACCACATGCACCTCTTTCGGTGAGTAATACGCCATCAGGGCGCCGTTGCGCCGGCAGATTGAGCAGTTGCACTCCTTCACCTCTTCCGGCGCGTGTGGCACCTGCACCCGCACCGCGCCGCAATGGCAGCTAGCCTCGACCATAATCTGCTCCGGTTTGCGTCGGTGTTATAACGTCGCCGATATTCTGACATATTGTCATCTGAGCGTAGCTGCCCAATAGTCTTCGCATGACTGAGCATTTCGATGTCATCATCGTAGGCGCGGGGCTGTCCGGCATTGGCGCGGCCTACCATCTGCAAACCGCCTGCCCGAAGAAGACCTATGCCATTCTCGAAGGCCGCGGCGCCATCGGCGGCACGTGGGATCTGTTCCGCTATCCCGGCATACGCTCCGATTCCGACATGTACACGCTGGGTTACAATTTCAAACCGTGGCGCGAAGCGAAAGCCATCGCCGACGGGCCATCCATTCTCAATTACGTGCGGGAAGCGGCGCGTGAGAACGGCATCAATCGCCATATCCGTTTCGATCACACGGTCAGGCATGCTTCCTGGTCAAGCGGAAATGCGCGTTGGACGGTGGAAACGGAGAGCGGACCCGAGAAACACATTGCGCGCTTCACCTGCAATTTCCTTTTCATGTGCAGCGGCTATTACGATTACGCCGCCGGCTACGATGCAAAGTTCGCGGGTACCGAGCGGTTCGAAGGCCACCTCGTCCATCCACAATTCTGGCCGGAGAATCTCGACTACAAAGACAAGCGCGTTGTGGTGATCGGCAGCGGCGCCACTGCGGTTACCATTGTGCCCGAAATGGCCAAGGACGCGGCGCATGTGACGATGCTGCAGCGCTCGCCAACGTATGTCGTGTCCGTTCCTGCGGAGGATTCCATGGCGAATTGGCTGCGCGACCGTTTGCCGCCCATGCTGGGCTATCAGATCGTGCGCTGGCGCAACGTCCTGCTGCAGATGTACTTCTACAATCGCGCGCGCAAGGTGCCGGCCAAGGTCAAGGCATACATCCTGAAGCTCATCCGGAACGAGCTTGGGCCGGACTACGACATCGGCCATTTCACACCGCGCTACAATCCATGGGATCAGCGCGTGTGTCTGGTGCCGGACAACGACCTGTTCAAGATGATCCGGGAGAGCAAGGCTTCCGTTGTCACCGATCACATCGAGACCTTCACGGAAAACGGCTTGAGGCTGAAATCCGGCCGCGTGCTTGAGGCGGACGTCATCGTCACGGCGACCGGCCTGCAATTGAAGGTCCTGGGCGGCATGCAGGTGAGCGTGGACGGACGGACGATTGATCCGTCAAAGGTGATGGCCTACAAGGGCATGATGTTTAGCGGTGTGCCGAACCTTGTTTCAGTATTCGGCTACACCAATGCCTCGTGGACGCTGAAATGCGACCTCACCTGCGATTATGTCTGCCGGGTGCTGAATTACATGGATGCCAGGGGTTTTGCGATGTGCATGGCGCAACGGGATCCGGATACGAACGAGGCGCCATTCCTCAACCTCAATTCCGGTTACATCCAGCGCGCCAACCACCTCCTTCCACGCCAAGGCACCAAAGCTCCGTGGAAGCTGCACCAGACTTACGCGCGCGACCTTATGATGCTGCGCTATGGCAAGCTGAAAGACGGTACGCTGGAATTCTCAACGCCCGATCGCGTGAAAACGCCCATGACCGAGCTTGCGCGCGCTGCCTGACGTTTCTTTCATGAAGGGCGATCGGATTGCGATAGCCGATATTCCTGGCCGCTTCGGCCTTCCGGAGCCCGGAACTATGGGATAAGGAGGGGCGTTCCCCATACGAGGGGGTAGCCGCTGCCTTGCTGCACAACATCGCGTGTCGAAGACCATGCCGGAAAACATCGACAAGCTCGCCATAGATACCATTCGCACGCTGTCGATCGATGCGGTGGAGAAAGCGAATTCCGGCCACCCCGGCACGCCCATGGCGCTGGCGCCGGTGATCTACACGCTTTTCATGCAGCATATGCGGTACGATCCCGCCGATGCGCGCTGGCAGAACCGGGATCGGTTCATCCTTTCGGCCGGCCACGCCTCGATGCTGCTCTATTCCATGCTGTTCCTCGCCAATGTGCGCGAGCCGGACGGCGACGGCCTGACGCTCGACGACATCAAGAACTTCCGCCAGATCAACAGCCGCACGCCGGGGCACCCTGAGTACTGGCACACGCCCGGCGTGGAGGTGACCACAGGCCCACTCGGCCAGGGTTGCGGCATGAGCGTCGGCATGGCGGTGGCGGCGCGCTGGAAAGCACATCATTTCAATCGCGATGGCCTGGAGCTGTTCAACTATCGCGTGTTCGCCATCTGCAGCGACGGCGACATGATGGAAGGCGTCTCCAGCGAGGCGGCTTCGCTCGCGGGGCATTGGCAACTCTCGAACCTCTGCTGGATCTACGACCAGAACCACATTTCCATCGAAGGCGATACCAAGCTCGCCTTCACCGAAAATGTCGCCGAGCGCTTTTCCGCCTATGGCTGGAATGTGCTGCACGTGGCCGATGCGAACGACACCGAAGCGGTAAGTCAGGCCCTGTCCGTGTTCGAAGCGACCAAGGAAGGACCGACGCTGATCATCGTGCGCAGCCATATCGGCTATGGCGCGCCGGACAAGCAGGATACCGCCGCGGCACATGGCGAAGCGTTGGGCGAAAAGGACGTCCGTGGCGCCAAGAAAGCCTACGACTGGCCGCAGGATGCGCAATTCCTGGTGCCCGACGGCGTGCGCGAGCACGTGTCAGGCGCACTAGGCCAACGCGGAGGCGAACTGCATGCGAGGTGGAACGCAATCTGGGAACGCTACCAGCGCGAGCAGGCGGATTTGGCAGAGCAGCTCGATTTCATGCGCTTCCGCGAGTTGCCGCCCGGCTGGGCCAAGGACATTCCCTCCTTCCCGCCTGATGAGAAGGGCGCTGCCACCCGCGATTCCGGCGGGCAAGTACAGAACGCCATCGCCGCCAACGTACCGTGGCTCGCCGGCGGCGCGGCTGATCTCGCGCCATCCACCAAGACGCTGATCAAGAACAGCGACTCCTTCGAAGCGGACACCTTTGGCAGAAACTTCCATTTCGGCATCCGCGAGCACGCCATGGGCTGCATCGTGAACGGCATGACGATGTCGGACCTGCGCGGCTATGGCGCGACCTTCCTCATTTTCAGCGACTACATGAAGCCGGCGGTGCGCATCGCGGCGCTGTCGCACATCCCGAGCATCTGGGTGTACACCCACGATTCCATCGGGCTTGGCGAAGACGGTCCGACGCACCAGCCCATCGAACAGCTGATGACGTTGCGGGCCATGCCGAACATGCTGGTGATCCGGCCGTGCGATGCCAACGAAACGGCGGAAGGCTGGCGCGTGGCGATGGAACAGAAGACCCGGCCTGTCGCCCTCTCGTCCACCCGGCAAAAGGTGCCGACGCTCGATCGCAAGAAATACAATCCGGCGGATGGGTTGTGGCGCGGCGCCTACATCCTCTCCGATCCATCCGAAGATAAGGTGGATGTGATTCTCATCGGCACCGGCAGCGAGGTGCAGCTTTGCATGCAGGCGCAAGCCGCGCTGGCGAAGGACGGCATCGGCGCGCGCGTGGTGTCGATGCCCTGCTGGGAATTGTTCGACGCGCAGGGCGAGGCGTATCGGCATGCCGTGCTGCCGCCGAACATCACCGCGCGTGTATCGGTGGAAGCCGGCGCCACACTGGGTTGGGAACGTTATGTGGGCCTGACCGGCGCCGTGATCGGGATGCACAGCTTCGGCGCCTCGGGTCCGTACACGGAAGTGTACAAGAAATTCGGCATCACCGCCGAAGCAGTCGAGAAGGCAGCACGGGCGCAAATCGCAAAGGCGTAAACATGAATCGCCTGAAGGAACTGGAGAAGCTTGGTCAATCCCTTTGGCTCGATTTTTTGAGCCGTGAGTTCTTGGCCAGCGATGAATTCAAACGCATGATCGCTGAGGACGGCCTGAAGGGCATGACCTCCAATCCGTCTATCTTCGAGAAGGCTTTCGCCCACGGCAGCGCCTACGACGACGACATCCGCAAGCTGACGGAGGCGGGCTGCGGGGTCGGCGTGATTTTCCGCAAACTGGCGGTGGCTGATATTCAGCACGCCGCCGACACATTCCGCCCCATCTATGATCGGCTGAACGGCGCTGATGGATTCATCAGCCTGGAAGTATCCCCTTACATCGCGAAGGACACTGACTCGACGATTGCGGAAGCAAAGCAGTTGTGGGGCGAAGTCAATCGCCCGAATCTCATGATCAAGGTGCCGGCCACCCGCGAAGGTCTGCCGGCTATCCGCGATCTGCTTGGCGCGGGCCTCAACATCAACATCACCTTGCTGTTCTCGCGCGATGTGTACGAGCAGGTGGCGAACGCCTACATCGAAGGCTTGGAGATGCGGCCGAAGGATGAAGACCTAAGCCATATCTCCAGCGTCGCCAGTTTCTTCGTCAGCCGCATCGATTCCAAGGTGGACAAGGCCATCGATGAAAAGTTGAAGAGTGGCGCCGATCCGGCGCTTGCCGGATTGCACGGCAAGCTCGCCGTGGCCAATGCGAAGCTCGCCTATCAACAATACAAGCGAATTTTCTCCGGCTCACGTTGGGAGGCATTGGCGAAACGCGGCGCGCGGCCACAACGTCTGCTCTGGGCGTCCACCAGCACCAAGAACAAGGCCTATTCCGACGTCCTGTATGTCGACACGTTGATTGGCGACGATACCGTCAACACCATGCCGCAGGAAACCATCGAAGCGTTCCGCGACCATGGGCACCCGCGGAGCACGATCGAAGAGGGTATACCTGAGTCGATCCGGCAGCTCGAAACATTGCATGTCTCCGGGATCTCGCTCGATGCGATTACGGCGGAACTGGTCGATGAAGGCGTGCAGCAGTTCGCCGATGCGGCCGACAAACTCTATGGTGCGCTGGCGGACAAGCGAGCGAAGATCCTCAGCGGCAAAGTTATCAGCGTCGATTTCCAGCTTGACAGCGCCGAAGACGCAGTCTCCGCAGAGGTGAAGAAGCGCTCGTCCAGCGGCGATGTGCGCCGGCTGTGGGCAAAGGACAAATCGCTCTGGACCGACCAGGACGAGAACAAATGGCTTGGCTGGCTGGACATTGCCGACCGCGAAGGCGCCGATAAGCAGACCTACGATGCGTTCCAGAACTGGGTGAAGGAAAACGGCTTTTCGGATGCCGTGCTGCTCGGCATGGGCGGCTCAAGTCTTGGCGCGGAGGTGCTGAATCAGGTGTTCGGCTCAAGAGATGGTTGGCCGAAACTGCATGTGCTCGATTCTACCGACCCGGGACAAATCCGTTCGGTTGAAAGCGCGATCGATATTTCCAGGACATGCTTCATCGTCTCCTCAAAATCGGGCACCACGCTCGAGCCAAACATCCTAATGGACTATTTCTTCGCGAAAAGCGGCGCGGGCGCCGAGAAGCGGTTCCTTGTCATTACCGATCCCGGCTCGGCGCTGGAGAACGTTGCAAAAGAAAAGGGCTTCGCGCACACCTTCCACGGCGACCCGGAAATCGGCGGGCGCTATTCAGTTCTATCGAAATTCGGGCTGATCCCAGGTGCAGCGAAGGGCGTGGATGTCGGCCGCCTCTGCAGCGAGACGCAGAATTTCGTTCGCGCCTCGGACGCGTTTGTCCCTCCATCTTCCAATCTCGGCGTGAAGCTTGGCATCGCGCTGGGCGTGCTGGGGACACAGTTCAGCCGCGATAAGATCACCATCGTCGCCTCCCCAGAGTTGGCGAGCGTTGGCCTGTGGCTGGAACAGCTGGTCGCCGAATCCACCGGCAAGCAGGGCAAAGGCCTCGTTCCAATCGATAACGAGACGCTGGGCGAGCCGCAGGTCTATGGCAACGACCGTGTCTTTATTCAAATTGGCATCGGCAATTCCGATGGCAATGCGAGCAAATTGGACCCGTTGGCCAAAGTCGGTCATCCGATCATCCGCGTGCAATTGAACGACAAGTATCAGCTTGGGCAGGCGTTTTTCCTGTTCGAGATGGCCATCGCCACCGCGGGTGCAGTGATTGGCATTAACCCCTTCGATCAGCCAGATGTGGAAGCCGCCAAGGTAAAGGCACGCGAACTGACCGATGTCTACGAGAAGAGCGGTGGCGCGACCGAGGAAAAGCCGGTGTTCTCGCACGACGGGATTGCGCTTTTTGCGGAGGGCAACAACGCGGTTGTGTTGCGCGGTGCCAACACACTCGCGCAAGCCATGAAGGCGCACCTCAACGGCATCTCCGACGGCGATTACTTTTCCCTGCTCGCGTTCCTGCAGCACACGGATAAGAACGCAGACCTCTTGCAGGAAATCCGAATGCGCGTCCGCGATAAAAAGCATGTCGCTACCTGCCTCGAATTCGGGCCGCGCTATCTGCATTCGACCGGACAGGCTTACAAGGGTGGGCCGAACTCTGGCGTATTTGTCGAGATCACCTGTGATCACCCGAATGACCTGAGCATTCCTGGCCGCAAGGCGACCTTTGCGTTGGTGGAAAAGGCGCAGGCCCTGGGCGACCTTGCGGTATTGAACGAGCGCGGCCGCCGTGCGCTGCGTGTGCACCTGACGGACGCGGAAAGCGGCCTCGCTTCCCTTCGCGTCGCCGTTGAAGAAGCCCTCCAATAGGAAGAGCCATGCAGCTTGGAATCGTCGGACTGGGGCGGATGGGTGGAAACATTGCGCGCCGGTTAATGTCTCGCGGCCATGAGGTCGTGGTGTACGACCGCAATGCGGAAACAGTCGGGCAGTTGGCGAAGGACCATGCCCAGCCTGCCAATTCGCTGGACGATCTGGTGAAGCGGCTGAAGGCGCCGCGCGCTGTATGGGTGATGTTGCCGGCGGGCGATCCGACGGAATCCACCGTCGCCTCGCTCGCGCAAGCGATGGACAAAGGCGATATCATTATCGATGGCGGCAATACCTTCTTCAAGGACGACATCCGCCGCGCGAAAGCGCTGCGTGACAAAGGCATCCATTATGTCGATGTCGGAACCTCCGGCGGCATCTGGGGGCCGGAGCGTGGGTACTGCATGATGATCGGTGGCGACAAGGAGATCGTCGATCATCTCAATCCGATTTTCGAAGCGCTGGCACCAGGCTTGGGAGAAATCCCGCGCACACCGCATCGGGACGGCCGCGATCCGCGCGTGGAGCAAGGTTATATACACGCCGGCGGAAACGGCGCCGGCCATTTCGTGAAGATGGTGCACAACGGAATCGAATATGGGCTGATGCAGGCCTACGCCGAAGGCTTCGATATTCTTCGTGGGCGCAAGCACGAAAATTTACCGGAAGACGAGCGCTTCGATCTTAACCTCACCGACATTGCAGAAGTGTGGCGGCGCGGCAGCGTGATTTCCTCCTGGCTGCTGGATCTCACGGCTATTGCTCTGGCGCAGAGTCCCGAGCTCGATCATTTCGAAGGCGTGGTGCAGGATTCCGGCGAAGGTCGCTGGACGGTCAACGCTGCTATCGAGGAAGCGGTGCCGGCCACGGTGATCACAGCATCGCTGTATGCGCGTTTCGCCTCGCGCACGCAGCATGATTTCGCCTATCGGCTGCTTTCCGCGATGCGCAACCAGTTCGGCGGCCACGTCGAAACGCCGATCGTCAAAGGAACGGCGGAAGGCAAGCCGCAGGGCCCGCGATGACGGATGGCAAACGGCAGCCTTGCGCCACCTGTTGCGCGCTGGTGATTTTCGGTGCCGGCGGCGATCTTACCAAACGCCTGATCACACCGGCGCTCTACAATCTTGCCAAAGAGAATTTGCTGCCGGAACGCTTCGCCATCATCGGCATCGATCACAACGAACGCACAACGGAGGACTGGCGGAGTGGACTGCACGATTTCCTCGAGCAGACTGTCCAATCCGGCAAAGGCGAATTCGAGGCGAAACAAATCGACGAGAAAGTCTGGGGCGAACTCGCCGGCAAGATGGCTTATGTCGCGGGCGACTTCCTGGAACCGCAAACCTATTCGAAGCTGCGCGATTGCTTACAGCAGATTGACAGCAAACAGCAGCTCGAAGGCAACGCAGTCTTCTATTTGGCCGCTGCAGACCGGTTCTTCGGCCCAATCGTCGATGCGTTGGGCAAGTCAGGTCTGGCGCAGGATGAACATGGCTGGCGGCGCGTGGTGATCGAAAAGCCGTTCGGCCACGATCTTCCTTCCGCCAAGGCGCTGAACGCGAGCATCCTCAAAGTGCTGCGCGAGGACCAGATCTATCGAATCGATCACTTTCTCGGCAAAGAGACGGTGCAGAACATCATGGCCCTGCGCTTCAGCAACGGCCTGTTCGAGCCCATCTGGAATCGTGACCGCATTGATCATGTGCAGATCACCGTGGCGGAATCCATCGGCATCGGCACCCGCGGCAAATTCTACGAACAGACCGGCGCGTTGCGCGACATGGTGCCCAATCACTTATTCCAGCTCGTCGCCATGACAGCCATGGAGCCGCCTTCCTCGTTTCACGCCGATGAAATTCGCACCAAAAAGGCGGAGGTGTTCAAGGCGGTGCATCCGCTGTCGGTTGAAGACGCCGTTCGCGGCCAATATGGGCCCGGAGAAATCGGCGATCAGAAGGTTCCGGGTTACCGCGAGGAAGCCAATATCGACAAGAACTCGCCCGTCGAAACCTACGTGGCCCTGCGCCTGACAATCGACAACTGGCGCTGGGCGGGCGTGCCGTTCTATTTGCGCACCGGGAAGCGCCTGCCCGCCCGCTGGACGGAAATCGCCATTCATTTCAAGCATGCACCCTTGGCTTTGTTTCGCGATACACCCGTGGATGCATTCGGTCCCGACTGGCTGATCCTGCAAATTCAGCCGGACGAAGGCATCCGCCTGCGCTTCAACGCCAAACGGCCAGGACCGGAGATGCATCTTGAGAGCGTCGCGATGGATTTTAAATATGCCGACTGGTTCAAGGAGCCGCCCGCGGTCGGTTACGAAACATTATTGTACGATTGCTTTGCCGGCGATCAGACCCTGTTTCAGCGCGACGATCAGGTAGAAGCCTCGTGGGCAGCAGTGCAACCGGTACTGGAAGCGTGGGGGAAGACGCCGGTTAGCGACTTTCCCGATTACGCCGCTGGCAGCGCCGGACCGGAATCCGCCAAGGCGCTGCTGGAACGCGATGGCCGCAGCTGGCGTCCCATCCGTTAGACGGCGATGGCAGGCGCGACGCTCGACATCCTTCCCGATCCGCTGAGCGTCGCAGCACGTGCAGCCGGATGGATCGCCGGACAAATCGCGGCCACCGCAGACAACGTCTTTCGCATTGCCCTCTCCGGCGGCAACACACCGCGGCTGCTCTATCAGGTGCTCGCTTCCCCGGAATATCGGGAGCGGATCGACTGGCGCCGGTTGGAACTGTTCTGGAGCGACGAGCGCTTCGTTCCGCACGATGATGAGAGAAGCAATTACCGCATGGCGAGGGAGACACTGCTGTCGCAGGCACCGGTTCTGATCGATCATATCCATCCCGTTCTCACGGAGGACGATCCCGAAATTGCGGCGCAACGTTATGAGGCAACGCTGAAGAGCATGTACGGCGCGGATGTCCTTGATCCTTCGCGCCCTCTGTTTCAGCTGATCCTTCTTGGCCTTGGCGAGGACGGGCACACGGCCTCGCTGTTTCCCGGCGACGTCGTTTTGAAGGAACGCTCGCGCTGGGTTGCAGCGGTTGAAAATCGCGCGGAGCCGCGGATTACGCTCACCTATCCGGCCATCCAGTCGAGTCGCGTGGTCGCGTTTCTGGTTGTTGGCGAAGAGAAAGCAGAGATCGTTCGACGGGTGCAGGAAGGCGACCAATCTCTTCCCGCCACACGCGTGCGCTCGGACGGCGAGATCATGTGGTTTCTCGACAAGTCGGCAGCAAGCCGGCTGCCATTGCACGACACCGTCTAGCATGTCCGGCAGAATCGAAGATTACGCGATGATCGGCGACATGCGGACGGCAGCTCTCGTCGGCAAGGACGGCTCGATCGACTGGCTCTGCTTTCCGCGCTTCGATTCCGGCGCCTGCTTCGCTTCGCTGCTGGGGCTGATTGAGAACGGGCGCTGGCTGATCGCGCCGAAAACAGAGGCGAAAGTCCGCCGCCGCTACCGGCCCGGCACCATGATTCTCGAAACCACCTTCACGACAAAGACCGGCAAAGTGATGCTGGTGGACTTCATGCCGGTCGAAGAGCCGCATTCGGCGGTGATCCGGCTGGTAATCGGCGTGAAGGGATCTGTGCGCATGAACACGGATCTCGTGATCCGCTTCGACTACGGAATTTCGGTGCCATGGGTGAGCCGGCGTGATGAAACCACCATCACCGCCACCGCCGGACCGAGCATGCTCGTGATCCGAACGCCGGTGCCGCTAAAGGGAAAAGACTTGCGAACGCAGGGCGAATTCACGGTGCGAAAGGGCGAAACCGTTCCCTTTGTCATGAGCTATGTGCCGTCACATATGCCGCTGCCCCTGCCGGTCGATGTGGAAGTGGCGGAGGTCGCAACGGAGAAATTCTGGAAGGACTGGAGTGATCGCTCCGATTTCGATGGCAAATGGCACGAACCGGTGCAGCGTTCGCTGCTCGCCCTGAAGGCGCTGAGCTATCGCCCAACCGGCGGAATTGTGGCAGCAGTCACAACATCGTTGCCCGAACAGATCGGCGGACCGCGCAATTGGGACTACCGCTATTGCTGGCTGCGCGATGCCACCTTCACGCTGCTCGCCTTCCTCAATGCCGGTTATCTGGAAGAAGCCATGGCCTGGCAACACTGGCTGCTGCGTTCCATTGCCGGAAGCGCCGATCAGATTCAGACGATGTACGGGGTCGCGGGCGAGCGGCGTCTCGACGAATGGGAGATCAGCTGGCTTTGCGGTTATGAAAATTCGGCTCCGGTGCGCGTGGGTAATGCTGCTGCACTGCAGCTGCAGTTAGACATTTACGGAGAGCTTGCCGATACCATGACGCAGGCCACCAAAGGGGGCCTGCCGCCGGTTCCGCGCCGCGCCGAGATCCGAGAGGTCTTCCTGCGCCATCTGGAAGGCATCTGGCGCAAGCCCGACGAGGGGATATGGGAAATTCGCAGTGCGCCGCAGCACTTCACCCATTCGAAAGTCATGGCCTGGGTGGCGTTTGACCGCGCCGCACGCAGTTTGCGGGTCCCTGCCCGGGAGCGGGCGCACTGGAAGAAGCTCGCCGACAAGGTTCATGCGCATATCTGCCTGCACGGGGTCGATCCGGAGAGAAACTGCTTCGTGCAGAGCTATGGTTCGGATCTCATGGATGCGAGCTTGCTGCTCTTGCCAATCGTTGGCTTCCTGCCGGCAAAAGATGTTCGCATCCGCAACACCGTGCGCGAGATCGAAAAGCATCTTCGCGTGGATGGCCTCGTATTACGGTATCAGACAGACACGGATGTGGACGGTCTGCCGCCGGGTGAAGGTGCGTTTCTCGCCTGCAGCTTCTGGCTGGTAGACAATTACATCATGCTGGGTCGATTGGATGAAGCCCGGCGAACGCTGGAGCATCTGCTCAAACTGCGAAACGATGTCGGGCTGCTCGCGGAAGAGTATGACCCGCGCGCCAAGCGGATGCTCGGCAATTTTCCCCAGGCGTTCTCGCATGTTGCGCTGGTAAATTCCGCGCTCAATCTATTGCATGCAATGCACCCGAAAGCCCCCGGAGTGGCGATCAAGCGCCGCAAGCGGCGCCCCGTCGCGAGGTCGCATTGATGACATCGGCCTTGCAACCTTCGCCCGTCGAGCCACCTCTTCCATCGCTCGATCTGACGCGCGATGCGCTGCTTCTCGATATTGACGGGACAATCATCGACATCGCGCCGACGCCGGAAGCCGTGGTGGTGCCGGAATCGCTGAAGCTGAGTCTGTCCCGTTTGCGCGAAGCGCTGGGCGGCGCACTGGCGCTCATCAGCGGTCGCACGCTTGGCGCCATCGATGAATTGTTCGCGCCGCTGAAGTTCACCGCCGCGGCCGATCACGCGGCCGAAATCCGTTTGCAGCCTGCCGGTGGTGTGAAGCACTGTGCCGCACCGCTCAGCTCCGCGGAAAGGGCCGCCTTCGCCCCCATTACAAAGCTCGATTCGCGGCTGCGAATAGAGGACAAGGTTTACACTCTTGCCATCCACTATCGTCTCGCGCCGGAGCTCCGCGATACCGTGATCGCTGCAGTGCACGACACGGTCGCGAAACTCGAAGAAAACCTTCACGTGCTCTGCGGCAGGGCCGTCGTGGAGGTGAAGCGGCACGGCTTCAACAAGGGCACGGGCTTGCGCGAAATCATGCTGCATCCGCCTTTTGCCGGCCGCCGCCCAGTTTTTTTTGGCGACGATTTGACGGATGAAGACGCGCTGGCGGTGCTGCCGGAGTTTTCCGGGCTGGGAATTTCCGTGGGACGGCTTCTCCCGGGCGCGACGCGGCAGATTTCCTCGCCCGCGGAGGTCCGGCTGTGGCTGGCGCAGCTGGTGGCGGGCGAAATCTGACCGACAAAGTTCCGAGAGTTCCTGCTCATTTGTCAATATTGTTCAGGAACTTCCGCGGGAACCGGGGGTTTCATTTGCTGCGGGTGAGATGGAGTGGCTGGCGAAGCTTCTGTCGTTTGGTAATTGGCTCCCGGCTACTCTGCCCAAAAAGAATACCAGCGTCGGGGATTCTGGAGGGAAGGCGTGGCGCGTGTTTTCATTATTTCCAATCGGGTGGCGGTGCCCAGCCCAGAACGCGGCATACATGCAGGCGGTCTCGAGGTTGCACTCAAGGCTACGCTGAAGCGGCACGATTGCGTCTGGCTCGGCTGGAGTGGCGACGTCAAGCCGAAAGGAGAAACACACACCCGCACAGTCGTCGCGGGTGGTGTGACCTACATCGTCACCGATCTCAGCGAAGAGGATTACGAAGAATATTACAACGGTTTCGCCAATCGGGTGTTGTGGCCGATCCTGCACTATCGGCTCGATCTGGCTGAATTCACCCGCCGCGATCTCACCGGCTATTTGCGCGTGAACGAGCATTTCGCGGCCGAGCTCGACAAGGTGCTGGAGCCGGACGATCTCGTCTGGGTGCATGATTATCACCTGCTGCCGCTCGCCAAAGCGCTTCGGCAACGCGGCCGCCACAACCGGATCGGCTTCTTCCTGCATATCCCGTTGCCGCCGCCGGAAATTCTCACCGCCATGCCGAACCATGAACGGCTGATCCCGGCGCTGCTGCATTACGACATGGTTGGTTTCCAGACGGACGGGGATTCCCAGAATTTTGCGCGCTATCTGGCCAGCGAATGCGGAATGCCCGCACACATCCCGCGGCGTATAGGCGTGGACGACCGCACCATGCGTGTCGGTTCTTTCCCGGTCGGTATAGAGACGCGCGAATTCACCCGCCGTGCCCGGCGGGCCGTGCGTTCCAGCTTTATTCAATCTGTCCGTAACAGCACCCCCGGCGTGCTGATGCTGGGAGTGGATCGCCTCGACTACACCAAGGGCATTACCCTCAGGCTTGACGCCTATGAGCGGTTCCTGATGGCCAATCCGCAATGGCACGGGCAGGTGCGGTTTGCACAGATTACGCCGAAGAGCCGTTCCGCAATCCACGAATATGCGCAGATGGAACGCGAGATCGACACGGCCGCTGGGCGCATCAACGCGACCTATGGCGATGTCTCGTGGATGCCGTTGAACTACATTAATCGGGCTTACACGCGCACGGCGCTCGCCGGCCTCTACAGGCTGGCGCGCGTCGGTATTGTAACGCCGCTGCGGGACGGCATGAATCTGGTCGCCAAGGAGTACGTTGCCGCGCAGGATCCGGCCGATCCCGGTGTGCTGCTTCTCTCGCGTTTTGCCGGCGCTGCGGCGGAGTTCGAGGACGCGCTGATCGTCAATCCGTACGATCCGGAAGCCGTTGGCAGTGCGATATCCCGCGCGCTAGAAATGCCGCTGGATGAGCGCATCCGCCGTCACCGCAAGCTGTACCAGGCGTTACTCGACAACGATATCCGCCACTGGGGCGATCGTTTTCTGACCGCGCTCGCGGGCTACGATATATCGCCCGACCCCAAACTCGCCGCAGACGAGACCGCTGCAGAAACACGCCGAGCCGGCCTGGATGGTGGTTCGCACCTATCCGCCCGTCGGACGCGTTCGGCGGGCGGCGAGGAGCGGCATCCGCTCGGTTGAAGCCTGCGCCGCTCTGGCGTGCGGCTCCGGAACTTCTTATCTTGCCAAAAGTTTCCTTCCCGCCATTCCAAAACGGGGAGTTTCATGCTCGGCACCATTCTGATCATCGTCCTCATTCTGCTGTTGCTTGGCGCGTGGCCGGCATGGCCCTACAGCCGCGGCTGGGGCTATTATCCAAGCGGCCTTCTCGGAGTGGTGCTCATCGTGATCCTCGTGCTTGTGCTTTTGGGACGTTTCTGACGCAGCATGCCGAAATCGCGCCTCACCCCTTATAATCAAAAGCGCGATTTCGGTGTCACTCCCGAGCCGCCGGGCCGCATTGGAAAGGGCGCTGGGAAGAAGCGCCGCTTCGTCATCCAACGTCACGCGGCGACACGCCTGCATTTCGATCTGCGACTGGAACTGAACGGCGTCTACAAGTCCTGGGCTGTGACCAAGGTGCCCTCGCTCGATCCGGGGACGCGGCGGCTGGCGGTGGAGGTAGAAGATCATCCGATCGACTACGGCACGTTCGAGGGTACGATCCCGAAAGGGGAATATGGCGGCGGCACGGTGCAGCTGTGGGACCAGGGCACCTGGCGTCCTCAATCCACCAGTGAGCCGGAGCGCGACCTCAAGCGTGGCAATCTGAAAGTCTGCTTCGACGGCAAACGGATGCACGGTGGGTGGGCGCTGATCCGCTTGCGCGATCGTGAGCAGAACTTCCGCCGGAACTCCCGCCACAACTGGCTCCTCATCAAAGAGAATGATGACGAAGCACAGCCGGGCAAACCTGAAGCCCTCGCCTCCGAAGTCACTTCGGTGAAAACGGGACGCACGCTGGAAGAAATTGCCTCCCGTTCCCGCAACGTCTGGCATTCCAATCGAACGGAAAAGGCTGCCGAACTGGAGCCGCCGAAACCGCGCGCCGCTGCCAAACCCGCCAAGGCACCGGCAAAGCGCAAAACGCCGGCTAAAGCCAAACCTGCTGCTAAAAAAAAACTTCGCAAACGCTAAACGCGCCCATGCAGCCATGCCGCAATTTGTCGAGCCCGAACTCGCACGCGTGGTGGACGTTCCCGCCGGTGGGCCGCTGTGGGTGCACGAAATCAAATTCGATGGCTATCGCATGCAGTTGCGGGTGGAGAAAAAGCGGTCAGTCTTACTCACGCGAAAAAAGCTCGACTGGTCGCACCGCTTTCCTGAAATCGCCGCCGAGGGGCGCGGGCTGCCCGACTGCATACTGGACGGCGAGATCGCTGCACTCGACGCACGCGGCATCAGCAATTTCGGTGACCTGCAAGCATCGCTCTCGGATGGCAACACCGGGAGCCTCGTCTATTTTGTCTTCGATCTGGTGTACCTCGAAAGCCGCGACTTTCGCGGGCTGCCACTTACGCAGCGCAAGGCGCGGCTCAAGGAATTGCTGAACGAGAAGCTGCCGCACTCCTCCCGCGTCCGCTATGTCGAGCACTACGAATCCTCCGGAAAGGAGATGCTGGAGGCAGCCTGCCGCATGGGGCTGGAAGGGATCATCTCCAAGCGCGCCGATGCCCCGTACAAGTCGGGCCGCGCGAACGACTGGACGAAAGCCAAATGCCGCGGAGGGCAGGAGGTGGTGATTGGCGGCTGGCGCGGCAATGCAAACACTCTGCGCTCGTTGCTGGCGGGCGCGTATCGCGACGGACGTTTCCTGTACATGGGCCGTATCGGCACCGGCTACAACGTAAAGTCCGCCGACGAATTGCTCCGCAAGCTGAAGCCGCTGGAAATTGCCCGGCCGGCATTTGCGAACATCAAGGACGTTTCGCGCGACCGGGACCTTCACTGGGTCGAACCGAAGCTGGTGGCGGAAGTAGAATTCGGCACAATCACCTCGGCCGGAATTCTGCGGCAAGCGAGCTACAAAGGCCTGCGTGAGGACAAGCCCGCCAAGAGCGTCATATTCGAGCCGCAACCCGCCGCAGCGGAGCCGAAAACAAGCGAGGGCAGGTCGATGGCAAAAGCAAGTGCGCGAAAGTCCACGCCGAAAATCGTGGTGACTGGTGGCAAGGGTGTGGTCAGTGGCCATAAGGGACTCACCGTGCGCGGCGTCCCGATCAGCAATCCGGATAAGGAGTTGTGGCCCGCAACGGACGAATCACCGGCGATCACCAAGGCCGAGCTCGTCCGCTACTACGAAATGGCCGCTGCGCGCATTCTGCCGCACATCGCGGAACGCCCCCTCTCTATCGTGCGTGCGCCAGATGGGATCGAAGGCGAGCAGTTCTTCCAGCGGCATGTCGTGCCGGGTTTGCAAGCCTATGCGAAACCGATCCGGATT
>DATAVW010000120.1:0-36030 GCA_036267515.1 Rhizomicrobium sp.
CCGGCCTTCGTTACGCGGCAACCGAAACCGGCGACAAGCGAATCGTAGTAGATTTTGTTGCCAGAGTTGGGCGCGCGCAGCTGTTTCACGATGCTGTCGGATAGCTTTTGCGACATGGCCCCTCTTTCCGTGTCCGCACTATGTCCGCACGACTGACGGCTTTCTGTGTGTCGAGCGTGTCGCCACGTGTCCGCTTGTGTCAATTGGAAAGCGGCCCTTTTCCAAGGCTTTCTGCGCCTCCTGGCGAATTTCTCAGGAAATCGTTACGTTGTGCATCGGCGGCCGGGCCACATTCCTAATCTGTAGGTCGGAGGTTCGAATCCTCTCGGGGTCGCCACCTTGGCAAATCCTGCAGTGCGCTGGTTCTTGAAAAATCAGGCAAATCTCTCTAGAACAAATCTGGATTAACAGGTTTGACGGATGCTGTCGCAAAAGGGGCGTTATGCCTTGCGTGCGTTGATAGTTCTGGCGGAACACGCGCGTGAGCACCCGATGATGATTTCTGAAATCGCCGAGCAGGCGAAGGTCCCGCGCAAGTTCCTTGAGCAGATTCTGCTAGACCTCAAGCGGCGAGGCATTGTGCGCAGTCTGCGAGGGCGGCAGGGCGGGTACCTGCTGGGGCGCGAGCCGAAAGACATCACCTTTGCGGATGTCATCCGCCAGACCGATGGGCCGCTCGCGTTAAGCCCTTGCGTCAGCGCGACCGCTTATCATCGCTGCGCGGACTGCGTGGATGAAGCGACTTGCGCCATTCGCCGGGTGCTTCTTGCGGCCCGCGACGCGACGGCTGCGGTTCTTGAATCTTCCACCCTTGCGTCCGCCGCTCCATTGCGCCGCTCTGGCATGACGGCTCAAGTGCGCCGGCCCAAGCGCGCCGCCTGATCTCGTCCCCTGTTCAAATTCCCTTTTGCCGCAAAAAAACGCATCTCCATAATTACTATTGACTAGGTAGTGTTTATAGATGAAATAGGCATTCTGGAGTCGCGGGTGCCGGCCTTGCCGCCCTTCCATTCATGTGGCCGGCCAGAGGGACAGGGGACATGAATTCATCGAAGAGCCTTCGCGCGCGCCTGTTCGTGGGCGCCGCGGTGAGTACAGTGCTTGTCACGCAGGCCGTCGCCCAGGGCGCAGCGCCAAAGCACCACCATCGCAGAGCCGTCGATAGCATCCCCACACGGTTGGACCGGCTCGAACACGTCATCGAGGAACAGCAGGCGGAAATCCATCGCCTGAAATCGCAGGTCGGAAATGCCGATATTGCCGCGCAATCGGGCGGCGCAAGCGCGCAACTGCAGCGGCCAGACGTAAGCGACTCGCAAGTGCAGCAGCTGCAGGCGGAGGTCGAGGACCTGAAGCGGTCGCAGGCCGCGCAATACGCGGACGTTCAGAGCCAGCGCCAGTCTGATGTGCAGACCACGTTCAAAAATGGGCGACCCACGTTCAAAACCGCTGATGGCAATTTTAGCGCCTCTCCGCGCGCGCTCGTGCAGTACGACAGCGCCTATTACATGCAAGGCAAGATGCCGGCCGGCATCGATTTCAGCAGCGGCAGCAATTTCCGCCGGGCGCGTCTCGGCTTCAGCGGCACGCTTTTCAAGGATTGGTCGTACGAGTTCCTTTATGATCTCGGCGGTTCAGGCGTCGAGGGTGCAACTGTCGCCAGCGCCTACCTTCAGTATGACGGATTAGGCCCCGTTCACCTGCGCCTTGGCGCGTACCCGACTCCTGAGAGCTTCGAAGACTCAACCTCTGCCGGCGACTTGCTCTTTCTTGAGCGCGCGCAGCCGGTGGACCTCGAGCGCGGTATCGCCGGTTCTGATGGCCGCCAGGGCGCAACAGTTTTCGCTTACGACGACAACTACTTCGTGGCGGCTTCGTACACCGGCGGATTGGTGGGCGAATCCTCCGTCTTTGACGAGGAGCAAAATCTCGTGGGGCGCGCCGCCTACCGCTTCATCCTGGGTGACGATATCAATTTCGCCGTCGGCGCGGATTCAACTTACGTGATCCGGCCGGCGGACGTGGCGGCAGGAAACGAATCGCCCGAGTCGGTCCGGTTGCGGGAACGGCCGGAACTGAATGTGGACGACAACGGGATTCGCCTAATCGACACTGGCACCCTCAACGCCAATCACATGTTCACCTACGGTCTCGAGACAACGGGCAATTGGCACAGCCTGTATGGCCAGGGCGGCTATATCCATTACGACATCAACCGCCGTGACACTCCATTGTCTAATCCGTCGTTCGATGGATGGTATGCGCAGGCAAGCTGGGTGCTCACCGGCGAAGCGAAGCCCTATCGCCCCGAGCGCGGCGCCTATAGTTCCCCAGCGCCGAGCGATGAATTCTCGTTCGATAAGCCAGGCTGGGGTGCGTGGGAATTGGCAGGGCGCTACAGCGTTCTCGATCTCGACTTCAATGCAGGCGCGCCTGGAACGGTTGCTGCTCCCAACGCCATTCGCGGCGGCGAGCAGAAGATCTGGACGGCTGGCGTAAACTGGTATCCGAACAGCGCCATTCGTTTCCTGCTTGACTATCAGCATACGGACGTTTCCAGGCTCAATTCGACGGGCGGTGATCTTGGCGCACGTCTCGACGCAGTATCGCTGCGCGCACAAGTCGCATTCTAGGATATCGGAGACCATCATGAGGAAGACGACTGCGTTTTTGTTTGCAGCAGCCGCTGTTCTTTCGGCAAGCGTAGCGAGCGCCGATGCCACCTTGCTAAACGTCAGCTACGACCCCACGCGTGAACTCTATAAGGCAGTGAACACGGCATTCGCGGCGCAGTGGAAGGCGAAGACCGGCGAGAATGTCACCATCAACATGAGCCATGGCGGCTCGGGTAAGCAGGCCCGCGCCGTTATCGATGGCCTCGATGCCGATGTGGTGACGCTGGCCCTCGCATATGACATCGATTCCATCGCGCAGATCGGCAAGCTCATGTCGCCGGACTGGCAAAAGCGGTTGCCCGACAACAGTACGCCTTACACCTCGACGATCGTTTTCCTGACGCGCAAGGGCAATCCGTGGAAAATTCACGATTGGCCGGATCTCATCAAGCCCGGCATTCAGATTGTGGTACCGAATCCGAAGACCTCGGGCGGTGCCCGTTGGGCATATCTCGCGGCTTGGGCCTATGCCGAAAAGAAGCCCGGCGGCAGCCCGGAAAAAGCCAAAGCCTACGTTGCCGAACTCTACAAGCACGTGCCGGTGCTCGACACCGGGGCGCGCGGTTCCACCACCACGTTTGCAGAACGCGGCATCGGTGACGTTCTCATCTGCTGGGAAAACGAGGCCTATCTGGCGCTCGAAGAGATGGGTAAGGACAAATTCGACATCATATATCCGTCCGTCTCCATTCTGGCCGAGCCGCCGGTTGCCCTGGTCGATAAGAATGCCGACCGCCACAAGACGCGGAAGGTGGCAGAGGCGTACCTGCAATTCCTATACACCAAACAAGCCCAGGAGATCGAAGCAAAGAACCATTACCGTCCGCGTGACGAGCAGGTGCTGGCGGAGCATCCGGAGCTGAAAAAGGTGCCGCTTTACAACATCAACGAAGTGTTCGGCGGCTGGCAAAAGGCTCAGAAGACTCATTTCGCCGACGGCGGCGTGTTCGACCAGATCTACAAGCCGGGTGCGAAATGAGTTTCGCAGGGGCGCTGCCGCCGACCTATTGGCGCACGCGCAGCGCCCTGCCCGGCTTCGGGCTCTCGTTTGGATTCACAATCTTCTATCTCTCCGCGGTTGTCCTGATTCCGCTGGCGGCGCTGATTATCCGCCCCTGGGAATTGGGCTGGAGCGGGTTCGTAGAGGAAATCACGGCGCCGCGGGTGCTCGCTTCGCTGAAATTGTCGTTCGGCGCCGCTGCCGTAGGGGCGGTGCTCAACTCATTCTTCGGTTTAATTGTTGCCTGGGTGCTGGTGCGCTACAAATTCCCACTGAAGCGGTTGGTTGACGCGCTCGTGGACCTTCCGTTTGCGTTGCCGACTGCAGTGGCCGGTATCGCATTGTCTTCACTTTATGCGCCGAACGGCTGGTTGGGCGCGCCATTGATGTCGCTTGGCATCAAGGCTGCCTATACGCCGCTTGGCGTGGTCATTGCGCTTACCTTCATAGGCTTGCCCTTTGTCGTGCGGACCTTACAGCCGGTGCTGACCGATTTGAGCCGCGACCACGAAGAAGCGGCCGCAACGCTAGGCGCATCCCGTTTCCAGGCCTTCCGCCGCGTAGTATTTCCGGCACTGCTGCCGGCGCTGATTACCGGCACCGCTCTCGCCTTTGCACGCGCAGTCGGAGAATACGGTTCGGTCATCTTTATCGCCGGTAACCTGCCGATGCGGTCGGAGATCGCGCCGTTGCTCATCATCATCAAGCTCGAAGAATTCGATTATGCCGGCGCCGCTTCCATCGGCGTTGTAATGCTGGGCGCATCGTTTCTTATGCTGCTCGCCTTGAACGGGCTTCAGAGTTTCACGGCAGCGCGACGATGAGCGATATCGCCCTGGGCTTGCGCCCCCGCCCTGCCACCCACGAGCATCCGGCGACACGCATGCTGCTGGTGGCTATCGCCGCCTTGTTTATCGTGCTGTTTCTGCTGCTCCCGTTGATCACCGTATTTACGGAGGCGCTGAAGAACGGCGTTACCACGGCTATTGCCGCTATCACTGAACCTGATGCGGTCTCGGCAATCCGCCTGACGCTGATTGCAGCCGGCATCGCCGTGCCGCTGAACCTGATCTTTGGACTTTCCGCCTCCTGGGCAATTTCGAAGTTCGATTTTCGCGGCAAAAGCTTTCTGATCACGCTGATCGATCTTCCATTTTCCGTATCGCCCGTGGTTTCCGGCCTGGTGTACGTGCTGATCTTCGGCATGCAGGGCTGGCTCGGGCCGTACCTGCGCGACCACGATATCAAAATAATTTTCGCGCTGCCCGGCATTGTGCTGGCAACCATGTTCGTCACGTTCCCGTTTGTTGCCCGCGAACTGATTCCGCTGATGACAGATCAGGGCCGCGATGAAGAAGAAGCGGCAACTTCGCTAGGCGCTTCCGGGTGGAAGATATTCCGGCGCGTGACCCTACCTAACATCAAGTGGGGCCTTCTCTACGCCGTTCTGCTGTGCAACGCGCGAGCAATGGGGGAATTTGGCGCGGTGTCGGTCGTCAGCGGCCATATTCGAGGGCAGACCAACACCATGCCCCTGCATGTCGAGGTACTTTACAACGACTATCAGTTTGTAGCGGCGTTCGCCGTGGCATCGCTGCTGGCGATGCTCGCTTTGGTCACGCTCGCAGTGAAGACATTCCTCGAGTGGCATTACGCAGACGAAATCGCAGCCGTACACAAGCATTGAGGAGGGCACCGATGTCACTTGTTGTGAAATCCATTGCCAAGCGGTTCGACCGCTTTCCGGCACTGAAAGGCGTGAGTTTCTCGGCGCCAACGGGCAGCTTTCTCGCGCTGCTCGGGCCATCCGGTTCCGGCAAAACCACCCTATTGCGAATTCTCGGGGGGCTTGAGTTCGCGGAATCGGGACGCGTCAAATTTGAGGATCTCGAATGGCTATCGTTGCCGGCACGGGAACGCCGCGCTGGTTTCGTATTCCAGCAATACGCCCTCTTTCGCCACATGACGGTGGCCAAGAACATCGCTTTCGGACTTGAGGTACGCGGACGGCGCACGCGTCCACCCCGTGCGGAAATTACCCGCCGGGTCGAAGAACTTCTTGCACTGGTTCAGCTCGATGGCCTCGGCAAGCGGTATCCCAGTCAACTTTCCGGCGGGCAGCGGCAACGGGTGGCGCTCGCTCGCGCGCTCGCCATCGAGCCGCGCATGCTGTTGCTCGACGAGCCGTTCGGTGCGCTCGATGCCAAGGTGCGCAAGGAATTGCGCCATTGGCTGCGCCATATTCACGATAAAACCGGCATCACGACGGTGTTCGTGACGCACGATCAGGAAGAGGCGATGGAACTGGCCGATCTTGTGGCTATCCTCAATCAGGGCAGCATCGAGCAGATCGGCACGCCCGCGGAGATTCGCCGTGCGCCCGCATCAGAATTCGTGGCCGACTTCATCGATATCAAAGCAGAAGTGCAGCCCAATCCTGTAATCGCCAAATTCGAGCCGCGCGCACTGCGAGCCTAGAATTTAGGAAGCCAATCGGTCAGAAAGATTCTCCGCCCATTGGAATACGATGGCGCGATCAGGTTGGGTGAGCTTCTTGCTCTTCCCGCGGTACGAAAAGCTCTCAAGAAGATCGCGAATGAATTCCAGCCGCGCCACCTTCTTGTCGTTGGCGAGCACAACACGCCAAGGAGCGTCAGCATGCGACGTATGCTCCAGCATCTCGTCGCGCGCTTTGGAATAGGCGTTCCATTTCTTCTGCGCCGCCTCGTCGATGGGCGACACCTTCCACTGCGTGAGTGGGTCCTTTTCGCGCTCGTCGAGCCGATTCTTCTGCTCTTTTTTGGTGATGTCGAGATAGTATTTGCGGATTTCCATTCCGTCGCGCGCCAGCATCTGCTCGAAAGGCACGACGGATTCCATGAACGCCTGGAATTCACGATCGGTGCAGAAGCCCATCGCCCGTTCGACGCCGGCGCGGTTGTACCAGGAGCGATTGAACACCACGAATTCCTGCCCTGCTGGCAGGAACGGCACGAATCGCTGGAAGTACCATTCGCTTTCTTCGACGCTCGATGGTTTTCCAGGTGCGTGGATACGGGTCTCGCGCGGGCTCATGTGTTCCGTGAGGCGTTTGATTGTGCCATCCTTGCCGGCCGCATCCCGGCCTTCAAGGATGATCAGCACCCGGGCGTTGCTGGCGATAAGATCCCGCTGAAGCTTCACAAGCTCAACCTGCAGCTGGTAAAGCGCCTTCTTGTAGTGCTGATCCGGATCGGCTTTGGTCATTCACTATATCCTTTGCCACGGAACGATGCCGCTTTCGAGACGCCGTGCGCTGATCGCGAACACGGAACGAAGAACGTCGTCTGTAAGAGCATCACCAGCCGTACCCTCAGCCGCCACTTGCCCTTCATTCATCACGACGATGCTGTCGCAAAATCGCGAGGCAAGGGAAAGGTCGTGCAACGTAACGATGACCGCGGTACCGCGGGCCGCCTCCACGCGCAACAATTCCATCAGCCGCAGCTGGTGCGCCGGATCGAGATGCGCCGCCGGTTCGTCCGCGAGCAGTACAGATGCGCCGACGGCGAGCGCCCGCGCCAGCAGTACGCGAGCGCGCTCCCCGGCAGACAACTGATCCATTGCGCGGCTGGCGAAGGCCTCTGCATCGCAGCGCGCCAAAGCGTCGTCGATGGCCCGCTCGTCCGCCTCATTCGGCGCAGCGAAGAGCGCGCGGTGCGGAAGGCGCCCCAGCGCGACCAGCCGCCGTGCTTGGATCGGCCAGTGTGCTTCCGCTTCCTGCGGGAGATAGGCAACCGCTCGCGCGAGTGCCCGCGCCGACCAGTTCGCAACGTCCCGATCCAAAAGGCGCGCATTGCCCGCCTGTGGGGCCAGCAGCCGGAGCGCCACGCGAAACAGTGTCGTCTTGCCTGCGCCATTGGGTCCAACGAGACCTCTTACCTCTCCTGCGGCAAAAGAGATGCTGACATTCCGCAACACCGTCCGGCGACGATAGCCTGCGGAGACATTCTCGAAAGACAGCACGGCGCTCATGCATCTCTCCGCATGCGGAGGATCAGCCAAATGAAGAACGGCGCGCCGAGCAGCGCGGTCAGCACGCCGAGCGGCAACTTCTCGTCCGGCGAGATCAGCCGCACCGCAATATCGGCCGCGGTGACAAGCGCGGCGGCGGCGAGCGCCGAAGGCCAGATCAGCCGCGCCGGCTCGTAGCCATAGAACGGCCGCAGCAGGTGCGGCACCACCAAGCCGACGAAACTGACGGCACCTGCGGCAGCCGTGGCTGCGCCTGTGGCAAGGGCCACACCCAGCACCACGCTTCTACGAATGCCGTGCACGTTGATACCAAGGCTGTGCGCCGCCTCTTCGCCGAGAACAAGCGCGTCAAGGCCGCGCGCGGCCGTCAACAGCACGATGACGCCCAGCGTTGTCAGTGGCGCGGCAAAGGCCAGATCGGAAAGTGTGCGGTCTTTGAGCGATCCCATCATCCAGATGACGATCTCACTCATTGCGTACGGATTCGGAGATAACGATAACGCCAGTGCCGTAAGCGCTGTCGCGAGACTGGCGATCGCCACTCCACCCAGCACCAATGCAGCGGCGCCGGCACCGGCGCGCGATAGAAGATAAAGGATTGAAGCCGAGGCGAGCGCGCCGAGAACGGCAAAGGTCGGCAACAGAATCGGATGCACGCTCGCGAACCCAAAGTAGAAGGCGACGACCGCGCCCAGTCCTGCTGCGGATGTCACGCCGGTCACGCCCGGCTCAGCCAGCGGGTTGCGGAACAGCCCCTGCAACGCAGCCCCGCTCGCTCCCAGTGCGCCGCCCACGAATAGCGCAAGCGCGCCACGCGGCAAACGGATCTCTCGCGCCACAACGCTGGCCATTCCGTGGCTCGAAAACAGCCCACCGAGAATCTGCGATGCGCTCAGATCCGCAGGCCCCAACAGAAGCGAGAGCAATGCCATTCCCACCGCCAACAGCGCGAGGCTCCACGTTAGTAGTCCAAGCCGCGACGAGCGCGCGCCAGCCAACCGAGGCGAGGTGCGCATGGACGTATTCATTTCAAAATCGGATCGTGAAACGGCGTTCATGCGTCCAAACACTGGTCCTACAGCGGCGCATTGTCGGGATAAAGGATCTTTGCGATGGCGCGAAGGATCGCCTGCGACACGTCTGGCTTACCAGGTAATTCCCGCTGACTGTTCACGAAGGCGATCACGGTCGCGTCGTGCGACGGCAGGTAGTAGGCCGATGTGTTGTAGCCGGTGATCCCGCCGGTGTAACCGAGCCATCCCGCGGAACAGCCGATGCCCAGCCCAAATCCACCGTTGCGCCCGGGTACCGGCACGCATGACAGGCGCGCTTTCTGTGACGCAGGGCTCACCATGCCGGTGGTTGTGTAGAGCTTCACCCAGCGGCGCATGTCGGCCGCATCGGAGACCATCACACCCGCGGCACCGCTGACGCTCGGATTAAGGGCAACGGTTTCGTCATCCCATCCGCCTTTGGCGTTCAGCGTATACCCATGCGCATAGGGTAAGGGCATACCGGGATCGATCACCGGATAACTCGTGTTCGTCAGTCTGAGCGGCTTCAGGATACGATTTTCAATTTCCGAAGCGACACTGTTGTGCGTGATCGCCTCGATCACCATGCCAAGCAGAATGTAATTGGTGTTGCTATAGTTAAACTTGGCCCCGGGCGGGGAAATTGCCGGCTGGTCCAGTCCTTTCTGCAGCCACGCGGCGACATCGAACGGCACCGTGGCCGGCTTGTCGTAGGCCTGAAATGCGGGCAGAGCGTAGAAATTGAGGAGGCCGCTACGCATCTCGGCAAGCTCGCGCAACGTAATGTGCGCGCCGTTCGGGATTTTCACCGGAAGGTTGAACTTGTCGAGCGTATCATCGATGTTCAGCTTTCCCTCGTCAGCCAGCTGCAATATCACCGTAACTACGAATGTTTTTGTGTTGCTGCCGATGCGAAACTTGTCGTCAACACCCATTGTTTTGCCGGCGGTCAAATCGGACACCCCGAAGCCGCGGAACATCGTGCCGAGCTTGGGATCCCAGATTCCTACGACGGCACCCGGAACCGGCGTATTGCCGCCGTAGGCCTTCAACTCTTTCTGGACCGCATCGGTAATGGCGGCCTGCACGCCGACGGCGAGCGGAGGATTACCCGGATCGGCTGCATACGCGCAAAGGCCTGTGGACAAAACCGCTGCAAGCGCGGCCGCTGCACATGAAACAAATCTGATCATCTCGCCCCTCAGCTTGAGTTTGCACTTTAGCCGCCGCACCGAGAGAAGAATACATAATTGTCGCTGCGGCGCGACTACGATTTCGCAGGTTTGGCACTGGTGCCCTGCGCTTTCCGGCCAAGTTGAACCAACGGGGAGAGAACATCCGCTGACCAGGGACCGGGGCACAACAACGGCACGAGCGAGGTGTGCGCGATCACAGTGTGGGCAGAAAGCGCGGAAAGCGCCGGATGTCTCAGAATGAGATCGGCGCGGGCGGGCTGCTGTTCGTGTTCACCGTTGAAAATCAGCAGATCCGGCGCAAGCGACAGCACTGTTTCCACTGGCAATGTGCCGGAACGCGTGAGAGGCGCGCCAGCACCGATGTTTTGCAGTCCAGCGGCTGAAAGAATCTCGTCCGTCACACCTCCGACAGTTGCATAACCGTTGGGTTCATACACCAATGTGTGCACCGGTGGCCGCGGGGCCGCAGCACGTGCTTTTGCCAATTCTGAATCCATGTACCGGATCAGAGCTTCGGCGCGAACCCTGGCGCCGAGCCGGTTCCCCAGCATGCGCGTGATGCGACGAATGTCGTTTAGCGATTGCGCCCACGGTATCTCGAGCACGTCTACGCCCGCGCGGCGGAGCAACTGTGTCTGCCGCGCATTAGTGTTATCATAGGTGACGACGAGATCGGGATGCAAGGCCAGCACCTGTTCGGCGGATGCGCGCACGCCTGGAATGCCTCTGGCTTCGTGCGCAATCGTCGATACCACCGGATGCGTGTCGGCCGCGAGATACGACAGCGCTGCAATCCTGTTCCGTGGGACCAGCCGGAAGACGTACTCGTCCGTACATAGAAAAGCGGATACGACGCGGTCAGGCTTGGGAGCTTCGCCGGCCCGCGTGGCCACTGGCGCGCATAGCATCCCGCATAAGGCAATTACATAGGTCGCATGTACCAGACGCACGTTGACCTGCTAGTTAGCCCGAACCACGTCTCGCATGATTCCGCCGGAGTTGCCCATGTCCAAACTCGTGATATCCCTAGCCTGCGGCGGCCTGCTGGCCATCGAGCCCGCGCTTGCGGCAACGCCGGATGAAATCCTCCCTGCCAACAAGGCTGCCATGGGTGGAGGCGCATGGGACAACAGGGTCACCCTTAAAGTCGATTACGCCTATTCCGGCCAGGGCCTGACCGGCACGACATCCTCGCTTGAGGACCTGAAGCGCGGCGCCTTTGTTGACTCGTACAATATTCCGCCCACGGCCGGGGCGAGCGGCTGGGACGGCGAAAATGCCTGGGAGAAGGAGCCCTCCGGCACCGTTACAGATCAGTCAGGCGGCGACGTGATTCCGCTGGCCATCACGGAGGCCTATCAGGACCAGAACCTCTGGTGGCAGCCGGACCGCGGGGACGCCCAAATCGTCAGCGCAGGCCAGAAAACAGACGGCGGCGCAACCTACGATGCGCTTACGGTCACGCCGAAAAACGGAAAGCCGTTCGAAGCTTGGTTCGATCCGCATTCCCACCTGCTCTACCGCACGATCGAGGAGAACGGCACCCAGACGATCACCACCACCTACTCCGACTACGCACCTGTGGACGGTGTGGCGATGGCGAAGAAACTGGTCGTCGATGACGGCAGCCACAATCTGCAGACCTTCACGCTTAACAGCGCGAAATTCTCCGAAGCACTTCCTGCCGGCGATTATCGACGCCCGGCAGAAAACCTGCACGACTTCTCCATTGCTGGCGGCGCGCACGAGACCACCGTGCCCTTCCATCTCTGGAACAACCACATCTATGCCGATGTGAGTGTTAACGGCTCAAAGCCGATGACCTTCATCTTCGATACCGGCGGCCATTCCATTCTCGCGCCTGCCACCGCAAAGGCGTTGGGCGTCGAGGCCAAGGGTAACCTCTCCTCAACCGGCGGCGGCGACAACATCGCCACCAGCGGTGAGGCAATGGTGAAGTCGCTCACAGTGGGCGGCGCCACCATCACCGATCAGCCGGTGACGACGCTCGACACAGCTCCCGCCGGCACCGAAGGCGCGAACGAGAAGGGCATGATCGGTTACGAGTTTTTCGCCCGCTTTATTACACGGTTCGATTACGGCAAGCACACCATCACGTTCATCGACAAGAAATACTTTGACCCCAAAACGGCCGGCACTCGGGTACCGATGCGGCTCTATCACCAGTTCCCGGAGATCCTCGGCAGTTATGATGGCGTGCCAGGCCGGTTTGGCATCGACACCGGCTCCCGCATGCCGCTGTTGCTCAACAAGATGTGGGCGGCGAAGAATGGTTTCCCGAAGCCCGGCACCAAAACGATTGAAGCGCAGACGGGATGGGGGGTGGGCGGACCGACGCACAGCGTCGTGTTCCGGGGCGGCACGCTGAAGCTCGGCAATGTCACCATCGAACATCCGCTGACGATGGTCTCCACCGACAAGGGTGGCGCGGGCGCGGTGGAATCGTTTCCGAGCAATGTCGGCGGTGGCGTTCTGAAGCGCTTCGCCGTGACGTTCGATTACGACAACAGCACGATGTACCTGAAGCCCATCAAAGGCCACATTGAAGATATCGACACCTTCGATAAGTCAGGCATGTGGATCAACGCGGTGCCGGAAGGCTTCAAGGTGATCGAAATCACCAAGGGCGGACCGGCGCAAGCAGCGGGCTTGCAGAAAGACGACATCATCACCGCCGTGGATGCCAAGCCGGCCGCGGACATGAGCTTGCCCGCAATGCGCGAACGCCTGCGCAACGACAGGTCCGGCGAGGTGGTGAAGTTCACTGTCAAACGCAGCAGCGAGACCAAACAGATTTCGGTAACGCTGACCGATATGATCTGAACCGGATTAGTGCTGCGTGCGATATTGCGAAGGCGTGATGCCGAAATGCTCCTTGAACACGCGGCACAGATGCGAATGGCTGGCAAAGCCGCAGCGTAAAGCGACGGCCGTAATGTTGGCGCGCGGCTGAAGCAGCAGCCGCGCGGCCTCCTCCGTTTTCAGCCGCCGCAGATAGGTGCCGACAGACATTCCAAAATAGCGCCGGAATTCGCGCGCCAGATGAATCTCATGCCGCCCGGCCGCCCGCGCGACCTGCGCCATCGTTGGCGTTGCGCACGCATGGGCATGCAGATAGTCCCGCGCGATACGCAGCCATCGCGGCGCTTCCGCGTCAGCCGGCGTGCCAAATCCCACGCGGCCGAATGCGGCGACGATCTCCAGCACAATCCCTTCTCGCGCGACCGCGGACAAGGCATCGTCCCGTTCCAGCTCGCGCATCAGTTTCTGCCCAAGCCGGCAAAGCGCGGGCGTTCGCGCAAACGGCGCATCCACAAGCTGCACCTTGCACTCTGAGAGATAGGACAACCACGCAGCATCTGGCGTGATGATAATCTGCCGCGCGCCGTCAGCGCCGAATTTCTGCGAATGAACGACGCCGACAGGTCCGAACGAAACGCGTCCGTTGGCATAATGCCGTTCGGATTTTCCCACTCGTTCGATGAAATCCCCACCCACGATTACCCCGATGGACGCGTCGTCGTGGCTGTGGGGGGCCATCGCGTCACGGGGCGCATATGTGGCGATGCGCAGATGGTCGGTTGAAAACATGCCCTGCTCCCGCCTTGCCGTTACACAGAGGCAAGTACGCTAGGATTGTGAAAGACAGTCGGCCGCCACACAAGCTTAGCTCCGAGGGAATGGTGGTGAGGCATGAATTCATGGTGTGGCCTGCAAAGCTACTTCCAGGGCGTTTCGCCGGGCTTTTGCTTACGATCTTTTTGGCTTCGGGCTTTCTGAATTGCGCAGCAGCCACACTCACGCCCACGCAGGTACTGGACTACACGCGCGCCGCCGACCTGCATTTTTCGCCGGATGGCCGCAAGCTCGCCTATATCGTGTGGAGCTATCCACTCGACTGGAAACCGCGCATCCGCGTTCTCGACATAGCCACCGGCAAGGTGGACGAGATCACGCCCCCAAAGAAAGCGGAACGCGCGCCGCAATGGTCACCCGACGGCCAGATGCTGGCGTTCCTCTCCAACCGCGATGGAAAGCCGCAAGTCTATCTGATGCCTGCGGAGGGCGGCCAAGCAACGGCGCTGACCTCGGCGAAGAATGGCGTCTCGGCTTATCACTGGTCGCCGGATGGAAAATCCATCGCCTATCTCGCCAAGGACGATACCGCGCCGTCGGACGACGACGACCCGCAGATCGCAGACGACGAGCGCAAGTTGGCGCGGCTCTGGGTCGTCGATGTCGCGACGAAGATGGCAAAACGCCTCGGCAAGGCCGGCTATCGCATCGACGAGTTCCAGTGGCAAACCCCGGCCCGTATCCTTATCGCCGCCACCGGCAAGCCGCGAGTGGAGGAATACACCGACGCTGTCTATGCGCTCTCGGTTCCGGGCGGTGCGCTCACGCTGGTCGGTAAGCCGCCGCAGCCTTTTGAGTATTTGATGGTAGCGCCGGACGGAAAACAGTTCGCCGTGCATTCTACCCGCGCGAACGGGCCTGAGGCCCGCGATCTGTTCGTGGGGACAATCGGCGGCAATGATCTGCGCGACGTTTCTCGGTCCGTCGATCTCTCCGTGGTTCAGATGCAATGGCACGGCCCGTCCAGGATCTTGATGACCGTGCAAGACGGTTTCCATACGCGACTGTATGAACTGACGCAGGACGCGAAGCCCGAAGAAATCAAGCTTCCGCTATCAATCGGCGCATTCGATGCCGCGCGCGACGGCAGCATCGCCTTCACCGGCGAGGACTTCAGCCATTTGCAGGAAATCTATGTGCGCGCGCCGGACGGCAGGATTCGCCAGCTTACACATATGCAGATCGTGCCAGTCGCGGGCCATCTCGCGCCAACAACCATTTTCAGCACCAGAAGCTTCGACGGCACGCCGATCGAGGCTGCGCTTGTGAAGCCCGCCGCCGGCCATGGCAAGCTGCCGTTGGTTCTGCTCGTGCATGGCGGCCCGTCTTCGCGTTTCACTGCCGGGTACACTTGGGAAACCGCTTGGGCGCAGCTTCTTGCAAGCCACGGCTATGAGGTTCTGATGGTCAATCCGCGCGGCTCGAACGGCTACAGCGAGGATTTCATGAAAGCCAATCGCGGCGATTGGGGCGGGGGCGATTACAAGGACCTGATGACAGTACTGGATGCGGTGATCGCAAAAGGCGACACCGACCCCAACCGGCTGGGTATCGGCGGCTGGTCTTACGGCGGCGAAATGACGATGTGGGCGATCACGCAAAGCGATCGCTTCAAGGCAGCGGTTGCGGGCGCGGGGGTTTACGATCAGCAAGCCGAATTCGAAACCGAACCGGATCCGCAGGGCGACGAATGGTATTTCGGCACGCCATGGAGCAACCCTGAAACGTATGCGCGCAATTCTCCCTCCACCTACATCGCAAAGGCACACACGCCGACACTGATTTTCGCGGGCGCAGACGATGAGGAAAATCCCGTCGGACAGTCCAAAGGTCTCTATCGCGCGCTGAAGCATCTGGGCGTGGAAAGCGAACTCGTGCTTTACCCCGGCGAAGGACACTCGCCGAAGAAGGGAAGCTACAATGTCGACATGTTCCAGCGCATCCTCGACTGGTACGACGGGCATCTTGGGAAAATCCACTGACGGCCCTACGCGAAGCCCGATTGGCGCGAAGAGGCGCTTGCCCTAGTCTCGCCCACAGCCATCGTTGGGGCCTGTCATGCCGATCTATCGCGCGCCGGTTGAGGATTACAAATTCCTGCTGCACGAGCTGTTCGAGATCGAGAAACAGACCGACCTGCCGCGCTTCGCCGATCTCTCCGCCGACACCATCGATGATGTTCTGAGCAACGCGGGCAAGTTCTGCGAAGACGTGCTGCAGCCGCTGAACCGATCCGGTGACGAGGAAGGCTGCCATTTCGAAAACGGCGTGGTGCGCTCCCCGAAGGGATTCAAGGAAGCCTACAAAGCGTATTGCGAAGCCGGCTGGGGTGGATTGAGCGCGCCGGAAGAGGCGGGCGGCTCCAATCTGCCGGCCGTTCTCACCATGGCCGTTGCCGAAATGGCAATGAGCGCCAACCAGGCTTTCGCCATGTATCCCGGCCTCACCTCCGCCGCCTACAGCGCGTTGCACGCCACAGGCGCGCCGTGGATGAAAGAGCACATCGTGCCGAAGCTGGTGTCGGGCGAGTGGAGCGGCACCATGTGCCTGACCGAGCCGCATTGCGGCACCGATCTGCGCCTGATGAAAACCCGCGCGGTGGAGCAGCCGGACGGCACCTACCGCATAACCGGCACCAAGATCTTCATCTCCGGCGGCGATCACGACATGGGGGACAACATCATCCACATGGTGATTGCGAAGATCCCGGACGAGAACGGGCAACTCGCCAACGATCTTTCCACCGTCAATTTCTTCATGGTGCCGAAGTATCTGGTAAGCGAGAACGGCGAACCGGGCGCGAAGAACGGCGTCACCACCGGTGGCATCGAGCACAAGATGGGCATCCGCGGGAACGCCACTGCCGTGCTCAATTTCGACGACGCCATTGGCTGGCGGCTTGGTCCAAAGCCAACACCGGCGAAACCCGGCGAGAAGCGGCATTCCTCCGCCGGCATGGCGGGCATGTTCGCCATGATGAATGGCGCGCGCCTTGGCGTCGGCGTGCAGGGCATTGCCATCGGCGAAGTGGCGTCGCAGAACGGTATCGATTACGCCCTCACCCGCCGCGTTGGCCGCGCGTTCGGCGGCCCCAAAGAACCGGACCAGCCGGCCGATCTCGAGATCGTCCATCCGGATGTCCGCCGCATGCTGCTGCATTGCCGCGCCTTTGTGGAAGGCGCCCGCGCCGTTGCGGTATGGACTTCGCTCAACATGTCCATCGCCAACTCCGCGCGTGCTGACAAAGACACCGCCGCACTCCTCGCCGACCTGATGACTCCGGTGATCAAGGCGTTCTTTACCGACATGGGCTTCGAAGCGGCCAACCTTGCCATGCAGTGCTATGGCGGCCACGGCTACATCCGCGACAACGGCGTCGAGCAGTTCGTGCGCGACGGCCGCATCAACCAGATCTACGAAGGCGCCAACGGCGTGCAGGCGCTGGACCTTGTGGGCCGCAAGCTCGCGCGCAAAGGCGGCGCAGCGCCAATCGCTCTCTTCTCGCTCATCGGCCAATGGCTCGCGGACAATGGCGGCGAAGAGCTCGCGCCCTTCGTGAAGCCGGTGCGGCGCGGGCTCGACAGCTTGCAGCAGGCGACCATGTGGCTGGCGCAGCGCGGGCTTGCCAATCCGAATGACGCCGGCGCCGCGGCAACCGATTACCTCCGCCTCATGGGCATCGTGACGGTGGGCTGGATGTGGGCCCGTATGGCCAAGCTCGCGACAGAGAAGCTCGCGGCCAGCACAGCCAACACCGCCGCCTACAACAGCAAAGTGATTCTCGCCCGCTACTGGATGGAACGCATGATGCCGGAATGCCCCATGCTGCTGGAGCGCATCCAGGCCGGCAGCGACACCATCATGGCCTACGAACCGCGCGCCATCTGATCAGCCACAGTAGGAGCCGTCATGAACCGCCCCGTGCATTTCGAAATCCACGCCACCGATCCCGAAGCCATGGCGAAGTTTTACAGCGCGGTGTTCGGCTGGAATGTGCGCCACATCCCGGAGTTCAATTACTGGATGTTCGACACCGGCGCGGGCGACGGCATCAACGGCGGCATGGTCAAGCGCATGGGCGAGAAGCCGCGGGCCGATTGCCCGGTCAGCGCGTTCGTCTGCTCGCTGGGCGTGGCGTCCGTTGAGGACGCGCTGGCGAAGGCGCTCGATCTCGGCGCCACCGTGGCGCTGCCGAAGATGGCGATCCCCGGCGTCGGCTATCAGGCCTACATCAAGGACCCCGACGGCAACATTCTCGGCCTGCATCAACCGGACCCCAACGCGAGATAGTCGGCGCGCGCCTCGGCTGCGAGCAGCGCGTCAGGAGCTATCGACGGTATTAGGCGCCTCCCGAATTGAATGTTTTGAATGGCGAAAATGAGAGGGGTATCCCCCTCCAGTTCCCACCACACCAGACGTCGTAGCCGGGCGAACTCAAAGTTTTTGCGAATGCGTGAATTTCCGCGCGATCCCAATCCATGCCCCCTGCTCTTGGCGCAAGAAAATTGCGGAATTGAACCGGCGATATTATACCGCAAGATGTAGGATAGGACATGCGTTGGCTCATTTGCATCCTTGCAATCTTCCTCGGGCTACCAGCCTACGCTGCGAGTGACGCGCCACCGCCCAAAAGTACCAGCATTACGTTCGACAACTCTTGCTTTGCCTTTCGGATAAAGGCCCTTCAGGAGAATCAGCTGGCACTTGGAATACAGACCGGAGGCGGGGATTGCACTGAGGGCTTGCTCCTAGCTGGCACCATTGGGAACGTTAAAAACTTCGGTAGAGCAATTAGCTTCGCTTATGGAGATACGTTGCAAGCCGTGGTGTTCTTCATCCAATGGCCTCTCGTAACAGGTGGAAAGTGGTCAGTATATGCAACCTCGAACGGCCACCGCGTTTCTGGGACCGGCGCTGGCACCTATACAGTTGTCGGAGGTGCCGTTTCTGCAAAGCCGGCACTAGCCCCCTAGAGGGGAAGACTCTTTCGTGACTTAGGCGCTGGCTTCGCCTTGGCGATCTTCCGCAGCTTCGCGTCGAATTTCTTTAGGTCCGGATCGCATTCGAGGCGCTTGGCGACAGCCTCAAACGACTGATCTTGCTTGGGCTTCTGCGGCCTTTGCGTAACTGACGTTGAGCCTTTCGAGTGCGCCTTTGTTGTAGCCATACGGCACCTTCCAGCAATCCTTTGGCTTTGATTCGACTATCGCCTTTTCGATACGAGGCCACCAGTGCAGGATTTGCGCGGCTTGCTCGTTACGGTGCGATTGCGCCCATTGCGCCGATAAGGAAAACCCCGATCACACCGCCTTCGGATATGGCCGCAATCTGGTGCGGACGCGTCAGGATTGCTTCACGCAAACGATGGCCGACAAACCACGCGCTCTTGAGCGTGATACCCAACGTGCGATGCAGCTGGTTCGCGCTCACGCCCTTCTTGCTGGAACACATGAGATATGCCGCCTGAAGCCACAGGCGAAGCTCTAGGGGGCTATCCTCAAAGAGGGTGCCCTTGCGGACCGTGAATTTGGTTTTGCAGGCGTAGCACTTCCATGTGCCGTATACCGGCTTGCCTTCGGGATGCTTTGCGGACGGCTTGGAACGCTGGACGGCCAGCCGGTTCATGCGGTCGGTCACGCCACAATGTGGGCACGCGTCAGGATGGCCGTTGGGCCACATGATGCCCTCTAGGTAGGCAAAGGCCGCCTCTTCATCGTGAAACCGCTTGTCTTGGAAAGCCGTAGGCATTGCCGTATCCCTCGAATGAGGAATGTCTAGGCCTTGTGCCTAGGTCTGTCAAGTATAATATCTCCTTTTGATTTCTTTCTTGGCCACACAGTCCTCACTCGCAAATCTTATAGACCTATGTTGCAAACAAACAACGATCATGTCAAGAGACGGTGGTAAGTGGACGCATTTTGAATTGGGATCAGGGTAGCGTTTCTTCGCCTGTACCTCGCCGCCATCACGGTCTTCTGCAATGAGGTGAAGGGCAAGAGCATGTTGCGCTCTCCCGCGAGCTGGGCTTTTCCTGCAAGGCGGCATTCGTGCTCTGCCACAAGCTGCGGGAAGCGATGGCGGAGGAAATGAAGGGCCGGACCATAGGTGGCGACGGTCGCGAGGCGGAAATCGATGGCGACTATTTCGGTGGCTACATCAAGCCCGCGAATGACAAGAACATCGCATCGACCGCCGCTTGCTTCGTAATCAGAACGGCAAGCGGAAATGGGTGGTGATCGTGCGCGAGCGCAACGGCAATTCCGTTCCTGCGGCATTCGGCACGGAAGGCCAAGCCCTGGGCTGGATTAAGTCCCGCGTTAACACCGGCACCACGGTCTATGCCGATGAAGCGCCCGCCTACAACGACCTACACGCCCACTTTGAAATGAAAGCGCATCGCACAAGAGGCGTCATGGCGCGAGGATAACCGGAAGGTCAGCAACGGCGATCAGGTAAAGCGCCTAGCGGCTCTCGCCATGTCGAAAAAGAAAGCCCGCTATTGGCAGAGGCACATTGTTAGCTAGAACATCTATAGAATTTTCCTGCGATTCACAGTGGACAATCGGCATTCATTACCGGCTATGGTTTACACCCGGCGGGAATCTCCAGCTTTGGAATGACGCAAACCGCAACATTGTCTGGCAGACTGCCGGTTCCAAATTGGCGATGCAGGAAGACGGCAACCTTGCGATTTACGACGCAGGCGGAAAGTGCATTTGGGATACGGGCACCAGCGGCAATCAGCGGGCAATCTTCTCGGCGCAAGATGATGGTAATCTCGTGATCTATTCGGCTGCGGGAAAGCAAAACTTTGGGAGAGCGGAACTACCCACAAGTAAGGCTACGCTCGCGTCAGCGTATTCTGTCCTGCAAGGCTCCAAAGCACTTTGCTCTCGCTTCCGTGCTTCGCCACGGAATACTTCTCCCGCGACAGATATTGAAGGCTGGCCCTTACCCTGTGCCGCATGGCCGGTATGGCTTCCTCGCCGTGGCCCAATTCGGCGGTCACGTCCGCTACCACTTGGGAGAGGGGCTGGGGCTTCTCCGCATTCCGTCGGGCGTCACGAACGAGCTGGGAAACCATCATCCTAGGTCAGGAATGAATACGCGCGTTCTCTGGAGTTTAGCGGGCTAGAAACACGCGCCGCATGAATTCGAGAAACGTGCGCGGCTCGTCGCCGGTCAGCGGCCTTCTCCAACGTGCCCAGCTGGTGTCGTAATCCTGTTCATGGGACGCACGCAGGCGCATGTTCTCCCAGAGCCAGTTGTAGAGGCACGCCCAGAACATCAAGCCACTCCATCGAGAGAGGACAGCCTGACTCCGCCGTCAGGCGCTCGCAAGACCCTCCGGCGTTTGCGCCAAATGCGGCGTTCAAGACCTATCCCGCGCCGCGTTGGCGCGGCGGGCGATGGGGTTCGACGGCTCCGCGTTCAAACCTGACTGTGTGATCAGCACGCGATAGGCCGCGCCATCCGCCAGCGGCATGAACACCGCGGAGCCGAAGCGGAGATCTTCCGTATACGAATGATAAGCCAGCCAGGCGAGCCACGCTTGCGGCAACCATCGACTCATCGCTGAGGGCGATCCCTTGAGATCGCAGGCGGTGATCGGCTTGCCGTTGCCGCGCGCCGCGGTGCGGTAGCGGTTGGTGATCTGGCCAAGCGTGTAGGTGGCGTTCAATCCCAGCACGTTCGCCCACGGCTTCCATTTCTGCACGCGGGCTCCGATGTCCCACTCGTCGCCCTGCACGAGGCAATCCTGCGACAGCTTCGGCCCGTCGAGTCGCGTCACCCGCACAGTGTAGAGACTCTTCGCCGGATCGGCAGCCATGATCCACACATCCGCGACCGGCCCTTCACGCGACAGCCGCGCGAACGTTTGCGCGTTGATGCCGAGCAGGGCCGCGGCAACGCCAATGATCGTGAGGGGCGCGCCAACAGCCGTGTGCGCCGTGCCCCGCGCCGGGCGGCCCCGGCCATAATGCGACAGCGCCGTGAACAGCAGGCCAAGGCCGAGCAGCGCCATCAAGCCCGGAACAACGATCCATCCAAGCCTCGGCAGCATGCGCGCTCCTGCTGATCGCTTCTCCAGGCATTAACGCCGGACGGCGGCAAAGGGAGGCCGCGCGAGCGACCGCCCGAATCAGATGCTCGATAGCTTGCGCGAACGCAGCCCGCTCAAGGCGCCACAAATCTGACGCGCGTATGGCCAACCGTTTTCGCAAGCTTCGCTTACGGTTAACGGACGCGAGCAAGCTGCAGTTGGGGGTTCTTCCCGATCTTCATCACCCGCCATCGAAATTGTCGCCACGCGACAAATGCGGCAATGGGGCCGATACCCTTGTTTTAGCTTCCCTCCGGCCCGTCACAGCGTGGCGCTCAAGCTGACGTGAACGCGAAATGACGCCTAACGCTTGCCAGCAATGAAATCCGGTCGCAGCATTCACCTGCATTTCAGCAACGGAGATCAAGATGCGTAACCTGCTTCTTTCTACGGCGATCATTTTCATGAGTATCGGCTTTGGCGGAGCAGCTGCAGTAGCCCAGCCGCAACCGCTTTCTCAATCGGCCGCCTCGGCCGACGCGAGCAATGCGCCGAACGCCGGCGACAATAACCGGCTCATCTGCCGCCTGCTGTATCACAACGGCGCTCTCATCCGTACGCCTGCCTGTCATACCAAAATTGAATGGGACAGGATGCGGCTTGTCACCGAGCGCGAGATCGAAGGCATCCAGATCCGCAGCTTTACCACGAAGCCGCATTAGTCACCCACGGAAGGAATATTGCAGGCATTCGCTCCACGCTCCGTTCGGCCTTTCGGGGAACGTATTGCTGGTCGCCGGCAGTAGAGGTGGCATGTTTGTGAATCGCAGTCATCCATCTTTGAATGCTCGTCACGTTTCGACCTTCAGCGAAATACAAAGGTGCGCCTAAGGCTTGTCAGGCACCCGCTCGAGGCGGACATTCGAATGGCAATTGGCAGATGGAGAATTTTCGATGCGTAACGTTCTTGCTTCTACAACCGCCCTTCTTTTGCTCGCCACGGGAGCGGCCTTCGCGCAGGCGCAGCCTCAAGGGCTATCGCAGCCAACAACCACTCCGGCCAGCACAAGTACACCGGCGGATGCGGCCAGCGGCCAGAAAATCTGCAAGATGATGTATCACAACGGTAGCCTGGTCCGCACACAGACCTGCCACACGAAGGCGGAGTGGGAGGCCGTGCGCCAGGCGAACCGCCAGGAGGTGGAGCAGCAGCAAATGCGGGGGTTGACGTCTGCGCCGAAGTGATAGTCTGCGCTTGTTGTTAGCCGCGGCGGGGCAGAGGCAGATCAGTGAACGCGCAGGATGAGATGCGCGAAAACGCCGATGCCGAAGGCCGTGACGATCACGCCCGAGACCTTGTTGATGATGCGCATCACGCGCTCATCGATGTGGCGGTGAAACAGTCCGGTGATGGTGGTGAGCGCGAACCACCAGAAGGTCGAGCCTGAAAGCACCCCGAGCACCAGAAATGCCGTGCCGTAAAAGCTCGCCTCCTGCCCCACCACGCCCGCAGCGCCTGCAAACATCGCGGTGAATGCGAACAATGTCGCCGGATTCGTCACCGCCAGCGCAAAGGTAGAGGCCATGGCACGCAACAGCGGCAGCGTCTTCGATTCCTGCTGCTCGCCTTCGTCCAGCCGTATGTTCGGCGGCGCGAAATACATCCGCGCGCCGAAGAAAAACAGCATCAGCCCGCCGATGATCTCGAGCGTGGTGGAGTGGCCCTTGATCATCTGTGCCAGCGCTGTGAAGCCGAACGCGGTGATGCAGGCATATACCGCATCTGCCAGCACGGCACCGAGCCCAGACATAAAGCCGTGCATCGGATCATAGGCAAGAGTACGGCGCACCACGAGCAGGTTGACCGGCCCGATGGGAATGGCGGCGATTAGGCCAATGAAAAAACCGACAAAAATCGTGACGAAATAGACCATGATGTTCGCGCTTGTGCCCCCCTCTTTGCTTTCAGCGCGACATATCGATCACGAGTCGCCCGCGCACCTTGCCGGCCAAAATTTCTTCCGCCGCTTCGAACACATCGCCAAGCCCACTCAATGCCCAACATCGACACGCCGCGCAGAATGAACGGCGCAACGCTGGTGGGCAAATCCATCCCTTGTACCAATCCGCAGGCGGCCACGGCCCCGCCGTATTTGGTGGCCGCGAGCACGTTGGCGAGCGTTTTCGATCCCACACTGTCGACTGCACCCGCCCAGCGCTCTTTCGCCAGCGGCTTCGCTCCCCCAGACAGTTCGTTGCGCGGAATGATTTCGGCCGCGCCAAGTTGCGGCCGGTGGAGGCAATCACGTGGAATCCCAGTTTCGCCAGGAGCGCGATCGCCACGGAGCCGACGCCGCCGGATGCGCCCGTGACCAGCACCGGTCCCTTTTCAGGTGTCACGCCTGCCTCTTCCAGCGCAAGCACCGCCAGCATCGCGGTGTATCCGGCAGTGCCAATCGCCATGGCTTCGGCGGGTGAGAATTCGGCGGCAAGCGGAATGAGCCGATCGCTCTCGACCCGCGCCAGTTCTGCATAACCGCCGTAATGCGTTTCGCCGAGGCCCCATCCATTCAGCAGCACCTTGTCGCCGGTCTTGTACGCCGGACTGTCGGATTCCTGAACCACGCCGGCGAAATCGATTCCCGGAATCATCGGGAAACGCCGCACCACGGGCGCGCGGCCCGTTAACGCCAGACCATCCTTGTAGTTCACTGTCGAATGGGAAACGGCAACCGTGACATCGCCCTCCATCAACTCGGCGGGCGCGAGCTGGTTAAGCTCTGCACGCTGAGCATCTCCGTTTTTGCGAATGAGGACGGCGCGAAAATCGGCCATTGGCACTTTCGTTGGTAGAGCGCTGCCAAGAGGACGGAAACGCGGCGTGAAAACCACAGGAAAACAACAAAGGCGTCAAGGCGGCTGGCGAATCGCCTTCACGCCTTTGTCAACCCTCGACAGATGGGAACCGTCCCCCCACGCTTTATCTTAAGACCGATGGAACACGATGAAGACGCAAAAGCGAGAGGCGCTGTTGAAGAGCGGAGAGACATGAGCCAGTTCGAACGGACCTTGCTCGGCTATCGCCTGATGACAGCCGAGATTCTGTATCACATGCCGGACCACCCGGATCTGCTGCAAAGCTTTCTGTGGCAAGAATTCGACCTTGCCCCGCGGTTTCCGGTGCTGAACAAATTTCTCCATTTCTGGGAGGAGAACATCGAAGGACGGCTACACGCGGTACGCGTGGCCGCGCGTGGGCTGATCGCGCCCACCGAACTGAAAATGGCCGGCGGCGAATTCACGCTGAACTAGACTGGATAGTTTCGACAAAGCGGACAGGAATGCCCTGTCCACTCTCGGCCAATGCGCCGTCACGCATGATCGTCTGGCCGCGGATGATGGTGGCAACGGGCCAGCCGGTGGTGGTCATGCCATCGAATGGTGTCCAGCCGCATTTCGAAGCAATCCAGCTGTTCTCGATTCTTCGCTTTGCATTCACGTCCACGATGGTGAAATCGCCATCATAGCCACGCGCAATACGACCCTTGCCGGCAATGCCAAAAATGCGTGCTGCACCCGCGCTGGTCAGATCGACAAGGCGTTCCAGCGACAATCGTCCGGCGTTCACATGATCCAGCAGAATGGTGACCAGCGTCTGTACGCCGGGCATGCCAGAGGGCGAATCGGGATAGGTTTTTTCCTTTTCTTCGCGCGTATGCGGCGCATGATCCGAGCCGATCACATCGATCAAGCCGTCATTCACGGCGCGCCACAGCGCCTCGCGGTGGCGGGATTCGCGAATGGGCGGATTCATCTGCGCGTAAGTCCCAAGCCGCTCGTAACACTCCGGCGCCGTCAGTGTGAGATGCTGCGGCGTTGTTTCGACGGTCACCAAATCGCGCGCGTCCGCCAGCAGCGGCAGCTCTTCTTCCGTGGTGACGTGCAGCACATGCACGCGGCGGCCAGCCTGTTTCGCAAGCCGCAGCACGCGTTCGGTGGACAGCCGCGCCGTTTCCACATCGCGCCAGAACGGATGCGTGCGAACATCGCCGGATTTCGCCAGAGGCTTGCGTTCGCGCAGGCGCGATTCGTCTTCAGAATGCACGGCCATGCGGCGTTTGCCAGCTTTCAGCGCCGCCAAAATGTCCTCTTCCCGGTTGAGTAACAGGCTCCCTGTTGAGGAACCGAGAAAGGCTTTCACGCCAGCCACGCCAGGAATTTGCTCCAGCGCGCCGAGCGCACCGATGTTGTCCGGCGTGGCACCGGCATAGAACGCATAATCGCAATGCATGCGGCCCTGGGCGCGGGCGAACTTGTCTTCGAGCGCAAGCCGCGTGGTGGTGGGCGGATTGGTGTTGGGCATTTCGAACACCGCCGTCACGCCGCCCAAAACGGCCGCGCGGCTGCCGCTTTCCAGATCCTCCTTGTGCTCGTTCCCCGGCTCGCGAAAATGCACCTGGGTGTCGATCACCCCCGGCAGCACGTGCAGGCCCTTTGCCTCGAACACTTCGGCTGCTTTGGCGTTCGTGAGGGAACCAATCACGGCGATGCGTCCGCCGATCACGCCGACATCCGCTTCGCCGATGCCGTTCGGCGTCACGCACATGCCGCCCCGGATAAGAAGATCGAGGGTCCCGCTCATGATGCTCCTTCCAGCAATTCCATCAACGGCAGATCGCTCCGGCCACCCTCAATATGCACACGGTGCCACACCGCATAGAACACCAACTGCCAGCACGCCATGCGATAGCGATCGCGCCAGTCCAGATTTGCGAAGAGTTTTTCAACCGCCGCAGGTTTGCAGAGCTGGGCAACGCCGGGCGACTGCGCCACCAGCGGCCCAAGCTGCTTCACCTTCTCCTTCATCCATTCTGCCACTGGCACGGTGAACCCGCGCTTCGGCTCGAAGGGTTTGGATTCGGGCAGCGCGCGCGCCAGCCATTTGCGCAGCAGATATTTGCCCATGCCTCGCCGTACCTTCAGTTCTTCCGGCAAGCGGAAGGCAAAATTCGCCACGACCGGATCAAGAAACGGCGTGCGGCCCTCCATGCTGTTCGCCATCAGGCAGCGATCAAGCTTGAGAAGAAGATCATGCGGCAGCCAGTCTGCACAGTCTATCGCCTGGGCGATTTGGAGTTTCGTGCGTCCGCCGGTTGCCGCTTCTGCTTCGGCGACGGCCATGCCGTCCCGCCAGGTGCCGTTCTCCTCGCGCAAAACGCCGAGGCCCTCGAGAACACCTCTGTGGCGCATCGGTCTGCCTCCCAAAAGGCGCGGCCGAATGGCAGAGCGGTAACGGCCATAACCGGCGAACAACTCGTCACCACCCTCGCCGCACAAGACGACCTTCAGTTCGCGCCGCGCCGCTTTCGCCAGCATGTAAGTGGGAACAATGGCGTAGTCGGCGGCGGGATCGTCCATCGCGGCGACGATGGCAGGAAATTCGCGCCAGAAATCCTCCGCCGTCACTTCGATTTCGACGTGCTCGGCACCCGCGGCTTTCGCCACCGCCCGGGCATGCGCCCGCTCATCGTGCACGCCAGTACCAGGAAAACCAGCGGTGAAGGCGCGCACCGGGCGATCGTTCAGCCGCATCATGCAGGCGAGCAGTGCGGAAGAATCGATGCCGCCGGAGAGAAACATGCCGTATGGCACGTCCGAACGCTGATGCACCATCACACTGTCAAGCAGCGCCCGCTCGAGTTCGTTGACGGCGTGGTCCTCATCGATGGCAATGGGGCCGCCGTCGGGCAATGCGGGCACTTGCGTGCGCGAGTGGATTCTGCCGGCGCGAATGCCAAGTGTCTCACCGGGCAGCACGCGTTTGATGCCGTCGAAAATGGTTTGCCCGCCGGTGGTGAACTGCAGCTGCAGCAGCTCATTCACTTTGCTCGGAACAACGCGCGGCGCCACCAGCCCCGCGCGGATCAGCGCCTGCGGTTCGGAGGCGAAAGCAAAGCCGAACGTCCCTTCCGCGTAATAGAGCGGCTTGATGCCGAAGGGATCGCGCGAGATGTACAGCTCGGGTGCCTTTGGATCGTCGAGCGCGATCCCGTACATCCCGCGCAAATGCTTCGCGAAAGAGGAGCCATCGCGCGCGTAGGTGTAAAGCGGCAGCTCGCAATCCGAATTGGTGGCGAAATTGTAGCCGTGCGCGTCCTGCTTCAGCTCGACGTAGTTGTAGATTTCGCCATTCGCGACGATTGCGGTTTCGCCGGGCCCAAACAACGGTTGATCGCCGGTGGAGAGATCGATGATAGCCAGCCGCTTCTGCGCCAGCGCCACTCCGCCTTGCGTAGAGCGGCCTTCGCCATCGGGCCCGCGATGCGCGATCGCGGTCAGCATGGCGTCAATGGCGCCGGACGCAGGGGGCATGCCATCGGTCGTCATGACTCCCACAATGCCGCACATCAGGCGCCCATCTTCGGCCGAACCCGTTCGAACATATCCAGATACTGCCCGATCACCACCTCTTCCGAGAATTCAGTTTCGATCCGCTTGCGCCCATTTTCCACAAGCCTGCTGGCGAGATCTTTGGACGCCAATAGATCACGGATGCCCCGCGCCAGCGCTTCCGGATTGTCCACCGGCACCAGAACGGCATCTTCGCCGTTCCGAGCGAGCCAGGCGGGGCCCGTGCTGGCGGCGGCCACGAGCGGTGTCCCATAAGCCCAGGCCTCCACAACCACATTGCCGAACGGCTCCTCGCGGGAGGGAAACACACAAATATTGGCCGCCTTCAGCAGCGCACCGCGGTCCGTGCGCCAGCCAAGAAATCTCACCCGCTCTGCAACGCCGAGGTCGTGGGCCTGCTTTTTCAGCTTGGCTTTGTCCGGCCCTTCACCGGCGATCCACACCCACAGGTCAGGAATTCGCGCGGTGGCTTGCAGCAGAACATCGATTGCCTTGTTGGGATGCAGCCGCCCGAGTGCGACCGCGAGCGGTACATCCTTCGGTGTCCCGAGCGTGCGGCGATCAACGGCAGGTGCTTCCTCTATATGAGGAAAATTGGGGATGTAGAACACGCGCTCCTTCGCCCAACCGCCCTCCGTGACGTAGCGCACCAGATCGGGCGTGTTACACACGAGGTCATCGCAGCGGCGGAAGTAGTCGAAATTGTAGTAGCCCCCGAGGCGACCGATTAGCGTGTAATCGCCCGGCGGCGTCATGGCGGCGCCACGGCCGGTGATGGTGAGCACCACGGCGGGGTGAAACTCTTCTGCGAGACGCCTGAACTTCCGGCCTGTGAGCCAGTCGAAGCGGCGGAAGAACGGCAGCACATCGAACGGAATGCCGGCGTCGCGCAGCGCCTGCTCGCGAATGCCATTATGCTTCAGCACTGATCGTACGTTTACGCCGCCGCGTTGCAATCCCAGCGTCAGCGTGACGAAGAAGGTCTCAGAGCCGCCCAGGGCGGACGCGCCGCAGACTGTGATTGCTTTGAGAGGAGATCGGGATGTCATGAAAGGCCGGGAGACCTATATCAGGGCCTTGCGGCCGCGCAAACGATAGGCTCACTTCGATCCCATGACAGGTGCATTGACAGATCGTGCGGTGATCGCCGTCTCCGGGCCGGAGGCGAAGAGCTTTCTCCAGGGGCTAGTTACCAATGACATCGGCAGACTGGCGCCGGATGCGCCACTCTATGCCGCTTTGCTGACCCCACAGGGTAAGATGCTATTCGATTTTCTGCTGAACGCGCGGGATGAAACGATTTTTATGGATTGCGCCGCCGGTTCATCGCAGGCGCTACTGAAGCGACTCAGCATGTATCGCCTGCGTGCCAAGGTGGAGCTCTCGTTGCGCAATGACCTTGGCGTGCTCTGGAACAAGGCCGGCTGGCTGGATCCCCGTTTGCCGGAACTGGGCACGCGCTGGATCGTTCAAGCGGACACGTCGGATGCTTGTTCGGAATATCTTTCACACCGCCTCTGTCTCGGCATCCCAGAGGGCGCAGACTTCGGCTCTGACAAGATGTTTGCGCTGGATGCGGGCCTGGAAGAACTGCACGGTGTCTCTTTCGACAAGGGCTGCTATATCGGCCAGGAGTTGACGGCGCGCATGAAGCACCGGGGTACCTCGCGCAAGCGCCTGTTGCCCATTACGACAGTAGACGGAGCCCATCTGCCACCATCGGGCACCGACATCCGCGCTGGCGACATCAGCCTTGGCGAAGTCACCTCGGTCTATGGCTCGCGAGGATTCGGCCTGATCCGGATGGATCGCTGGCGGGAAGCGGGCAACGCGGTCCCGCGTACGGGCGACTGCGAAATTCGCATCGTCAGGCCTGCATGGCTCGCAGACGCCGAAGCCTCTTGACGCCGGCCAAACGCGGGCGAGAGTCGCGGCCATTCTTCCAGGGAGATTTTCCATGCTGCATCATGTGTCGGTGGGCGTGCGCGACGTGGAGCGCGCCGCGAAATTCTACGACCCCGTTCTCAAGGCGCTGGGCTACAAACGTGTGATGGAGTTTCTGCCTTACGCCATCGCCTATGGCGAAAACAGAGATCGGCCGGAGTTCTGGATTGGACAGCCGCACAACCGGCAGCCGGCAAGCGTCGGCAACGGGACCCATGTTGGATTTTCGGCCAAGAGCAAGCAGGCCGTGAACAAATTTCACGCCGAGGCGCTGAAGGCCGGCGGCAGCAACAATGGCGAGCCCGGGCCGCGTCCCGATTATGGCCCTTCCTACTACGGCGCCTTCATCTACGATCTCGACGGCAACAAGATCGAGGCCATCTTGAATGTGCTGGTGAAAGACGCCCAGCCGAAGGCAGCCAGGAAACCGGCGAGGAAATCCGCACGCAAGGCAGCGCCAGCAAAAAAGGCGAAGAAGAAATCGCGCCGGTGAAGGCCCGCGTCCGTTGCGGCTGGCCGGGTTCCGATCCGCTGTACGTGGCGTATCACGACGAGGAATGGGGCGTGCCGGAATACGATCCCCGCGCGCTTTTCGAAAAACTCGTGCTCGATGGATTCCAGGCGGGGCTTTCGTGGATCACCATCCTGCGCAAGCGGGAAAACTTCCGCGGCGCCTTCGACGGTTTCGACCCGGAAAAGATTGCCCGCTACGGCAAGCGCGACCTTGCGCGTCTCTTGAAAAATGAAGGCATCATCCGCAGCCGTGCCAAGATCGAAGCGGCGGTCAATGGCGCGCGCGCATGGTTGGAGATTCAAGAAAAGGAACCGGGCGGCTTCACCGACTTTATCTGGAAGCATGTGAATGGGCGTATGGTGGTGAATCGTCGCCGCGAGGGTGAAGCGCCATTCGTGAAGACGCCGATGAGCGAAGCCCTATCGAAGAACCTCAAATCCCGCGGCTTCAATTTCGTGGGGCCGGTAATCGTCTATGCCTTCGCGCAAGCCGTCGGCATGGTGAACGATCACGCCGTCGAATGCTTCCGTCACGGGGAGTGTGCCAAACTCGGAGCGAAACGGCGATGACGTTGCCCAATGTTCTAGGCATCATCGGCTCCGCGATCGTGATCGCCGCCTATTTCGCCGTGGCGCGGGGATCGATTGCGGCGGACAGCAAGCCCTACTATGTCGCGAACCTGGTTGGCGCGGCGCTTATCTTCGCGTCGCTGTGGTGGGCGTGGAACCTTCCAGCTGCCATCGTAGAAATCTTCTGGGGCGCCATCAGCGCTTACGGCCTGCTCCGAGGGGCGATGCTACACTCTCAGCCGCGGCCCCGATAGGGCGACACGCCCGGATCGGGAATTGAAGTACCGGCTGGCAGCTTGCCGGTTTGCCAGAACACATCGATGGGAATACCGCCGCGCGGGTACCAAAAACCGGCGATGCGCAGGAACTTTGGCCTGATCACCGCTACGATGCGCTTGCCGATCAGCACGGTGCAATCTTCGTGAAATGCGCCATGGTTGCGAAAGCTGGCAAGAAACAGCTTCAGCGATTTCGATTCGAGGATGGATTTGGCCGGAGCGTAATCGATGACGAAATGGGCGAAGTCCGGTTGGCCGGTGATCGGGCACAGGCAGGTGAATTCCGGCGCGGTAAAGCGTACGAGATAATCGGTATTTCGATGCGGATTGACGACCGCGTCCAGCCTTGCGTCGTCGGGAGATTGCGGCAACGCCACTGCGCGGCCAAGCTGGAGCGCCTTATTCTTCATATGCGCAGCTCTGGCCGTAGGAGGGGCGCCGGATCTTCACCCGCGCCACTTCCGGCAACGACGATTTTGCACGCAGGAAGATATAGCGCGCCAAGTTCTCAAGTGTGGGATTTTCCAATCCCTTGACCTCGTTTAGAAGCTGGTGGTCAAGACTGTTGCGAACTTCATCCAGCGCCGCCTTCACTGCCCCAAGATCGCGAAGCACACCGGTGCGCGTGTCCGCCTCGCCCCGCAGCGTCACTTCCACATAGAAGGAATGGCCATGCAGGCGCCGGTTTTCGGGCGCACCAACGCCCAGATAGTGCGCGGCGTCGAAACCGAATTCCTGCGTGAGCTCGATCATGGCGCGGGCTTGTGGCCCGTGCTGCGCCCAAGCGTCAAGCCGGTGCCTTCGCGAGCTCCGCCCGGTTCCGCTCGCGTAAAGGCGCCAGCGCCTCCGTCCATCTGATCAGCTCATTGAGCAGCGCAGCCGCGCCTTGCTCATTCAACTCATTCGCCGTGAACACGCCATCCTTGATCTGCCCAAAGACATTCGGCAGCCACACCGTTTCCGGAATTGGCATCATTTTCAGGGTTGCGATGGTGGGTTTGATCGCGTGCGTGGATCGCCCGCCGCCGGAAATGCCGCCATAACCCACAAGCCCCACGGCTTTGTACTGCCACTCCCAGAACAGGTAATCGAGCGCATTCGGCAGCGACGGCGGGGGGCCGTAATTGTACTCCGGCGTCACAAACACGAAGGCATCGGCCTCATTCACGCTCGCGCTCCAGCGTTTGGTGTGCTCGTGCTGGTAATGGCGCCGTGCGGGATGCTCCGGCTCGTCCAGCACCGGCAGGTTGAATTCGGCCAGGTCCACAAGATGGGCGTCGAATTTGCCATGCTTCCTTGCGAAATCATGGAACCAGTGGGCGGGCGCCGGGCCGACGCGGGTCGGACGGGTGCTGGCGATAATGGTATGAAGGCGTGGGGACATGGCGATTTCCTCTCGGGCTCTGGTTACGGACAGTAACTCGCACTACATTGGTAACTGTCGGTAAAGTGGCGGCCGGCAGGGCAACGCGCAAGAAGGCACATTGATGGCACGGGGTAAACCGCATGTAACCGGGGACTGCCGGGCGATCAGCGCCGTGCTGGCCCGCGTGGGTGACAAATGGTCGGTGCTGATCGTGTCGCGGCTGGGCAATGGGCCAATGCGCTTCAATGAGCTGAAGCGCGACATCGGCGGCATTTCGCAACGAATGCTGACGCTGACCCTGCGCGGGCTGGAGCGCGACGGACTGATCACCCGCACCGTGTTCCCGACCGTGCCGCCTCGCGTGGATTACGAGTTGACCACGCTCGGCCGCTCGCTGCTGGTGCCTGTTTCGGCGCTCGGGGATTGGGCGCGCAAGAACATGAGCCGCATCGAGGAGGCACAGGCGAAGTTCGACGATAAATCGCGGGATTTGCCGGCAAAACCGACAGAGCCCGCAGGGGCAAACGCAGTTCCGCGGTTCACAAGGCTTTGAACTCAGCCTTCCGGATTCTTCGAATCCGCGGTGCGAAGCAAGATTGTGGCCTCACCTGCCAAACAGGAACCGGTGTGTTATTCTGGTGAAACGGATTAGTCGTGCGATGTTGCCGTTCGCGAACGGTTTGCTAGCTTCTGCGGGTCGTCCGAACTCCGCGGTTTCGTGAAAGAAGAAGATGTTCTGGCGTTTCTGAGCGCCACAGTAAAATCGCTATGGGCGCTCGAGCTGTTGCTGCTGATGCGTCGCGAGAGCGGCCGCGCGTGGCAGACAGGTGCGCTGGTCAGCGAATTGCGCGCAAGTACCTTGGTTGTGCAGGACGCGCTTGCAGGACTCATCGGAGCTGGCCTGATCGCGAAGGATGAAGGCGGGCTCTTCTGCTACCGTCCCGTTTCAGAAACGCTCGATTCGTTCGTTGCCGAAGCGCAGGCCCTTTATGCGGCAAAGTCCCTTGCTGTCATCAATGCGATCGCTTCGGCGCCAAACGAAAAACTGCGCATCTTCTCCGATGCGTTCCGCCTGAAGGACTGAGCCGATGCATTTCTGGGCCTCCGCCGTCTATCTGCTGTGTCTGCTCGCCAGCCTCACCTGTGCTGCGCTGCTCGCGCGAAGCTATGCGCGCCATCGCACCCGTATCTTGCTCTGGAGTGCGACCTGCTTCGCTCTTCTCGCTCTCAACAATCTGTTGATGGTGCTCGACATTATCGTATTGCCGCAGACCGACCTCAGCCTTGCCAGAACGTGCTGCAGTCTCTTCGCTGTCGGCACACTGCTCTACGGCTTCATCTGGGAGATCGACTGATGTCGCTGATAGAGGGGTTCCTGTCCGGCGCGACCGCCGCGGGGTTTGTGCTGGCGAGCGTGTTTTTCCTGCGTTTTTGGAGGCGCACGCACGACGGCCTCTTCGCGGCATTCAGCGCGGCCTTCCTGCTGCTCGCAATAAGCCAGGTGATGATTACGCTGGGCGGCGTTCCCAGCGAATATCAGAGCTGGGTCTACCTGCTGAAGCTTCTTGCCTTCGCCGTTTTGATCCTCGCGATTGTCAGCAAGAATCTCGGGCAACGGCCATTCGGCAGGAAGTGATCTGCGCTGATTACTGCTGATGTGCTTCGCGCCAGGCCTTTACCGCGGCAAGAGTACGGGCGACGTGCTCGCCGGGATCGAGATTGGTGTAGCTCATCAGGATGGATCCGTCCGGCGCGATCACATAGGAGGTGCGGTCAGACCATTCCGGTTTCCGCTTCAGGACCGCGTCGTAGGCCTTAATAACCTTTTGGTCCGGATCGGCGGCCACCGCGAATTTGTTGCGACACTCGACCGACGAGAACTCCGTCACGCGATTGGCGTTTCCTGCAGTCACTCCGATGACGGTCGCGCCGAGTGCGGCGAACTGATTGCTGGCTTCGGCGAAATCGTGCGCCTCCTGCGTGCAGCCGGGAGTGAAGGCGGCCGGGAAGAAGTAGAGAACCACAGGTCCCTTCTTCCGAGCCGCGGCCAGCGAGAAGGTAAACTCTTTGCCGCCCAAGGCGGCCTGGGTCGTGAACTCGGGCGCTTTCGCGCCAACCTGCAACGCCGCCCACGCGGAGCCGGAGGCAAGCGCCGCCATCAACAACCCACCGAGCAGGTACGATCTCATCCTACAGCTCCCACTGCGATTTCTCAGGCATTGCTCAATCCTGACACATCTCGCGCCGGCTGCCCACGGCGTTTCCTATTGTTTTGGCCTGCCAGATCCCGGCAACGGCTCAGAGACCGCTGTGAGATAGAGCTTTCGCTCCTTGTAGGCGATGTACACATGAAAGTGCCGCAGAACATCCATGCCAATAATCAAATCGCTCAAGCCGGTATTAGGGCCGGAAGACGGGATTCGCGTTCCGCCTCCCCAGCCATCCGGCGAGCGGGACACTTTGGAGCGTACAAGGTCCGGGATGAGCCGTAGTTTCGGATTTGCAACGGTCACCCCTTCCAGCGACAGCGACCTGAACGTGTGGGTGTAGATTTGCGGATTCTGCGACTTGAGCAGGTTGCCCGCAACCGGTGTGTCGGCAGCGCCGGGCACCAGCCCGAACAGGCGGGTGGCGACGTCGAGATTGAGCACGGAAATGCTGGCGCCCGTATCCAGCAACGCCTTCAATCGCTGCCCATCCAACTCTACGGGGACCAAGATGTGCCCACGCGAAATCTCCACCGGCACTGCGGCGATGTGGCGGGCCGCCCAGTAGACTACCCGGCCGTTGCAGTGGTTCTGTGAGATCAAATTCAATTTTCGACCGCCGAGATCGAGATCGAGATCGTAGTTCTGCAACAGGTTCGGTGCGAGAATGCCGGCAGCATCGGGCACATCCGGCGCAAGGCGATGGGTAGCCGGCATCACCATCAAATCCATGCCATCAGCCCGAAGGTTGCCAAGAGCAAAATTCGCGCGCACCGCCCTTCGCGTGGTGTCACCGGCGATGCCCACAAGTGCGAGGCGGGTCGTTCGCGCGCTGAGGCCGAGTTCTTCAGCTGCGGTCTCTGTGATTTCAGTGAAGAAACCGCCTGTATCAACCAGCATGGATTTCGGCACGTTATTGATTTTCGCAGGCACATAGATGCGTCCATCAATGCCGAATCTGATATTCACGGTGCTGAGGATAGCAAGAGGTGAACAACTATCCTTCGCGGCGGCCGGCAGGGCGGCGCAAAGAAGTGGCCCACCGCATTAGAACCGCTATTCGACGAATCCGGTTCCGGCGGTAGGACAAGAACTCCCTATTTCCAAATGGGTTTGCCGGA
>DATAVW010000121.1:0-47068 GCA_036267515.1 Rhizomicrobium sp.
AGAAAATCTGCGTACGGACTTTCTTGAGCTCTGGCAGGAAGGCCAGCTGCCGATCAAGGGCGTCATCCTCGTCACACACAACATCGAGGAAGCGGTGCTGATGTGCGACCGGGTCTTGTTGTTCTCCACCAATCCGGGCCGTGTCGTCACCGAAATCAAGATCGACCTGCGTCACCCGCGGGACCGGCAGGATCCGGCCTTCGTCGCGCTGGTGGATCGCATCTACACGGAGATGACAGCCAAACGCGCCGAGCAACTTGCGCAGCGCCGCGAGCGCTTTCCGGGCAGCGGCCTCGGCACCATTCTGCCGCCGGTTTCCACCAACCTTCTCGCCGGCCTGATCGAAGCGGTCGAGGCGCAGCCCTACAACGGCAAGGCCGATTTACCCGATCTCACGGCCGATCTGCAGCTGGAAGTGGACGAGCTGTTTCCGGTCGCGGAAACCTTGCAGATGCTGCGGCTGGCAGAAATCGAAGGCGGTGACTTCAAGCTCACCCATATGGGCAAGCGCTTCGCAGAGGAAGACAATAACGTGCGCAAGGAAATCTTTGCGCGCGCGCTGGTGAGCTATGTGCCGCTCGCCGCGCACATTCGCCGCGTGCTCGACGAACGCGCCAGCCACACCGCGCCGTGGAGCCGCTTCGAGGACGAGCTGGAAGACTACATGACACCGGATGCCGCCGAGGCGACCTTGGATGCCGTCACCGGCTGGGCCCGCTTCGCCGAACTGTTCGCCTACGACGACGAGTCCGCCATGTTCAGCCTGGAAAACCCGCAATAGCCAAAGCTGCGGTGGAATATTGCTGATCTTGCATACGTCTGAGGTGTGGCGGGGCGGGCGCGCTGCCCGCGGTCCATTCGGGAGGACACGGTGCGATACACAACAATGCGGCATGTGGTTGAAACAGGGATGGCGGCTTGCGCCCTGATTGCGTTCGCGACAGGCAGCGCGCAGGCATGGACACTGAAGACGCTCTACAATTTCTGCACCCAGGATAACTGCGCCGACGGCTCGACTCCGCTTGCGGGCGTGGTGCGAGATTCGGCCGGCGATCTCTATGGCACAACGGAAATCGGGGGCGCCCACAATCAGGGCGTGGTGTTCCAGCTTTCGCCGCAGGGAAACAAATGGGCGTACAAGGTGCTGCATGATTTCTGCTATGCCTGCGGAGACGGCGCATTCCCGACCGCCAAGGTCATTGTCGATGTGAACGGCAATGTCTACGGCACGACAGCGGCGGCCGGTCCCAACAACATGCGCGGAACGGTGTTCCGCCTGTCGCCTGACGGGTCGCGATGGAAAGAGAAAATCCTGCACGTCTTCACTGGAACGCCGGATGGCGATTCGGCGGACAGCGGCCTCACCTATTCCGACGCGGCCAGCGGCGCTCTCTACGATGGCGTGTCGCCTCTCTACGGCAACACGGCGATCGGCGGCGCCCAGGATCGCGGTGCCATCTTCGCTATTGTCCCCGGTGAGGGAGGCTGGAAGGAGAAAGTGCTGTATTCCTTCTGCCCTGCAGACGTTGGCGCCTGCTCCGATGGAGAGAACCCCGCCGGCGACATGACCATGGATGTGGCGGGGAATCTCTATGGACTCACCGGCTTCGGCGGCGCGAATGGCAGCGGCGCGCTTTACCGGCTCGCGCCAAATACCAGCGGCGCCAAGTGGCAGCAGAGCGTGCTCTACAGTTTCTGCTCTGCCCCCAACTGTATCGACGGGACGATTCCGGCAGGGCCGGTGACGGTCGACGGCAGAGGTCACCTCTTTGGCACAACCACGAACGATGAGGGTGAAGGCGGCGTGGTGTTCGAAGTCGCGAAAAAGAAGGGAAACTGGCAGGAAACGGTGCTTCACACCTTCTGTTGCGATGACGGTTACTTACCAGAAGCCGGTGTGATGATCGATCCCGCTGGGCGTTTGTTCGGAACCAATGCGCTCGGCGGTCCCGTCGGCCTCGGTGGTACGGTGTTCGAGCTCAACAGGACCGGAAAGAAATACTCCATCCTCTACAATTTCTGTTCGGGCGGTCCGTGTACCGATGGATCTGGATCGCAGTCGCAATTGATCATGGACGCGGCCGGCAATCTGTACGGCACGACCGCGCAAGGCGGCCCGTTCAGCGCCGCCGGGACAGTGTTCGAGCTGAGCCCCTAACGCGCCCTTGTCATTGCCGCCGCTCGACCATAGTTAGCGTCAAGGCGGAAGGGGTATCCAGATGAACGGCTGCGGTCGCATGTTGCAGATGATGCTGCAATGGGCCTTTTGCCCGTGATGTCGCCGCGGATGTGGGCGCGGCTTGGGGGGATTCTCTGGCTCGGCTGTATCGCTTGCGGCATGTTTGCCGAAGCGTACGTGCACGAGAAGCTTGTGCTGCCGCATGATCCTTCCGGGACAATCCGAAACATCTTTGCCGACGAACAGCTGTATCGCCTCGGGCTCACGCTCGAGTTCGCGGGAACGGCTGCCTATCTGGCACTCACCGCAATCCTTTACCGGCTGCTCGCACCCATCGACGCCACCGTCTCCCTCATCGCGGCGTTCTTCAGCGTGGCTGGATGCGCGATCTGGATGGCCAATGTTGCAGGCGACATGTCTCCTTTCCTGTTCCGCGATGTTCTTGCCGGCGCGCACGCGGAGCCCGTCAGGAGCATCGTCTTTGTGCTCCTGCGTCTCGGTCCCGAGGCGCTGACCAGCGGCATGCTGTGCTTCGGCGTGCAATGCCTGCTTGTGGGATATCTGATCGTCCGCTCGACATTCCTCCCCACAGCACTCGGGGCACTCCTCGCTTTGGGAGGCGCTGGCTATATTCTCAGCGCATCGGCACATTTCCTATGGCCGCCGCTGGCAGCCGCACTGCACGGATACGCCTATCTGCCTGGCGAGGCCGGCGAGGCGCTGTTGGGCTTATGGCTGATGGTTATGGGTGTGAATACTGCAAAGTGGGACGCGGCACGAATACAAGAGGCCTCCCTCGCAGTGGCATGAAGGCTTTTTCCGCCCTGATGGCAGACAACATGCGCAGTCTGGCTCTTTGTGCTCTCGTTCTCCTGTACTCTTCAGCAGGTTCGAACGCGGGCCCAACGGAGTGGCCGAACCTGACAGAAAGCGCAGCCAGATCTGAGTGCGCACAGGCGCTGGAGATTGGCAAAGCCGTGTTCCGGTCACATGCAGCCGAGCTGTACGCGCTGACGGGCATCCCGCCGCTGGTTGGCAGCAAGCTTGTTCTCGGCCCCAAGGAGATCGACATTTCAGGCGGCGACGAGCTGCGGGCAGACACAGATGTGTTTGCGAAACTGCCAATCAACGGCGCCAGTCCGCCGCGCCACCTCTACTGGCAAAAGACCGCCACCAATGGCGTCCACTGGGCTGTGGCGGAGCGCGCGATGGGCTGGCACGGCGACATGTACTCGCTCTTCGCAGTTCCCCACGGCAGGAATCCAGATGCGCTCTTTGCAAAATACTTTGGTACAGAAACCGCGGATGGGCTGAAGCCGCTTATCGACGACAATTGGCGCCCTCCGCTGATGATTCAGGATACCAGCGGCGCCGTGTGGGCGATCGATGTCGGGGAGCCATTCATCCCGCTTGGCAGTTGGGACGTGTACGTAGCCGACAGCGGCAGGGCGCGGCAGGCCTGCACCATCGCCTTTCGTCCCGACGTTCGCGACATCACCACATTGCTTCCTGCGCCTGTGCGCCGACTGGCGAGCCTTCTGGACCAAACGATCGGCCCTGGGACGAATGAGGGAACACTGCACCCAACAGCACAGCTTCGCATTGATGTCGCGCATACTTGGGCGAACGTTGCGTTGCGGCCATGGGCGGTGTCCCATCAACCCTACAACACGCGCCACGATGTCGATGTCGCCTTGAAGACCTGGGCGGGCCGGGCGCCGGGCTTTGCGGCAGTCTATCATTCGATAGAGGCTCAATACCCGGCCGCACAGCGAGCACTCGGGGTGTACTATAGAATGCACTTCCACAAGCCGCAGAAGGCGGCGAAGCAATCTGCCGCTTACGCACTCGGTATCGCATTTCGCAGCTACTTCGTGTTTCACCGCGAGGGTTCGCAGGCGTCGCCGACGCCCGTTTCCGCCAACCCCTGGCGCTAAGCCAGTCTGCCCCTCCTTAGGTTATTGCGTCCGCTCATCAGAGGCCCCACATTCCAGGTATCATGAAAACAGCGCGTGTGTCCGGCGGGGCGGTGAAGCCCGAAAGCTTCAGCCGCATTTCCGCCGTCCTTGGCCCCACCAACACCGGCAAGACGCATTTCGCCATCGAGCGGATGTTGGCGCACCGCTCCGGCATGATCGGCCTGCCGCTGCGCCTGCTCGCGCGCGAGGTCTATGACCGCATCACGCGGGTGAAAGGCCAGAACCTCATTGCGCTCATCACGGGTGAAGAAAAAATCGTCCCGGCCGAGGCGAAGTATTTCGTCTGCACGGCGGAAGCGATGCCGCTGGACCTGCGCACCGCCTTTGTGGCGGTGGACGAAATCCAGCTCTGCGCCGACCCGGAGCGCGGCCACGTCTTCACCGACCGCCTGCTGAATGCGCGCGGCGAGGAAGAGACCATGTTCCTCGGCGCCGAAACCATGCGCGGCGCCATCCAGCGCTTCGTGCCGGCGGCGCACTTCATCACCCGGCCGCGGTTTTCCGACCTGGCGTACACCGGCGCAAAGAAGCTGACCCGGTTGCCCCGCCGTTCGGCCATCGTCGCGTTCTCGGCCGACGATGTGTACGGGCTGGCTGAACTGGTACGGCGGCAGCGCGGCGGCGCTGCCGTGGTGCTGGGCGCGCTCTCGCCACGCACGCGGAACGCGCAGGTGGCGCTCTACCAATCCGGGGACGTCGATTTTCTGGTGGCGACCGACGCCATCGGCATGGGCATCAACATGGATGTCGATCACGTCGCGTTTTCAGCGATGGAGAAGTTCGATGGCATCGGCCTGCGTTCGTTGAAGCCCGAGGAAATCGGCCAGATCGCCGGCCGCGCCGGACGCCACATGAACGACGGCACGTTTGGCGTTACCGCGGAAGCCGAGCCGCTCAGCGAAGAAACGATCGCGCGCGTGGAAGGCCATCGCTACGAGCCTGTTCGCGTGCTGCAATATCGTAATTCCGCGCTGTCGTTTGGCTCGCTCGATGCGCTGCTGGCGACATTAGAGGAACCGCCACCGACGCGCGGGTTGGTGAAAGCGCGTCCGGCAATGGATTTCATCTCATTGCACATTCTCTCGGAACACGAAGACATTCGCGCAATGGCAACGGCGCCCGCCGCAGTCAAAACCTTGTGGAATGCCTGCCAGCTTCCGGACTTCCGCAAGCTCTCGCCGGATGAGCATGTGAAGCTGGTAGAGCAGATCTACCGCCATCTGATGAGCGAGGATGGCGCACTGCCGGAAGACTGGCTGGCACGGCAGGTTTCGCGGCTGGACGAACCAGAGGGCGACGTGGCCACGCTCTCGGGCCGGCTGGCGCAAATCCGCACCTGGACATACGCAGCGCACCGTCCCGGCTGGGTCCGCGATGCGGCGCATTGGCAGGAAACCACCCGCGCCATCGAGGATCGCCTTTCCGATGCGCTGCACGAGCGGTTGACGCAGCGCTTCGTCGATCGCCGCACTTCGGTGCTGATGAAGCGGCTGCGTGAAGACGATGTGTACGATATCAAGCTGGATGAATCCGGCGGGGTGGAGTTGGGCGGCGAGGTGATCGGCAAGGTGGAAGGCTTCCGCTTCACGCCCGATCCGCGCGCCGAAGGGATACATGGCCGCACCTTGCGCGCCGCGGCGCTGAAAGGTCTGGAAGGCGAATTCAACGCGCGCTGCAATCGCCTCGCCAACGCCGCCGATACCGATGTTACGTTAAGCGAACATGGTCGGCTGTGGTGGGAGGGCGCAATCGTCGGACAGGTGCGCGCCGGTCTCAGTGCGTTGCCGCCGGGTGTGCAGGCGCAGGCGGATGATCATCTTTCGCCGGAGCTCCGCCAGCGCATTCAGGCTCGTCTGGATGACTGGATCGAAAAGCGCATTGCTCTGCGGCTGGAACCACTGATTGCGCTGCGCAAGGCGGCAGACGTGAAGGCGGGCTCGCCGGTGGCACTGGAGCCGGAGGCGCGCGGCATCGCACATCAATTGTGCGAGGCGCTGGGCTCGCTTGATGTCCGGAGCGCGATCTTGCCGCCAGATGCCCGTGCAGCGATGCGTGGCCTGCGCGGTTTCGGCGTGCGCTTCGCGCGGCGTTCGATCTATTTGCCGAAGTTGATCCGCCCCGATGCCGCCGCGCTGCTGGCGCTGCTCTGGGCGGTGAAGCATCGTCTTGACAACATTCCACCACCGCCGCCTGCTGGCCTTACCTCCTTCGAATTCGATGACGAACCGTCGCGCGGCTTTGTCGAGGCCGCCGGGTTTCGTATCGTTGCAGGCCGCGCCATTCGCCTGGACATACTGGACCGGCTGGAAGAAGAGCTTGAGCAGGCAACTCGCAGCGGCGGCACCGCCGATGCGCTGATGCCAAAGCTGGTTTCACTCCTCGGCTGTGACCGCAAGACGCTTGAACAGGTGCTCGAAGAGCTCGGCTGGAGCCGGGTGGCCGTCAGTGGCGCTGAAGAAGCCACAAGCGTGTGGCGCGCGAATGTTCAGCCGCATCGCGAGCATGCGTCGCGCAAGAAGCCGAAACGGGGCAAGCCGCGCGAGCCGCAACCACGCAACGACTCTCCTTTCGCACAACTCAGGGCACTCATGAATGCAGACTGAGTCTTTGCGCATCGACAAATGGCTGTGGCACGCGCGATTTTACAAGACGCGCAATCTCGCCCAGCGGGCCGCCTGCTCCGGCATCCTGCGGCTCAACAATGCTCGGGTAGAGAAAGCTGGCGTCGCCGTGAAGCCGGGGGACGTGCTCACCGTGCCGCGCGGCCAGCGGGACGTTACGGTGGTTCGAATTCAGGCGCTCGGCGCCCGCCGCGGCCCAGCCCCGGAAGCGCAGGAATTATACGAGGTCCTCAGCGATACGGATGCGCTTGATCCAGCCGCGTCTGCCGCGTAAGGGACGCCCGTTCGGAGTCATCAAATGACCTTCATCGTCACCGACGCCTGCATCAAGTGCAAGTATATGGACTGCGTGGAAGTTTGCCCGGTGGACTGCTTCTACGAAGGCGAAAACATGCTGGTGATCGACCCGGACATTTGCATCGATTGCGGCGTCTGCGAGCCAGAATGCCCGCCCGAGGCGATCAAGCCCGATACGGAGCCGGGCCTGGAGCAGTGGCTCACGCTCAATTCCGACTATTCGAAGAAGTGGCCGAACATCACCCGTAAGGGCACGCCCCCGCCGGATGCGAAGGAGTATGAGGGCATACCGGACAAGTTCGATAAGTTCTTTTCGGATAAGGCCGGCAGCGGTTCCTGATATTTTCTTTCGAGCTTGGCCGCACCTTCAACGTATGGACGGTCACTTGCTCGCATAACGGCCTGAAAACACTCAAAATTCTCCGCCCAGTGAGAAAATAAGTCCTTTTCTATCAAAGACTTGGACGAATCGGGCTTCACAAAAGCGTAAAGTTCCGCTATATGGGGGTGATTGGCACCGCGAGAAGGATTCGCGCATTACCGCGGTGGTTCTTCGCCTTCGCGTCACGGTTTGCGGCGGAGCGGTGTGTGCCGTCAGTCACTAAGGGGTTCGATGTTGCAGTGCAGCGTGGGCGACGCTGCGGCTTGGCGGAAGCAGTGCTTCCGGGAGAACGGATAAAAAGATGACCACAGCAGTAGCAAAGAAGAAAGTTCCGGCCAATTCCAACAGAAAGCTGGATTTCAAGGCGAACGATCACGTGGTGTACCCCACCCACGGGGTGGGCAAGATCACGCGCGTCGAGGAGCAGGAGGTCGCCGGCTACAAGCTCGAGGTATTCGTGATCACCTTCGAGAAAGACAAAATGACTCTCCGCGTGCCCACCGCGAAGGCGAAGGCCGTCGGCATGCGCAAGCTTTCCTCGCCGGATGTGGTGTCGAGCGCGCTCAACACGCTGAAGGGTCGTGCCCGCGTCAAGCGCACCATGTGGTCGCGCCGGGCGCAGGAATACGAAGCGAAGATCAATTCGGGCGATCTGGTTTCGATTGCGGAAGTCGTGCGCGATCTTCACCGCGCGTCTGGCCAGCCGGAGCAGTCCTATTCCGAGCGGCAGCTGTATGAAGCGGCGCTGGCGCGGATGGCACGCGAGTTGGCCGCCGTAGAGCGCATTGATGAGCAGGCGGCAGTGAAACGCGTGGAAGGCGCGCTGCTGAAGAAAGCCGCGTAGTCGGACGACATCGGGACACAGAATTTAGATATTGAAAGGCCCGGAAGAACTCCGGGCTTTTTGCTTAGCGGGGCTACTTCAAAACTTCGATCTGCGTGGGCGAAGCCGCTTCGATTTCGAAGCCGTGCAGGCGATCGATCCAGCCGCGCACGCGCATGGTTTTCTCCGCATAGCTATACGGGTCGATGTTCGCGACCTTGAAGCGCTTCATGTCCTCGAGGGAGATGGTCACGGTGAAATCGGTGCGCCAGTTGCGCCCGAAATTCAGATAAGCGCGGCCCCCGCTCACCTTCGCATTGACCACCTTCCCTTCCACAATCTGGAAGGTGCCGAGATCCTGCCAGCGTAACGATTCCGGTGTACGGACGCGATAGGCGGAACTTGCCCACAGACCCAAGCCCGCGGCCCGCGCCTCGGCTTCGGCCGCGTAGAGTTCTCGAGCACATTCCGGCCGGTCAGGCGCGACGGAGACACGCGCCAGCCCACGCCGCAGGATTTCGCGCTGAAGCCAATCGCCATCTGCGAGCAGAGCCTGCACCCGCAGGCGATCATAACGGTCCAGCCTCGGCTCTTTCACACGGAGCACAAGACGACGCCCCGCAACCAAGCGGCGCAAGGCTGCCGTCGGCCCCGCTGGGGTTGGATCAGGCGCGCCGTCGCGTTCGCCGACCGGCCAGATCAGGCCTTCCAGCTTGACCGTTCGGTCATCGTCCAGAACCAGGACGCCATTGTCCCGCACGGCAACGACCTTCGCGGTACCGGCAACAGGCGGAAGACACGACGGCAACTCTTCGCCTTCCGCCGGCAGGAAAAAACAGAACGCGGCAAGCCAGACCAAAGAGAACAGCGGCCCTGGTGATCGCGCCATGCGTGGGCAGTTCTCTTCCGCGCTCACCAAACCGTGACGTTGCAGCCATTTCATACCAGCCATGATTGGCCACAAACGAAATAAATGCTAACTTGCCCTCGTCGATTCATCGTGGAGGTCGCGAAATGGATCGCCGTTATTATCTCGCAAAGTTCGCAATCATGGTGGTTGCTCTCGCGCTGGCTGTCGCCGGCAGTGGCATGGGCGGCTCGCGCATCGCGCACGCAGTGAACACACATCCCAGCCGCAGCGCACCCGCACAGGTGCAACAGGCCGCCTGGCACGCTGCCAATTCGGCCGTCCGGGTGATTGTCTGCACAGCCGCGCACGCGCTGCACACAGTCGCCGAGGTCGAGCGCTAGGCCGCTGCGTACCAGGCGACCCCGTCTTCATCGATGGCGCGCCGGATTCTTCCGCGCGCCATCAGGCAATTCAGATGCGCGATGCTTTCTCCCGTCGCCATTCCGTAATTGCCACTGGTGATGCGGCTGCGGAAGAGCGCCGGAAATATATCCACCGCCCGCTTCGGTTCGGCGCATAACGCCAGCAGCTTCTGCAGGTTTTGCTCGTGATCTTCGATCAGTTCAGTCAAGCGCCGTGGCGCGCCGCGGAACGGCTCGTTGTGCGAAGGCAAAATCAGCGCGTCGTCTGGCAACAGCGCCCGCAGCTTGGCGCAGGACTCGAGCCAGTCCTGCAGCGGGTTGCCTTCCGGTTCTGTCGGAAACACGCTGACGTTGGACGAAATACGCGGCAGGATCTGATCGCCCGAAATGAACAGGTTGTCTTCGCGACACCACAAGCACGCATGCTCCGGCGCATGGCCGCGGCCTACCACCACCTCCCATATGCGCTCTCCGATCGGAATGCGCTCGCCATCCTGCATGCGGCGATAGGAATTCGGCAGGCGGTGAACGGCGCGACCGAACATGCCGAAGCGCGATTTGTAATCCTCGATGTCTGTCTCAGAGAAGCCCGCGGCGCGATAGAAGCGAACGCCCTCGGGCGGCGCCTCCTGCCCCGTGTCCGCCACCAGATTCCGGCACATCAGATAATCGGCGCGTGTCATCCACAATGGCACATCGAACTGCCGCACGAGCCAGCCCGCGAGCCCCACATGATCGGGATGCAGATGCGTGACGATCACCCGTTTTATTGGCCGCCTTAGCATGGCGCCGGTGAACAGTGCTTTCCACGCATCTGCCGTCACCTGATCGTTGATGCCCGTGTCCACCACGGTCCAGCCGTCGTCATCCGCCAACAGCCACAGATTGATGTGATTGAGCTGCATCGGCAGCCGCATGCGCACCCAGTTCACGCCGGGCGCTACCGGGACGATCTCGCCCAGTTCAGGCCGCGTAGGAAACGGGTATTCGAGATTGCTGCCGGGCCGGGCCGGCGCATCTGTCGCACTCACGGAATTTTCCAGTATCGGTCGCGTCAACTATGAGGAAATGCTGCAATCCGCGTCAAGGCACGGCGCGGCCTTGCACGAGCAGACCGCTTATCCATTATACATTGGGGATTCTATCCAGGAGCATGCGCGCATGGCGGCAGCAACCAATACACGGGTACGCTACGGAACGGTGGCGATGACGCTGCATTGGCTTATCGCGCTGCTGCTTATCGGAAATCTGTGCAGCGGATTCCTCCTCGGGAACGTCTTGCCCGACGATGCATGGTGGCACTTCGACGCTATTCAGCTGCACAAATCGATCGGGCTCACCATTCTGATGCTGAGCCTACTGCGCCTGGCGTGGCGCCTGATCAATCCAATTCCACCGCTTCCCGCCGGAATGAGCTTGCCACTGCGCGTTCTGGCGCGTGGAACGCACCACCTTTTTTATGCGCTGATCATTGGCATTCCGCTGGCGGGATGGGCCTGGGTGTCATCCTCGCCTCGCGGCAATCCGACGTTTTATTTCTGGCTGTTTCGCTGGCCCAACATTCCGTTTCTCGCAAACCAGCCCCATGCAACAAAAGTGGCCAATTCGCACCTCTATCACGGGCTGCACGCCGACTTCGCATATTTCGCCGCCATCTTGCTCGTATTGCACATTGGAGCGGCGCTGTATCATCAGTTTTTCCGCGGCGACGACGTTCTTCGCCGCATGTGGCCATGGTCGACGGTGGAGGGAACATGAAGCGCGCCGCGATTTCCATCGCGATCTTAGGGCTGCTGATTGCTCCGGCCTCCGCAGCACAGAAGTGGAAGCTGGAGACGGCAAGGAGCAAACTTGATTTTACCGTGAGCTGGGGCGGGCAGCCGTTTCACGGCGTGTTCCGCTCCTGGAAGGCGGACATCGAGTTCGATCCCGCCGATCTCGCCCATTCGCATGCGAACATCACCATCGACACCGGTAGCGAGTCTTCCGGGGATCCCGAGACCGATGGCGGTGTAAAAGGCGCGGAAGGATTTGCGAGTTCGCAATTCCCCACCGCACTCTTCCGCACCAGCGCGTTCACGCACAAGGCGGGCAACGATTATGTCGCGGCGGGAACCTTGTCGATCAAAGGCGTTTCCAAACCTGTTACCCTGCCGTTCACGCTGACCTTGTCCGGCAACACCGCGCGCGTGATGGGAAAGGCGCAAGTGATCCGAACCGATTTCCGCGTCGGTACCGGCGAGTGGGAAAAGCCCGATCCCGTAGCGCACGAAGTGGCGGTGAATATCGATCTGACAGCAACCAAGGCCGGTTCCTGAAATTTGCGGTGGCGCCGAGAACGCTAAGGCAAATAACCTCCTCCGTGGCTCCGCCTTTCCGCGCGACAGTTTGGCCCCGGAGGACTTTTCTCTACACTCTGTTCGATGGCCTTGAGCAACCAGATCGTTGCCCCCCCCGATGCTGTGCAGATAGCGCGGGCGGCGACGATTTTGCGCGACGGCGGGCTGGTCGCGTTTCCCACCGAAACGGTTTACGGCCTTGGTGCCGATGCAACAAACGACCGGGCCGTTGCGGGTATTTTTGAAGCGAAAGGAAGGCCCCGCTTCAATCCGCTCATCGTGCATGTGCGTGACACCGGGCGGGCACACACACTTGTTGAGTTCACGTCAGCGGCGACTGCGCTTGCCGAACGCTTCTGGCCGGGGCCGCTGACTTTGGTGTTGCCCCGCAAACCCGATTGCCCGCTGTCGCTGCTGATGAGCGCCGGACTGGACACGGTCGCATTGCGTGTTCCAGCGCATCCGATAGCACAGCAGCTTTTGGCGGAAACCAATCTGCCGATCGCGGCACCGAGTGCCAACCGTTCGGGCCGGGTGAGCCCGACGACGGCAGCACATGTGGCGAACGATTTGGGAGAGCGGGTACAGCTCATCCTGGATGGCGGCGCCACGCCGCACGGCATTGAATCGACCGTTATCGGTTTCGATGGCGAACACGCGGTTTTGCTTCGGCCAGGCGCAATTGCGCGCGAAGATATTGAAGCCGTCGTCGGACACACCGACACACCGCAATCGGGCCGTATTGTGTCGCCCGGACAGCTGGCGAGCCATTATGCGCCGCACGCCGCGCTCCGGCTCGAGGCGCGTGATGTGCAACCTGGCGAGGTGCTGCTGGCGTTCGGTCCCGATGTGCCGGATGCTGCCCTGATGCGGAACCTCAGTCATTCAGGTGACGTAACTGAGGCTGCCGCCAATCTCTTTGCCATGCTGCGTGAGCTGGATACCGGCGCAGAGCAGATTGCGGTGATGCCGATTCCCGAACGTGGCCTGGGCGAGGCGATCAACGACCGCTTGCGTCGCGCGGCCGCACCGCGAGATGCGGCATGAGCATCCAACCGGATGTGATCTCACGCTTGAAGGAGGCGGCCGGGCCGAACGGCTTCACGGAAGATCCACGGGAAATCGCGCCGCATCTCGTCGAATGGCGTGGGAAATATCACGGCCGTTCCGCGTTGCTGTTGAAACCGCGGACCACCGCGGAAGTGGCCCGCATTCTTGCCATCTGCAATGAGACGCGCACACCAATTGTGCCGCAGGGCGGCAACACGGGGCTGGTGGGTGGCCAAATTCCGTTCGATGGTGAAGCGCTGCTCAGCCTGTCGCGCCTGAACCGCATCCGGACTATCGATGCGGACGGCATGTCTGCAATCGCGGAAGCGGGCGTGATCCTCACGGAATTGCAACGTGCGGCGGATAAAGTAGATCGCTTCTTCCCGCTCAGTCTCGCCTCGGAGGGCAGTTGCACCATTGGCGGCACCGTATCGACCAACGCCGGCGGCGTAAATGTGCTGCGCTATGGCAACATGCGCGAGCTGGTGGTGGGACTTGAAGTGGTGCTGGCGGACGGGCGGGTGCTCGATCTGCTGCGTACTTTGCGCAAGGACAACACGGGCTACGATCTCAAGCATCTGTTCATTGGCGCAGAAGGCACGCTGGGGATTGTTACCGCCGCGGCGCTGAAGCTATTTCCAAAACCGGCTGAGCGCGTGACCGCGTTTGTTGCCGTGCCGGATGTGGAGTCTGCGATTGCCCTGCTGCACGCAATGCAGGGAGCGACGGGCGGTCTCGTTTCCGCATTTGAGCTGGTGCCGCGCATTGGCCTTGAGATGGTGGCGGCGCACATTCCGCAAACGCACGATCCTCTGACCACGCCATCATCCTGGTACGTTCTTGCAGAGGCGGCCAGCGGCGGCGGCGCGCGGCTGCAGGACACGGTGGAGCAATGTCTGGCCGCGGCAACGGAGAATCGCATTGTCACCGATGCCGTGATCGCGGCGAGTGAGACGCAACGGGCTGCGCTCTGGCGTTTGCGTGAAAGCCTCTCGGAGGCGCAGAAGTATGAAGGCGGCTCCATCAAGCACGACGTGTCGGTGCCGATTGCTGCCATTCCAGATTTTATCGCCCGCGGCATTGCGGCAGTGGAAGCGCGCGTTCCCGGCGTACGGCCGGTGCCATTCGGGCACTTGGGCGACGGCAACATTCACTTCAACTTCAGCGTGCCGAAAGATGGCGACAGCGCGGCATTTGTTGCGAGGTGGGAGGAAATCAATCGCGTTGTTCACGACATCGTGCACGCGTTCGGCGGCTCGATCAGCGCCGAGCACGGCATCGGCGTGATGAAGCGGGACGAAATGCTGCGTTACAAGAGCGCCGCCGAAATCGAAACCATGCGCGCGCTGAAGCGCGTGCTCGATCCCAACAATATTCTCAATCCGGGGAAAGTGATCCGTATCTGACGCTGAAGTCACGCCGCTTTCGGCAGCGCGGGTTCCGGCTCGGGCGTGGCGGCGGGAAGCGGCACCATGATGGCGGCTGCATGCTCGCGCGCGTTGGAGCGGGCGCTCATTGTGGCTGTCACCACGGTCGCGAGATATGGCAGGGTCTGGATCGCCAGCATGCACATCCACAGAATTCCGGCGGGATCGTCGAAGCCTCGGCCGATCATCATGCCGGCGATCGCGAGCATGCCCAACACCAGCAATCCGGTTTCCTGCCAGGCAAGCCGCAGCACCTGATTGAGGGACGCCGGATCCTCGCACTTCGGCGTGCGCAGGAACGGCTTCCTGGAGGTAAACAGTCCCACCCACATCGCTTTCGCCACGGTGTGTGTCAGCGCCAAGCCCGCAACCGAAGCAGAAAGTGCGCCCCTCACGCCCGAGCGGACCTTCTGGGGATAAAGCAGCAGTGTTTTCGCTGCTTTGGCGGCGAACAGCGCGATGGCCGCGCCTGATAACGCCATCATCGGCACGTCGAAATGGCGGGGCGCGATGCTCATCAGCACGGTCCACACCAAAGCGAACAGGGTGATGATCAACGCAAGCCCATCGGAAATCCACGGCAGCCAGCCGCTCAGGAAGTGGTAGCGCTGTGCCCAACGCAACTTTCGGCCGCCAAGGAAAATAGGTCCGGCATGGCGTTTCATGATCTGCATGGCGCCATAGACCCAGCGATAGCGCTGGGTCATGAAGGCAGCAAGTGTGTCGGGCGTCAGCCCTTTACCAAGGCTTTCCGGAATGTACGCTGCCCCGTAGCCTGCTTCGAACAGTTTCAAACCAAGTTCGGTGTCTTCGGTGATGCACCAGGTGCTCCAGCCGCCCACCTCTTCAAGCGCGCTGCGGCGTACGGTCGTCATGGTGCCATGCTGGATGATGGCGTTGCTTTCGTTCCGCTCCACCATGCCGATGTGGAAGAAGCCGCGATATTCCTCGTAGCACATCGACTTGAAAGGGCTTTCTGCGCCATCGCGGTAATCCTGCGGGCCCTGCACCAGCGCTATTTCCGGCGCTGTGAAGTAAGGCACCGAACGACGGAGCCAGAAGGGTTCCACCTGGTAATCGCTGTCGATCACCGCAATGAATTGGGCGCGCGCGTCGGTGCGCGCCAGTGCTTCATTCAGCGCGCCGGCTTTATAGCCGCGTACGCCGTCGAGATGAAAGAAGCGAAAGCGCGGGCCGAGTGCCGCGCAATGCTCTTCCACCGGCCTCCACACCGGCGCGCCGGGCGTGTTGTTATCGAGCAGGATGACTTCGAAGTCTTCATAATCGAGACGCGATAGTGCATTCAGCGTTTCAATCACCATCGCCGGCGGCTCGTTGTACGTGGGCACATGAATGGAGACGAACGGCGCCTCCACCGGAATGGCGGCGGGAACTGCGCGGCGCTCCATACGCCACAGGCTCGCGACCAGTTCGATGCCTTCCGTGAGTATCACAATCGCGGCCAGCAGGATCAGCGGAACCATGGCGAAGATTACGGCCAGATCGCTGGGTTCGATGTATTCGAGACTCGTTGCATCCAGCAGCACGAGGAGGCCGGTGGTTATCAGCGCGACCAGCGAGCCCATCACCAAATAACCCGGCTGTCGCACGCGCGGCATCCGGCTCAGGATCAAAAGCCCAAGCAGCAGCGAGAATATTCCGGCCAAAAACGCATACGTGCGCCACTGCGGGAAATTGCGCAGCATGCCAGCGAAGGCGAATTTGGGGTGGCCTTCGGCATCGAACAGGCCCCAATACGCGCCTACCGTACCTTCGGGGCGGGCCTTCCAAGGCTGGTCGTAACCTTCGACAATATAGTAATCCCAGCCTTTGCGCATCGCGAGCTGTACGAAGCTGCGGACGAAATAGGCTTCGTTGGCAAGCGAGGGTTCGGCGAATTTCCTGGTGCGCCCTTCCGACGGCCAACCCGATTCACCGATGATGATCGGTTTGTTTGGAATCGCGTCCTGCACGTGCTTGTAGGCGTGCTGTGCAAAGGTGAGCGCATCGTGGATGGAGATACCTTCCCAGTACGGGATGATGTGCACCGCAACAAGGTCCACGTTCTGCGCGATCTCCGGGTAAAGCAGCCAGGTCGACCACGGCTCGGCAGTGGTGATCTTGATGCGGTTCGGCAGCGCGTCGCGCACGCGCTTGATGTAGCTGTTCAGCCTCTCCGGACTGACGTAGCCGAACATCATGGTTTCGTTGCCGACGAAGACCCGATCAATCACGCGCCGGTTATTCAGCGCCACGCGAATGCAGTTGTTGATTTCTTTCTCGTTCTCTTCGAGATCCGTGCTGATCCAGCACCCGAGCGAAACTGTCATCCCATAGCGACGCGCGATCTCTGGCACGCGATCGAGGCCACGGGAAACGGTATAGGTGCGCACATGGCCAGTGATCTGTGCCAGCTGCGCCATGTCATGATCAATCTGCTCAGGCGATATGTGGCGGTGCTGCTTCTCGGTGAAGAGGTGACTCGGGTCGTAGGCGACGCCGCGCACCTGCCCGTCCCAGTCCGGCGCGATCACCGCAAAATCACGGCTCGCCCAGAACAGAGCGCTAGAGGCAACCACCAGCAGCAGCGCGATGGTGATTCGCGCTGCTGCGCTGGAGATACCGGCGGCCAGCTTTCGAACCGCGGTCAGCATGCGGCGTGGGGCTTCGAGCGTCACCAAAAAGTTCCAGCCTCCAATGTTGGTTTAACGCAGCGCTGTCGTTCGCTTTCCCGCAAGCATCTACGAATTCACTGCGACTGGTCGTCCTTTTTCTGATCTGGCGGCGGACTGGTCACCGATATAAGGGTCAGGTCGAAGATCAGCGTCTGGTTGGGGCCAATGTCACTGCCGGCCCCACGTGTGCCATAGGCAAGGCCTGCCGGGATCACCAGCTCCCATTCGTCGCCCTCCCGCATCAACTGAAGTGCCTCCGTCCAGCCGGGGATGAGCTTGTTCACGGTAAACTCCGCCGGCATGCCGGGCTCTGTGGCGTCGAACACCTTCCCGTTGATGAGGGTGCCCTTGTAGTTGACCTTCGCCAGATCGGTGGCCTTGGGCCGCTTGCCGAAGCCCGTGTGGATGGAACGATGTTGCAGGCCACTAGCCTCGACGATCACGCCGGGCTTCTTGGCGTTGGCCGCAAGGAACGCCGCATTGGCCTGCGGACTCAGGGCATCATCCGCCGCCTGAGCCGGCGCGAGGAAAAGCGCGGCAAAGCCCGCCGCCAGAATGGCCATCCGTATCATTCGAGAGTCTCCCTTGTGCCCTTTTGTTGCTCAGCAATACCCGCGCCAGCCGCAGATTTCAAAGACTGGCAGGCTCAACCAGCAAACCATGGCAATTCTCGGACTGGTGGTGCCGCGGCACCCACGCGAGCAGAGTGACTTTGACAGCGCCAGGTCACTATTCGTGTCCTGCGAATCGGCTATGATTCCCAACGCGCATTGAATTCAAGGGCAACGGTTGGCTCATTTGCCCCCACCGAACGTGGAGATCGACCGGGACACAGACTGGCCCGGAAACCTGTCATTCTTGCGGGATTATTGGCTCAACAGGCGCGGGTCGCGCTCCATGCCGAGCCGGAACGATATATCTCCCGCGCAACTGAAAGCCCAGCTGCCTTACCTTTTGCTTGCCGACGTGATTGATGGCGGAGTTGATTTTCGCTATCGGCTCGTGGGAACGGAGTTGCGGCAATTCTTCCGCGCCGAACCGTCCGCAAAATGTATGAGCGAAGCACTCATGCCATTCGGCGCCGAGACGGTAGAGGCGACACTAGTGTCCTATCGCGCCGTGGTGGAGCGTCGCGCGCCGATGCGTCTCACGGGTGCGGGGTCCTGGTATGGTCAAGAATTCAAGCTCTTCGATGCGCTCTTGGCTCCGCTCTCGGACGACGATGTCAGCGTCAACATGATCTTGGGCACGTTCGTCTTCGTGTGGGATGAGAAAAATCAGTTTCGCGATCCAAGAGATTCGCGATTGGCGGGGTGAGCCCGCCACCGGAGCGCCGATTCACGCTGCTTCGGCGAGGTCGGCAAGCAAAGACGGACGGCACGAGCGCGGACCACGGCGACAAAACTAGAGCTGTGATTTCGCAGGTGGCAAACTGCTGCACTCTGGCGCACTCGTCACCGCGGCTCGCGCGGACGTATCCAATTCGGATGATTGCCGCCAAACGGGCTGCATGGAATCGCTGCCGGCCGCCAGCAATGCGTTTTTCCAGTCTATGAGAAAGGCCTTCACCTCGGAACTTGACGTCCCTTTCCGAATTGTGACGTCCGAAACGGTTTCGGTTTTCGGACTCTTGGAATCCCATGGGAAGTTCGTGATCTCCGGCTCGATGTGGTGCTTTCTGGCAAGTGCGGGCGAAATCGCCGCGGGGTAGATAAATCCAAACCAGTAACTTCCGTGGACACGCGCGGCTGCGGCGACGCCGTATATGGTGCGCCGTGAGAATCTCTCCCATTTCGAAGGATGCTTATCATCGCGAGAAGCCATGCAGCGCAACTGTATGGCAAGATCGTCCCGATCCAGTCTTATGATATCGAAATCCAGCGTCAGTTCCGCCACATATTCGTTATTCAGTTTCTTCAGCGCAATCGCGCGATACGATTTACGCCTTGCTTGAATAACAACGACCCCGCCCTCGGCCATTTCATAGACCCCCGCGAGACCGGGCACGAGCGTCACGTCGCTGAAATTGAAGATTGGTTGATCCGACTCTACGAGCGCGCAGGAGCCGAGCGAGAAGCCGGCAAAGACGACGAACCAGATCCGAGTGTACCGTCGAACAACAGCCATGCTGCGCCCCAGCCTAATCCTGGAATGATTCTTACACGGGTTCGCTGTTTGAACCGAGTACCTAAGCCGCCTCGGCAAGATCGGCGAGTTGGGAGAGGACCGCGCGCGCGCCCTTAAGCCGTGACTCCGGCGTCGGCCAATCGCGGCTCACCACCACCTTCTGGTCAGGGCGCACCTTCATCACCGCGGGATGCTTGTGGATCAGTTGCACCAGCGCGCCAGGATTGGGGAATGTCTGGTTCTTGAAGGTGAGGATGGCGCCTTTCGGACCCGCCTCTATCTTCTCCACCATCGCCGCGCGGCAGAGATGCTTGATCGCCACGATCTCCAGCAGGTGCTGCACCTCTACAGGCAGCGGACCGAAGCGGTCGATCAACTCGGCAGCGAAACGATCTATGTCGGCGCGGTCTTCCAAAGTTGCGAGCCTGCGGTATAGCGCCATGCGCAAGTTGAGATCGCCGACATAGTCTTCCGGAATGAGCACGGAGGTGCCGATGTTGATCTGCGGCGACCATTGCTCGGCCGCTTCCGCGGCCGCATCGCCCGCGCGCAAGGATGCGACCGCTTCCTCCAGCATTTCCTGATAGAGCTCGATGCCGACCTCGCGCACATGCCCGGATTGCTCCTCGCCGAGCAGATTGCCCGCGCCGCGAATGTCCATGTCGTGACTGGCGATGCTGAAACCTGCGCCCAGCTGATCGAGCGATTGCAGCACCTGCAGCCGCCGCTCTGCCGTTTCGGTGAGCTTCTGGTCGGTGGGCGTGGTGAGATAGGCGTAGGCGCGGCTCTTGGAGCGGCCGATGCGCCCGCGCAGCTGGTATAGCTGTGATAGACCGAAGCGGTCGGCGCGGTGCACGATGAGCGTATTGGCAGTGGGAATGTCGAGACCACTTTCCACGATGTTGGTGGATACGAGCACGTCGATGCGGCCTTCATAAAAAGCCGTCATCGTGTCTTCGAGTTGCGCCGCCGGCATCTGGCCGTGGCCGACGGCGAACTTCACTTCCGGCACGGTGTCGCGCAGGAATTCTTCCGTCTCGCGCAAGTCTTTGATGCGCGGGGCAACATAGAAACTTTGCCCGCCGCGGTAGTGCTCGCGCAGCAGCGCCTCGCGGATCACCAGGGGATCGAACGGCGTGACGAAAGTGCGCACCGCCAGGCGATCGATGGGTGGCGTGGCGATCAGCGAGAGATCGCGCACGCCGGAGAGCGCCAGCTGTAAGGTGCGCGGAATGGGCGTGGCGGTGAGCGTCAGCACATGCACATCCGATTTCAGCGCCTTCAGCCGTTCCTTGTGCGCCACGCCGAAATGCTGCTCCTCATCCACGATGACAAGGCCGAGATTGGCAAAAGCGATGCCCTTGGCGAGCAGCGCATGGGTGCCGATGACAATATCGATATCGCCCGCCGCCATCGCTGCCCTGGTTTCCTTTGCCTCCTTCGCATCGACAAAACGAGAAAGCCGGCGGATTTTCACCGGGAAACCACTGAAACGGTCGGTGAATGTCTTGAAGTGCTGGCGTGCGAGCAGGGTGGTGGGGACCACCACCGCCACCTGCAAGCCCGACATCGCGGCGACGAACGCCGCGCGCAATGCCACTTCCGTTTTGCCGAAGCCGACATCGCCGCAGACCAGCCGATCCATCGGCGTGCCCTTCGCGAGATCCTCGATGGTTTCGGCGATGGCTTTTTCCTGGTCCTCCGTTTCCTGATACGGGAAGCGGGCGCAGAATTCGTCGTAAAGTCCTTCCGGCGTTTCCAGCGGCGCAAGCGACTTGAGCTGTCGCGCGGCAGCGATGCGGATGAGCTCGGCCGCGATCTCACGCACCCGCTGCTTCATCTTGGCCTTGCGCTGCTGCCAGCCCGCACCGCCTAAGCGGTCCAGCTGCACATGACCTTCGTCAGAGCCGTACCGGGTGAGCAGCTCGATGTTTTCGACCGGCAGGAACAGTTTGCCACCGTCGTAATGCAGTTCGAGGCAATCGTGCGGCGCGCCCGCGACATCGAGGGTTTGCAAGCCCGTATAGCGGCCGACGCCATGATCGATGTGGGTGACGAGATCGCCGGGCGCCAGGCTGGAGGCTTCTGCCAGGAAGTTTTGCGCGCGTTTCGAACGGCGACGCGGCGGCACCATGCGGTCGCCGAGAATGTCCTGCTCGGAGACGATGGCGAAGTCGGGCGCCTCGAAGCCACGTTCCAGCCCCACAATACCGACGCCAACGGCATTGCCGTGCAGTTGCTGCGCTTCGGCAAAATTGGCCACGACGCGCACGGCCGGCAATCCGTGATCGGAGAAAACGCCCCCAAGACGTTCCGCAGAGCCTTCGCTCCACGCGGCGAGCAGCACACGTTTGTTCTGTGATTGGAGTTCCTTCACATGCGCCGCGGCCGTTTCGAAGATGTTCACGCGGCCTTGCGCGCGTTCCGGCGCGAAGTCGCGGCCTTGTCTGCCGCCCGCATCTGTCGAGGTCTTCGACTCCGGTGCCTGGAATGGCGAAAGATCGCGCACATCGCGCGAGGCCGTCGCGGCACTCCATTCCTCCGCCGTCAGATACAGTTGGTCCGGCGGCAACGGCTTGTAAGGCGAGGCGGCGACGTTCTCCTTGCCCTCGCGCTTTTCGTGCAAGAACTGCCGGCGTGTGTCGTAATAATCAGCAATGGACTCCAGCCGCGCGTTTTTTGCGTCCTCCGCCTGATGCGAGAGCATCACCAGCGGCCGCACGACATAATCGAACAATGTTTCAAGACGGTCGTAGAACAGCGGCAGCCAGTGGTGCATGCCGGGATGATGTCTGCCCTCGCTGATCGCTTCGTACAATGGATCATCGGACGCCGGCCCGAACTGCGCCACGTATCCGCTGCGGAATCCGCTGATGGTATTTTTGTCCAACGGCACTTCGCTCGCCGGCAGCAGCTCGATGTCAGAAATCTGATCGGTCGAAAGCTGGGTCTCGGCATCGAATCTTCGCACCGCATCCAAGGTGGAGCCGAAGAAATCGAGGCGGTAAGGCTCATCCGTACCGGGCGGCCAGAGATCAATAATGCCGCCACGCAATGCGAAGTCGCCCGGCTCGCGCACGGTGCCGCTGCGCACATAACCGTGACGTGTAAGGAAACGCACCAGCTTCTCATGATCGACAGTATTGCCGACGTGGGCATGAAACTGTGCTTCGAGGATGGCGTCGCGCGGCGGCACGCGCTGCAGCACCGCGTTCACAGTGGTGACGAGCACCGCCGCGCCGGCGTCTGGTTTGCGGCGCGCCAGCGCGGAAAGCGTCGCTAGGCGCGTCGCCTCAATGTCTGGTTTGGGCGATACGCGGTCGTAAGGCAGGCAGTCCCAAGCCGGAAAATCCAACACCGGAATATCCGGCGCGAAGAAGGCAAGCGCGTCCAAGACGCACCGTTCCGCCGCGTCATCCGAGGCGACGAACAGCACCAGCCCCTTGCGGCGTCGCGCGGCCTCGGCGGCGAGATAGGTATCGTAGCCGCCCGGTGCGCCGGTGAGGGTGAAGCGGCCCTGGTGTCTCGCGATGTAATTCAGACGGTCCAAGTGGGAGACTTTCGCTGGCAGATGGCTTTCAGTTTGTCGAATATGGGCGAGGCATAACGCGCCGGCGCCGCCTCGTATCCGCGCAGCCAGGCGTACACATCGTCATCGGGCGCATTCAGCAGTTCATCCAGCCAGCAAAGCTCTTGGTGGTTGAGCGAGGCGACATGCTCGACCGCGAATGCGCCGAAGATGAGGTCGAGCTCTTTGAAGCCGCGGCGCTGGCAGCGGAACAATAGTTGCTTGCGGCGGACCTCCGAAGAGCCACCGTTTTCGGCATTCGACATGACGCCGATATAGCGGTTATGTTTGCACAATTGAAGCGCACTGCACCGGAAACCGCGCGATATCAGGAGAAGAATTCGAGCAAACCCGCGGTGAGCTTTCGTTGCGCCTCCGGAGAAATCATTCCAAGCTTTTTGATGAGGCGGCGTCTATCGAAGGCGCGCAACTGGTCGATCGCGATTTCGCCGCTCCGGCCCTGAAAGCGGACGCCCACGCGCGTCGGATAGCCCCGAATAGTGCTCGTCATCGGCGCTCCGACAATGGTGTTCAGCGCATTATTCGCCTCGTCTGGGGATACCACAACACACGGCCGGGTCTTTCGGATTTCCGAACCGACTGCGGGATCAAGTGCGACGAGATACACCTCGAACCGGTGTGGCTTCACCATGTCCACTCGGAATCGAAATCGGTTCCAAGATCATCCGGCATGAGGAGCGGTTCGCACTGCGGCTTGGCCTTCGCGAACCGGTCGGCCCAGTCGGCACGGAGGGTGCGCTTCGGTCGCACCATCAGCGCGCCTCCAGCGACCGTCAAGGTGACCTTGCCCTCCAGGCCAAGTTCTTCGCGGATGGGTTTGGGAATGCGGAGTCCTTTCGAATTGCCAATGTCCACGATTTCGGCGATTACCGGGGTGCGATCTACCATAATTACGGTGTAATTACCTGCAAGCGGCACGTCAACTTGCTCGCGCGGTTCTGCATCGATTCGGGAAGTGAGGGGCACTCATTTAGCCTATCTTCTGCGCAATGCGGCCATCGATTCTCTTTCCCCTGTTTGCCGAGACGCGAACGCTTTCAGGCGTGGGCCCCAAGCTGGAGAAGCTGATTGCGCGCGTGGCGGGAACGCGCCTGATCGATCTCGTGTTCGACCTGCCGGTGGGGATCATCGATCGCAGCTACCGCCCGAAGCTGAAGGATGCGCAGGAGGGGCGGATTGCAACGATGGAAGTCACGGTGCGCGATCATCTGCCCTCACGCGATCCGCGCCGTCCCTACAAGGTGCGCTGCGCCGACGACACGGCCTTCATCGAACTCATATTCTTCCGTGTCAAAGGCGATTATCTGACACGCACGCTCCCTGTGGGTGCGCGCCGCATCGTCAGCGGACGGATTGAACGCTTTCGCGACGGGCTGCAGATGGTCCACCCGGACCACATCGTCGGACCGGAGGAGACCGACGAATTCACACTGATCGATCCGGTATACCAGCTGACGGAAGGATTGCCGCTGAAGTCGTTATCCAAAGCGGTGCGTGGCGCGCTGGATGCCGTGCCCGAGATGCCGGAATGGTTGGACAAATCTCTGTTGCGCAACCGAGGCTGGCCTTCCTTCCGTGAGGCGATTTTCGCCGCCCATGCGCCGGAGGGCGAAGCCGCTCTCGCGCCCGACTCCCCTGCCCGCCTTCGGCTTGCCTATGACGAGTTGCTTGCGAACCAGCTGGCGCTGGTGCTGATCCGGTCGCAAATGCGGGGACAGAAGGGCCGCGCATTGAAGAGTGCCGGGAAGCTGAAAAGGACGGCAATTGCCGCGCTGCCGTTCGCACTCACAAAATCCCAACAAGAGGCTATCGGTGAAATTGAAGCCGATATGGCGGTGCCATCGCGCATGCTGCGGTTGCTGCAAGGCGATGTCGGTTCTGGAAAAACCGTGGTGGCCATGGCGGCGCTCCTCAACGCGGTAGAGTGCGGCGCGCAAGGCGCGCTGATGGCGCCAACGGAGATCCTCGCGCGACAGCACATGATGGCGCTGGAGCCGATGGCGAAATCCGCCGGCGTGCGCATGGCAATTCTGACGGGTCGCGAGAAAGGACTGGCGCGCGAGCAGACGCTGAAGGCGCTAGGAAGCGGGCTGGTCGACATTCTCGTCGGCACGCATGCGCTGTTCTCGGAAGACGTGGCGTTCCGCGACCTCGCGCTGGCGGTGGTGGACGAGCAACACCGTTTCGGCGTGCACCATCGCATGAAGCTGCAGCGCAAAGGCGACAGGCCAGTAGACGTGTTGGTGATGACGGCCACGCCAATCCCACGCACCCTGGCGCTGACGGCCTACGGTGACATGGACGTATCGCGGCTGACGGAAAAGCCGGCGGGCCGCAAACCGGTTGAGACGCGTGTCCTCTCTGCGGAGCGCGCCGACGAAGTCGTGCAGCACCTGCGACGCGCCATCGCGAAGGGCGCGCGCGCGTACTGGGTGTGCCCGTTGGTGGAAGACTCCGAAAAAAGTGATCTGGCGGCGGCCGAGACCCGCGCGTCCATGCTGCGCCAAGCGCTGGGAGTGCCGGTCGGGCTCGTGCATGGCCGCATGAAAGGTCCGGACCGCGATGCCGCGATGGCGAAATTCAAATCGGGCCAAACCAAACTGCTCGTCGCCACCACCGTAGTCGAAGTTGGCGTGGATGTGCCGGAAGCCACAATCATGGTGATAGAACATGCGGAGCGCTTCGGCCTCGCTCAGCTACACCAGCTGCGTGGACGGGTGGGACGGGGCAGCGCAAAGTCCAGCTGTCTGCTGATTTATCAACCGCCCCTCGGCGACACCGCCAAAGCGCGATTGAAGACTCTGCGCGAAACCGAGGATGGCTTTGTCATTGCTGAAGAGGATCTGCGCCTGCGCGGGCCCGGCGAAGTGCTGGGCGTGCGCCAGAGCGGCATGCCCGAATTTCGCCTCGCCGATCTGAACACGCATGCCAACCTGCTCGCCATGGCGCGCGACGATGCTAAGCTTGTCGTCTCCACAGATCCCGAGCTGAAATCGCCGCGCGGCGAGGCCCTGCGCGTGCTCCTTTATCTCTTTGAGCGCGACGAGGCGGTGCGCCTGCTGCGCGCGGGTTGAACAATGAACAGATCGGGCAAGAATTCTGGTCGTAACCGTTGGCCGTGGTTTCTTTCTCTCGCCGCTTTCGGTGCCATAGCGGCTGCCCTTGCTATTCGGCTGAATCTTACGCTTCTCCCTCCGCCTATAGCCGGAGAGATCAGATGTAATGACTGGCGAAACTGCGGCGAAGCAAGCCGTGCGTTTACTACGGTCCTGCGCCATCGCTTTCCGCCAGGAACAAAAGCAAACGCGGTCATATCAGCGCTGGGTGCTGAAGGCTTTCGCCCCTTTCCTGTAAGTATAAAGACGTGCTTACCGCGCGGACAAAGCAGCCCTATCGGTAAATTGGTGATCGAATGCCCCCGGTGGGACCAAAACGGGAATCCCAGAAATTATCTTGATTATGGTTGGGGACTCCCGCCGTGCGGAAGCAGATTCAGCGTCCCCGATGGTCATCAGACAAACATGGAAAGATTACGCATATCGAAGGCGGCTACGACTACGCGTGCCTCTGACGTTTGAGCGCGACGAAGCGGTGTGGCTGCTGCGCGCGGGCTGATGCGCCAGAGAAAAGCACGTACGAATCTGGATACCCTGTGATTCGTCATCGCCCGCTTTATGCGGGCGACCCAATTTCTGTTCGAAAAAATAGGTTGCCCGGACAAGCCGGGCAATGACGATATGGGGATCTTATCTTGTATAACCCTTCTCACGCCCACGGATCGTAGCTGCCGAAACTCCACACGTTTCCTTCGGGATCGCGCGCAGAATAGCCGCGGCCGCCATAGCCCTTGTCATCTGGGCCGTCGATGATTTCAGCGCCGGCGGCACGGGCGCGCGCGGCATGCGTATCGACATCCTCGACGATGAGATAAAGGCCCATGGTTGGTTCGCCCGCCTCGGCGGCTGTCTTCATTTTGGCGGCCCGGACATGTTCCGTGTCGAGCGCGCTCGAAATCATCACCATGCGGTCGTGCCACGTCAGCTGCGCGTGCTGGATGACGCGAGGATTCTTCTCGTCCGGATAAACGGCGCGGCGCTCGAAACCGAATGCAGCGCATAGGAAATCGATCGCGCGGGGCGCATCAGTATAGCGGAGATTGGGGATGATCTCGTGTCGCATTTGGCTTCTCCTGCAGTGTCACGCCAAAGACTAACCGTGCGCGCCAGCAGCGTATTGTATGAAACGCACCTCAGGCCTCAACGACGCCGCCGCCGTCGGGCAAGCTGCGCGCCCGGTAGATCGTCGGCGTGATGCCGCTGAACTCCCGAAACTCGCGAACCATATGCGGCTGGTCACAATAGCCGGCATCGAACGCGAGCCCGGCCCAGTCCGGCGGGCCGGCACGACGCCCGATCATGGCCGTCAACATCTGGAAGCGCAGCAGTCGCCGGAAGCAGTGTGGACCGATGCCGATCGCGTCCTTGACCCGCGAGGCAAGGTGCTTCCCGCTCCAGCCGACATCGCGCGCAATCTCGGAGATGTCTTTGTTCGGGTGCGCGCGCAGCAGTTGCAGTGCGTGCACCTGTTGCGGGGCGAGCGGTGCAACCTGTGTGAGGTAGCGGCCAAGTGCGGCATCGAGCAGCGTGATCCTTGCGGCGCAACCCTTCGCCTCGCACAACTTTGCGCCGAGGTCGCGCGCGCCGGCGCCCAGAAGGGTATCGAGAGGGACAACGCAATCTACCAGGCGATCCATCGGCATCCCCAACAACCGGCGCAGCGTCGCGAGCGGCAGGAAAACGTGCATGCCCGCCTGCGCCCCTTCCGAATGCGACAGCGCAGGGCGAAGGTGCGCGCCGGCCACAAACGAGTCGCCGGGCTTGAGCTGCAACATCCGGCCATCTCCGCCGGTAATCGCGATGGGGGCACCGAGATTGACGATCAGCACACCCTCTGCATGCGGGAGCTCGCGCCGGACAGTAAAGCGGCCGGTGCGCTCACGATAATCGCTATAGCCGTAAATCTCGTTGCGCAATTCGGGAGGCGCCGATACCTCGGCCATTCGCCAGGAATTCACGCCATCATCGTGTTCCCGAACACTGAGCACGCGGTCATAAGCCATAGCCGTCTGCTTCACCGTGGTTCACGACACCTTCAAATTACATCAAGCAAGAATAGAAGCGAAGAAGCATGTTCGTCACCCGCTCCGCGCGTGCTGCAAGCCTTGCAACACCTTCAAAAATATCGGACAGAGCAGCCATTCCATCTGCATCCATTATCGAGAGGCATTCATGCGCATTGCCATGATTGGAACCGGCTATGTCGGACTTGTATCCGGCGCCTGCCTGTCCGAATTCGGTCATGACGTGATCTGCGTCGATAAAGATTCGACTAAGATCGCGGCGCTGAAATCCGGCAAAATTCCGATCTTCGAACCAGGACTTGAGGACGTCATTGCGACAAACGTGAAGGCAGGGCGGCTTTCATATACCGACGAACTCTCCAGCGCGGTGAAGCGGGCCGACGCCGTGTTCATCGCGGTTGGGACGCCGAGCCGCCGCGGCGATGGTCATGCGGACCTAAGCTACGTCTTCGCGGCCGCCGAGGAGATCGCAGAGGACCTCGACGGCTATACCGTCATCGTCACCAAATCCACGGTGCCGGTCGGCACCAGCCGCAAAGTGGAAGAGATCGTCCGGAAAGCGCGTCCGCATGCGAAATTCGACGTGGCCTCCAATCCGGAATTTCTGCGCGAGGGTTCGGCCATCGAGGATTTCCGCAGGCCTGATCGCGTGGTGGTCGGCACAGAAAGCGATGGCGCCAGGGCGGTGATGAAGGAAGTTTACCGACCGCTGTATCTCAACGAAACGCCGCTCCTGTTCACGTCGCGCGAAACCTCCGAGCTGATCAAATACGCGGCGAACGCGTTCCTCGCCACCAAAATCACGTTTATCAACGAAATGGCCGACATCTGCGAGAAGGTGAATGCGGATGTGCAGGATGTGGCGCGCGGCATGGGGCTCGATGGCCGCATCGGCGGCAAGTTCCTGCATGCGGGGCCGGGTTTCGGTGGCTCGTGTTTTCCGAAGGATACGCTTGCGCTGCTCAAAACCTCGCAGCAGGTGGACGCGCCCACGCGCATCGTGGATGCGGTCGTGCAGGTGAACGAGGCGCGCAAGGCCCATATGGCGGAGAAGATCGCCGCCGCCCTGGGCGACATGAACGACAAGTGCATCGCCGTGCTCGGCCTCACGTTCAAACCCAACACCGATGACATGCGCGATGCGCCAAGTCTGTCGATCATTCCAGCCCTGCGGGAGAAGGGTGCGACCATTCGGGCTTACGATCCGGAAGGCATGCAGGAGGCGCGCAAACTTCTCGATGTCCATTTCAGCAAGAGTGCATATGAAGCGCTGGGGGGCGCCGATGCAGTGGTGATCCTGACGGAGTGGAACGAGTTCCGCGCTCTCGACCTGAAACGCGTCAAGGCGCTGATGAAATCGCCGGTGATGATCGATCTGCGCAATATCTACCGCCCCGCCCAAATGGCTGAGGCCGGGTTTCGCTATGTGAGCATCGGCCGGCCTACCGCAGAGCCTCGACGGTAGCCATTCAGGACCGTGGTGACGAGAACTTTGCGGGAACCAAATAGCGTTCCGGCTATACTGCGCCTCAATTGACACTTTTTTTCGTGCGCGAATCCTGCGAAAGGAACCTGGGCTACAGCGCGTGCGTTTCGTCCGCGGCGCCCAGTAGGGCTCGGGCCGGCCGATGTCTGGCAGGCGCGGCGTAAACCGGAAAACATGAGGAGTGAGAAATCATGAAGAAATTTGCATTGGCGCTGGGTGCGGCATTGCTGGCCTCCGCGGCAGTTGCCGTGGCGCCGGCCGAAGCGGCAGGCGTCAAGGTTGGCACGCTCACCTGTCACGTGGCGAGTGGCTGGGGCTTCATCTTTGGGTCATCCAAGGATCTGCGCTGCAACTTCCATCCTGACCGCGCCGTGGGCGAGCATTATATCGGCAGCATTTCCAAGTTCGGAGTCGATATCGGCTACACCGACAGTGCGGTGATCGTGTGGGCGGTGTTCGCGCCGAGCGCAGGTCCGAAGCGCGGTGCCCTGGCAGGCGATTATGCCGGTCTGACGGCCAGCGCCACAGCGGGCGTCGGCGTCGGCGCCAACGCGCTGATCGGCGGCTTCGGCCGTTCCATCACCCTGCAGCCGCTCTCGATCGAGGGCAACACCGGGCTTAACGTGGCGGGCGGCATCGGCGCGCTGAGTCTGCGCTACGTACCGTAAGCAGTTGCTTGCGGCACCCGCAACTTTGCGGGCCGCTTGAATGTTGTTGGTCACCTGTTGGACACCCCTGACAGCGAAGCCCGCCAGATCACCGGCGGGCTTCCGCGTTTGGGCTGGAACGCAAATTGTGGGCGCAGCCTGCGCAGATGATGGGGATAAAAAATATCGAAAATAATAAAGAGCGGCCCGGACCTGCGGAGGGGCTGGTTTGCCGGACCGCTCTCCGACTGTGGCGCACTATGCGAGAGAAACTATCTAACCAAGGGTACCACAGCCGCGCAGCGCCCTTTCTCGTTTCGCGGAGGAGATGGAGGGCGCCTTTGCCACGCGAGGGTACAACTGTTGTGGGTCAGTTCGGTTCCCGCAGCCAGACTGTTTCGTGGCAGCATTGTGGTTCAAGGAGCGTTCATTTTCCGACCGTATCCGATGCCCAGAGCGGGTGAGCATCCCTCCCGTACACTACGAAATTCCCATCCTGCTGAAAGGCAATGAATGCGCCAGGATTGCCTGCCGTGCCGCTCTGCCATAGCGGAACGGGATCGACGCCGGCGCAAATCAGCAGATCCCCATTGGGTTGCAGCGCCAGTTTCGTCGCACCAAGGTCGCCAGTCGCGCTTTCCCACACCAGGGCCTTGGCCGGATTGCGCACTTCGAAATTCCCATTCGGCCGGAACTCGAAGGTGTAGCCGCTCTCCACCTTCCAGCGTGCGCCCGGAAGGAATAAAACCTCCTCTGCACCCGAAACATGAATTTCGATATTGCCAGTCGATTGAACTGTGTCTTCGGTGCTCATGGTTCGGCTTACGATGACGGACGCGCAACGCGCGGGCTGGCGCAAAGTTGCCCCGACATGTCCCAGCCTCACAGACAATATGGGTTCATATGCTTGATAATGAACTGTAAAAAAAGAGACGATTAAGGAGTCCGGTGTATTTCTGAAATTGAGTTTCAAATGCAGATTATATGAAGCGATGGCGAGAATTGTTATTCAACCAGGATTGTTCATCGACCAATCCGAAATCGAGGAGCGGTTCGTGCTCTCCTCCGGTCCGGGCGGCCAGAATGTCAACAAGGTGGCGAGCGCGGTAGAACTGCGCTTCGATGTCGGCCATTCCCGGTCCCTCAGCGATCAGGTTCGGGCCCGCATCGGCGCGCTTGCCGGCCGTCGCATGACCAAGGACGGGGTCTTGGTGCTGCGGGGGCAGCGCTTTCGTGATCAGCAACGCAATCGCGAGGATGTGCGGACGCGGCTCGTTGATCTGATTACCCGGGCCGCTGTGCCCCCGAAACCAAGGAAGCAAACGAAACCGACAAAGGCCAGCCGTGAGCGCCGACTCGAAGGCAAGAAGATCAGGGCCAGCATAAAAGGGAGACGCAGCCGCCCCTTGGACCTCGAATGAATCAGGATGAGGAGCCCGAAGACGAGGACGGCCGCACCCGCGCCAATCTGATCGGCCTGGTTGCCGTTATCCTGCTTGTGGCACTCGGGTTTTGGCTGATGCGCTGGCTCGCCCATTACGAGCACGTTTCCGATTGCGTCGCAGCCGGACACCGCGACTGCGTTCCGGTCGACGGAGCAGATCAGCAATAACCCGCGGCTCTTGCGCCGGGTGGAATATCACGCAAGGAAGCAGCACTTAAGCGAGGAATACGAGATGGACTACGCCAACATTGTCGCGAAGACCGAGGGCGCGGTCGGCGTCATCACTCTCAATCGGCCGAAGGCGCTCAACGCGCTGAATTCGGAATTGCTCCGCGAACTATGCGACGTGCTGGAGAAATGGGATGCCAACGATGCCGTGCGCTGTATCGTTATCACGGGTTCAGATCGCGCGTTCGCCGCGGGCGCCGACATTAAAGAGATGCAACCGCGCTCCTATATGGAGATGTTCAAGGCCAACTTCTTCGCCGACGCCGCCGACCGCATCGTCGATGTCCGTAAGCCGATCATTGCGGCTGTGGCCGGCTACGCCTTGGGCGGCGGTTGCGAGCTCGCCATGCTGTGCGACTTCATCATCGCTGCGGACACAGCGAAGTTCGGCCAGCCCGAAATCAATCTCGGGGTGATGCCGGGCATCGGCGGCACGCAGCGCCTCACCCGTTTTGTTGGCAAGTCGAAAGCGATGGAAATGTGCCTGACCGGCCGCAACATGGATGCAGCGGAAGCCGAGCGCAGCGGACTCGTGTCGCGCGTGGTGCCGGCAGCGGAGCTGATGGGCGAAACCATGAAGGCGGCACAGACGATCGCCGAAAAATCAGCGCCGATCGCGATGATGACCAAGGAAGCCATCAACCGTGCGTACGAAACCACTCTCGCCGAAGGCATCCGTTTCGAACGCCGCGTGTTCCATTCCATGTTCGCGACGGAGGACCAGAAAGAGGGCATGGCGGCCTTCAGTGAGAAGCGTAAACCCGAATTCAAACATCGCTAGGCGGTACGGGTTGCGCCGAGGCGGCCGAGCCGCTAAAAGCGCCGCCTTCCAGAGAACCTCACGAGAACCGAATGCCCAATATCGCCTCGGCCAAAAAACGCGTCCGCACCGCCAAGAAGCGCACCGACATCAACCAGGCCCGGAAGAGCCGGCTGCGTACCTTCACGCGCAAGGTGGAAGAGGCAATCGCCTCCGGCGACAAAAAGACAGCCCAGGCGGCGCTGAAGGCCGCCGAACCCGAGATCATGCGGGGCGCGGGCAAGGGCGTGATCCACAAGAACACGGCCAGCCGTAAGGTTTCGCGTCTCGCGCATCGCGTCGCTGCGTTATCCGGCTGACATTTTCGCTCGTTTCCGGTATTTCGGGAATGCAAGCGAATTCTTGGTTTCCACTCGACATTTTCTTCGTCAGTAGACAGACTGTCGCAATTCTGTTGCGTAGAAGTCATAAATCCTTGATTCGGCAGAATTCGGAAAAACAAACCTCCGCAAACTGATAATTCTTGCGCACTGACAATGTTTTGCGCGGACGCAGTTTCGACTTTCGTTCACGTTGAAAGCCGAGCCCCACTGGTTAATCTCCTTGTCACTGAAATGGGGCATAAAGGCATAACCGGTTGGGCGGCCAATAAATTTTAGTAAAAGCACCCTTCCGGCAGGTCCTTAGCGTGTAATCAAAGTTAACGGCCAGTACTGGCCCAGGTGAATACTGTGCAAGCATCAGCTTGCGCAATCGGGAGAGTTTGTCCATGGCGGGTCAACCGTCCCTGAGCGGTTATGCCGGCGATCTGGAGCCGAAAGAGGCCTGGATGCTTCTTGCCGAAGACCGCGCTGCCCGACTGATCGATGTCCGAACAGCCGCCGAATGGAGCTTTGTCGGTATCCCCGATCTCTCCAGCCTTGGCCACGAACTCTGGCGGATCGAATGGCAGAGCTACCCCGGCATGGGACTCAACCCGAACTTCGCGGCCGAAGTCGAGGCGGCGCTGGAGCGCGTGGGCGGCGACTGCAGCACGCCGCTTCTCTTCCTCTGCCGCACGGGCGGCCGGTCGCAGGCAGCTGCGATGGCCATGACCCAGGCAGGATTCTCGCGCGCCTACAACGTCGCCCAGGGTTTCGAGGGCGATCTCGACGAGGCGCGGCATCGCGGCAGTCTCGCGGGCTGGAAAGCGAGTGGCCTGCCTTGGCGGCAGAGCTGACGAAAAGGAGGTGGCAGAGGACGGAAACGCAAAGGAAGGGAGTGGCGCGTCGGGTTGGCGCGGGTGTGTGAGTCGAGTTCTCGAAGAAGGGGCGCCGGCCGAAGCCGGCCAACAAGAAGAAAAGGCAAAGGGACGATGGCACAAACGACGAGCAGAGACATCGATGGAAAGACGATGTGGACTTCGGCGCGCGAGCGGCTGCGTCGCGAATTGGGCGATCCGGTGTTCGACGCCTGGATCGGTGCGCTTCAGCTCCTCAGCATGGAAAGGGGCGAAGTGAAGATCGGGGCGCCCAAGCCGTTCGTGCGCAATTGGGTGGCAAACCATTATACCGCGCGCATCGAACGCGCCCTGCGCGCCGAAGGTGGCGATCCGCGGTCTGTCTCCATTGTTCTGGCGCCGCCCACCATCGGCGTAAACCTTGAGCCTGGTGCGCCGAGACGCACCGGCAATATCGCCGTCGAATTTCCGCAAGCCGCAGCCAGCACCGAACAACGGCGCAATCTGTGGAATCGGGTTCTCCATCCCACACAGACCTTCGAGACCCTGATTGTGGGATCCGCCAACGAATTTGCCTGCCAGGTGGCGAGGCGCTTCGCAGAAGGGGACGAAAGTGCAGCCTCGCTTCTCTATCTCCACGGCGGTTTTGGATACGGCAAGAGCCACATCCTGAATGCCACCGCGCTGGAAGCGCGCAAGCGCGGCCGCCGCGTGCTCTTTCTGGGTGCGGAAGATTTTATGCGCCAATTCCTCGGCGCACTGCACCGCCGCGAAACATTGTCATTCAAGGACGAAGTCCGCGCGGCGGAACTGCTGCTGATCGACGATCTCCAGCACATCTGCCGCAGCAGCTCGACGATTTCTGAATTCTTGCATACGGTGAACGCATTCTCCGATCTTCGCCGCCGCGTCGTCATTGCCGCCGATCGCGCGCCCGAAGGTTTCGATGCGCTGGGACCGGACATCCGTTCCCGGCTCACCGGCGGTCTTGTGATCGCGCTGGCGCAGCCGGATCGCGACATGCGCCTTGCCATCCTCAGATCCCGCGCGCAGGAGTTTGCAAGCCAACGTCCGCATGTCAGCATCCCCGACGAGGTGCTCGAACGCATTGCCGATATCGAAGAAGCGAGCCCGCGCGAGCTGATCGGCATGTTCACCAAAATCGCGACCTATGCCGATCTCACGAAGAAGCCCGTGACCATGGAATTTGCGGAAGATACCATCAGCCAGCGCGGCGCGCCGCCGAAGAAAACCGGCATCGAGGACATCCAACGCAAAACTGCCGAATTCTACAAGCTGGATTTGCGCGATCTGCATTCCAAGGAACGCAGCCGGCGCGTCGCGCGGCCACGGCAGGTCGCGATGTACCTTTCGCGAGAACTCACCATGCGATCGCTGCCGGAAATTGGCCGGCGCTTTGGCGACCGCGATCACACAACCGTGCTGCATGCCTGTCGGCGTATCGTCGAGTTGTGCAGTACGGATACGGTCCTGAAGCAGGAAGTCGATTTCCTGAAGCAGGTATTGTCGAAACCCCGGAGTGTGTGAAGCGTTGAAACCCCACCTAGAGAGGGCTGCGGAATCCCTAGGTCCGCAGCCTTTTTTTTGTATCCGCTGCGCAGCTCCAAGGCTGTTTATGGCTCTGCTCAAACCTGTTCACCCCACACCCCGCCTGATATAGTGGGGGGCTTGAGTCGAGAGCCTAAAAAAACCTCAAGCATTTAGGCGCTTAGCTGCCGCAAGGAGGGGCCTTGCGGCAGATCCAGGCGCGATTTCAAGCCGGATGCGGAAGCTATGAAAATCACCGTCGAACGGGGCGCATTCCTGAAGGCGCTTTCCCATGTCCAGAGCGTCGTCGAACGCCGTAATACCATTCCCATTCTGTCGAACGTCATGATCGAGGCGGCGAAGGGCAGCCTCAAGCTGACCGCGACGGATCTGGATATCGAAATCGTTGAGTCTCTTTCCGCCGATGTGCTGCGCAACGGTGCAGCGACCGCGCCGGCCCACATGCTCTACGACATCGTGCGCAAGCTTCCCGAAGGCGCGCAGGTGCAGGCGGAGTTGCTGACTGCTGAAGGGGGGCGGCTGGCCGTGTCTTCCGGCAGCGTACGGTTCGAACTGGCGTGCCTTCCGAAAGAAGACTTTCCTCAAATGGCCGCGGGCGCGTTGCCGCACAAATTCCGGCTTGGTGCCGAAGAGCTCAAGCGGTTGATCGACAAAACGAAGTTCGCAATCTCAACCGAAGAGACGCGTTTCTATCTGAACGGCATTTATGTGCACGCGGCGAAGGACGGCAAAGCCCGTGCCCTGCGGGCGGTGGCCACCGACGGCCATCGGCTTGCCCGTTTCGAACTCGATCTGCCCGATGGCGCCGCGGATATCCCCGGCATCATCGTGCCGCGCAAGACGGTGACGGAGCTGCGTCGCCTGCTCGACGATACCGAAGATGCCATCGACATTTCGCTTTCCGATACCAAAATCCAGTTCGTCTCTGGCGGGATCGATCTCACCTCCAAGCTGATCGATGGTACGTTCCCCGACTATCAGCGGGTCATTCCTACGAACAATGACAAGTCTTTGTCGCTGGATTCGCGCGAATTCTCGCAAAGCGTGGATCGCGTCTCCACCATTTCCGCCGACAAAACGCGCGCGGTGAAACTCAACATCGGCAAGGACAAGGTGACGTTGTCGGTGGTCAATCCGGATTCCGGCACCGCAACCGAAGAGGTGGGCGCCAGTTATTCGGCGTCGCCGATCGAGATTGGCTTCAATGCGCGCTACCTGCTCGATATTACCGGGCAAATCGAAGGCAAGGATGTACGCTTCCTGCTGCACGATGCCGGTTCGCCGACATTGGTGGAAGACGCCGACGATCCGCGCACGCTCTACGTGCTGATGCCGATGCGGGTGTGAGAATTTGAATTCTGTTTTCGAGAACCAGCAATCCTCTTTTCCCGTGCGGGAGGGGGAACCTGCCGCCTCGGCTCTCCCCAGGCTTGCGGTGACACAGCTGCAGCTTGCGAACTTCCGCTCCTATGCCTCGGCACAAATTGCGGTGAGCGGACGGCCGGTGGTGCTGGCAGGCGCCAATGGTGCGGGCAAGACCAATTTGCTGGAAGCGATATCGCTGCTGGCGCCAGGCCGGGGCCTTCGCGGTGCAACGCTTTCCGAACACACGCGCAAAGGCCCTGCACCGGCAGGACATCTTTGGGCGGTTTCGTCCATCGTGAGACGTGGCGCCGAGAGTTACGAGATCGGCACCGGTCTGGAAGTGAGTGGCACCGGCACAGCACGGCAGGTGCGGCTGAACGGAGCACCGGCACAGAATTCCGCAGATTTGAGTGAATTCATCCAGATGGCGTGGCTCACGCCCGCCATGGACCGCCTGTTCATCGAAAGCGCCAGCGGCCGCCGACGTTTCGTGGATCGTCTCACGCTTGGCTTTACTCCGAGCCATGCGCGGTATTCGTTGCGCTATGAACAGGCGATGCGGGAGCGCGCGCGGCTGTTGAAGCATGGGCCGCGTGACCCTGCCTGGCTGTCGGGCCTCGAAGAGCAGATGGCAGAGCATGGGCTTGCGATCATCGCCGCGCGCAGCGAAGCCGTCGCGCGGCTGAATGCCGCTCTCGTCGAACGTAGGGACGCGGGCGCATTTCCGTCGGCACAACTCAGCCTGGACGGCGATGCGGATCGGCTGTGCACAGAAAGCGGCCAAGGCTCGGTGACTGTCTTTCGCGAAACACTGGAGCGCGGCCGCGCGCGCGATGCCGAAAGCGGGCGAACTGCATTCGGCCCACACGTCAGTGATCTACTGGTGCGCCACACCACCAAACGGATGGAGGCCCGGGACTGCTCCACGGGCGAGCAGAAGGCCCTTTTGATCTCCATCGTGCTTGCACAGGCACGGCAGCTTTCCCATATAAGAGAAGGGTTTGCGCCTATCCTGCTCCTCGACGAAATCGTCGCTCATCTGGACGCTACGCGCCGCGCCGCACTGTTCGAAGAAATTCTGGCGTTGGGCGCGCAGGTTTGGATGACAGGCACCGAGCTTTCGATGTTCGCGCCCCTTTCCGGCCATGCCGACATTTTCGAGGTCGCGGAGTCGCGCCTTTCCCGCATTCCAGAGTGAGATAAGATGGTTTCTTCTTCAGCCCTGCCCGAACCGAACGAATATGGCGCCGCCAGCATCAAAGTGCTGAAAGGTCTCGATGCGGTACGTAAGCGGCCGGGCATGTATATCGGCGATACCGACGATGGCTCCGGTCTGCACCACATGGTGCATGAGGTGGTGGACAACGCCATCGACGAGGCACTCGCCGGCTATGCCGACCGCGTCGATGTCATCCTCAACCCGGACGGCTCCTGCACCGTGCGCGACAACGGCCGCGGTGTTCCTACGGGCATCCACGAAAGCGAAGGCGTTTCCGCCGCTGAAGTGATCATGACCCAGCTGCATGCCGGCGGGAAGTTCGAGCAGAACGCCTACAAGGTTTCCGGCGGCCTGCACGGCGTCGGCGTGTCGGTGGTGAATGCGCTGTCCGAATGGCTGGATTTGCGCATCTGGCGCGACGGCCAGGAACACTACATGCGGTTCACCGACGGCGATCCCGTCGAGCCGCTGAAAGTGGTCGGCAGAGTGGATGGCAAGCGCGGCACGGAAGTCACGTTTCTGCCCTCGCCCCGCACCTTCACCAAAACCGAATTCGATTACGCGACGCTTGAGCATCGCTTGCGCGAGCTCGCCTTCCTCAATTCCGGCGTGACCGTTGTGCTGGCCGACAATCGCGGCGTGGAGAAGAGGGAAGTCACGCTGCATTATGACGGCGGGCTGGAAGCGTTCGTGCGCTATCTTGACCGCGCCAAAAATCTGCTGATCCCCGCGCCGGTGATGATCGGTGCCGAACGCGATGGCATCACGGTGGAAGCGGCGCTCGCCTGGAACGACAGCTACCACGAGACGACGCTTTGCTTCACCAACAACATTCCGCAACGCGACGGCGGCGCGCATCTGGCCGGTTTCCGCGCGGCGCTTACGCGCGTGGTGACGAAGTACGCGGATGAGTCCGGCGCTCAGCGCAAGGAGAAGATCGCGCTTACCGGCGACGACTGCCGCGAAGGTCTCACCTGCGTGTTGTCGGTGAAGGTGCCGGATCCGAAATTCTCCTCGCAGACGAAGGACAAGTTGGTGTCCTCGGAAGTGCGGCCGGCGGTTGAAGGTGTGGTGCTGGAGCAGCTGGGCCGTTGGTTTGAGGAGCATCCATCGGAAGCGAAAACCGTCGTCGGCAAAGTGGTGGAAGCCGCTGCCGCCCGCGAAGCAGCACGCAAAGCGCGCGAACTCACCCGCCGTAAGGGCGCTCTGGATTCCGCTTCACTGCCGGGCAAGCTCGCTGACTGCCAGGAGCGCGACCCCTCGAAGTGCGAAATTTTCATCGTCGAGGGTGACTCGGCCGGCGGCAGCGCCAAGCAGGCACGCAACCGCAAGAATCAGGCGGTACTGCCATTGCGCGGCAAGATTCTCAATGTGGAGCGCGCCCGCTTCGACAAAATGCTGGGAAGCGAATCCATTGCGACGCTCATCACCGCGCTCGGTACCGGCATCGGACGCGAGGAGTTCAACCCGGATAAGGTGCGCTACCACAAGATCATCATCATGACGGACGCCGATGTGGACGGCGCGCACATCCGCACGCTGCTGCTTACCTTTTTCTACCGGCAGATGCAGGAGCTGATCGAGCGGGGCCACCTCTATATTGCCCAACCGCCGCTCTACAAGGCGACGCGCGGCAAGTCCGAACGCTATCTCAAGGATGAACAGGAGTTCGAGGAATATCTTGTTTCGGAAGGCTCCGAGGGCCTTAGTATCACATTGCACAACGGCGAGACCCTTGCCGGAGCCGATGCAGGGAATGTGATTGAAAAAGCCCGCTTGGCGGTGGCGGCGCTGAGGGGATTTCCGCAAGCCTATCCGCGCTTCGTGCTGGAGCAGGCTGCGATAGCCGGCGCCCTCAATCCGGAGATTCTCAACGACCGCGACAAGGCTGCAAGCGGGGCGGAGTACATCGCCAGGAGACTCGATTCTCTTTCGGACGAAATCGAGCGCGGCTGGCACGGCGAGCCGACAATCGACGGCGGACTGAAGTTCTGGCGCGAAGTGCGGGGCTTGCGCGAAACAGTTGCCATTGATGGAGCGCTGATTTCAAGCGCCGATGCCCGCAAGCTCGACCGGATGGCGGCCGACTTGCAGGCTGTGTACCTCCACGCCGCGAAACTCCAGCGCAAGGATGGGGCACGGGAGGTGCGCTCGCCCTCGCAATTGCTGGATGCCATTTTCGAATGGGGACGCAAGGGCCTCACCTTGCAGCGCTACAAGGGCTTGGGTGAAATGAACCCCGAGCAGCTGTTCGAGACGACCTTGGACGAAAACGCCCGCACCTTGCTGCGCGTGAAAGTGGAGCACGCGGACGATGCGGAAGACCTCTTCACCAAGTTGATGGGCGAAGTGGTGGAGCCGCGCCGCGAATTTATCCAGGACAATGCCCTGTACGCGGACCTGGACGTCTGATGGGTTTGCGCTTTCATCGGGTCTTCAGCGTTCTTCCCGGCGTTCGCATCAACGTCAGCAAGAGTGGAGTCTCCACCAGCGTCGGGCCGCGCGGCGCGGACGTGAACATCGGCCGCCATGGCGTCACCACCAATGCCGGGATTCCCGGAACTGGCCTCTCCTATCGCCAGAAGATGGGCTCACGCGGCAGCAAGCTCGGCATTATCGCGCTTGTCGGAGCGTTGGCGTTCGCCGCCTTCAAGAGTGCCGACAAGATCATTGCGCTGTTCCACCCGTCTGCTTCGACAACCGACGCGAGCGTCGCGCATCGCACAGCATCGGCGGCCGCCACCAAGTCTATTGTCAGCGCTGCGAAGCCAATCACTGGCGTGCGCTATGTGCACCGCGGCGGATCGGATTTGCCCGCCTTGCCGAAAACATCAGCGAAAGTTCTGAAAAAAGAACCCAAAGGACAGCAGGTGCAGTTGATCGCAATATCCGGCGCATGGGCCGAAGTGCGCGACGGCCAGCTCAGTGGCTGGATGCGCGCCAGCGTGCTCGGCGAAGCGCCGCCGCAGTGATCATCTTCGCGCGCTGACGAGCCAAACCGCAGCTGGCGCGACAATTCCGTAGCTTGTCTGGTGCCTCGCGATGACCGGCCGTATGCGCGCGCGGATTTTTTCGCGCGTGGCTTCGTCGAGCTCCGCTGCGGCGCGGGCCAGCGGCCCGATGGTCAGCGCTTCAGTGACGGCATCGTCCACCGTGGCGCCCATGTTCACGGTGGTATCGAGCGGCTTTACCGCGATGTCACGGAAACCTGAGCGCTCGAGAATGGACATGAGCCGCTCGCGATCGGCGAATGCGAACGGTCCGGGTGCGTGCGCATCCATCGCCTCCTGTGGCGGCAGCAGATCGAGCGCCGCCTCGTAGGGCGCGAAGGCCCATTCGTTTTCCTTGAATGTCCGCCAGCAGACGAACACCAGCCTGCCGTCCTTCACCAGCGCTGTGCGGAGATTGGCGAAGGCTACCGCCGGATCGTCGAAGAACATCACCCCAAACCGCGAAAATGCGAGGTTGAACGTGGGCTCGAACTCGTAGGTGGCGGCATCGGTTTTGAGGAAAGCTACGTCAGCCATTCCGGCATGCGCGCGAGCCCGCGCCAATGCGAGATTCGGCGCGGAAATGTCGATACCGGTGACGGCGCCCTCCGGCCCCACGCGCTCGCGCAGGATCAGCGCGGTGGTGCCGCCGCCGCAGCCGATGTCCAGCACACGCTCGCCTTCTTTGGGTGCCGCTAGTGCAAGCAGCGCTTCGGTAATCAGGCCGAGGTGATGGTCGATGCGGTCTTGCGCCTTGGACCAGCGTTCGCCCGCCAGCCCGTTCCAATACTCAATCTGCTGCGCGTTTATCGTCATGAGCGCGCTAGTCTCTCTTGCCAGCGAAGTATCGCAAATATGTAGCTCGTGTTTTGGGATAACCGAGCCATTTCGTGCCTTGGAATTTTTCCTTTGCAATAGGGGCTCCAGAACGCGAACACCTGCTCGAAATCACTTTTGCTTATCCGTCTAGGAAGGCCTTTGCCCGGCAAGACGGTGATAGATGTCGAGTCGACATCCTGGATCTCAAATCGAAGACCGGTATCGTCTTTTTCTCGACTCCAGCCGTTCAACCGCTGCTTTCGATGCAACAATCTTTGCAACGAGAACCAGACCTCATCAAATTTCGCCATTGTCAGCCCGGCATGCGCGCCAGTTCAGCGGACCGCAGTTGCGCCATCCGTTCGCTGGCGCGTTGCTTGACCGACTCGCTTTTGAGCTGGCCGCAGGCCGCCATGATGTCGCGCCCGCGCGGCGTACGCACCGGCGAGGCATAGCCGGCGCTGTTCACCACATCGGCAACTTTCTCTATTTGCTCCCAGTCCGAGCATTCGTACGGCGCGCCGGGCCACGGGTTGAACGGGATGAGATTGATCTTCGCGGGAATGCCGTTGATCACGCGCACCAGCTCGCGGGCGTCCGCCAGTGAATCGTTCACACCCTTCAGCATCACATATTCGAAGGTGATGCGGCGCGCGTTCGAAACGCCGGGGTAATCGCGGCAGGCCTTCAGCAATTCGGCAAGCGGATATTTCCTGTTGAGCGGCACGATGATGTCGCGCACCTCGTCGCGCGCGGCATGCAGCGAAATGGCAAGCGAGGACCCGATCTCCTCCCCTGCCCGCCTGATCATCGGCACCACGCCGGCGGTGGAAAGGGTGATGCGGCGCTTCGAGAGCGCGAGCCCGTCGCCGTCCGCCACGATGGCGAGTGCCGCTTTCACATGCTCGAAATTGTAGAGCGGCTCGCCCATTCCCATCATCACCACATTGGTGAGGCGGCGGTTCTCGCCGGTCGATGGCCAGTCGCCCAAAGCATCGCGCGCGATCATCACCTGCCCGACAATTTCTTCCGGCGTGAGATTGCGCACCAACGCTTGCGTGCCCGTATGGCAGAAGCGGCAGTTCAATGTGCAGCCCACCTGGCTCGAGACGCACAACGTGCCGCGGCCGGGCTCCGGAATGAACACCGTTTCGAATTCTGCGCCGGCTGCGCCCCGCAGCAGCCATTTGCGGGTGCCGTCATTGGAAATCTGTTCGGTAACGATCTCCGGCCGCGTCAGCGAAAACCGCTCGGCCATGTCGCCGCGAAAACCCTTGGCCAGATTGCTCATGCTGGCGAAGTCGCGCGCGCCGTGGACATAGATCCAGTTCCACAACTGCCGCGCGCGCATACCGACGGCCCTTTCGGGCACCCCGGCGTCCGCCAGCGCGGCTTTCAGGCCATCAAAAGACAAACCGATAAGAGGAGTAAGAGCCATCTGCCCCATATAGGCGGTTCTGCCACGCTTTGCTCATCTATTCGGCGTAGGTCACTCCCAGCCAGACTTGCCGCGGCTGGCCGTAGGAAATCACGGTGCCGAGCAGCGGATCGGTGGCCGCCGCGGTGGCGACATTCGCACCCGTCACGTTGTCGGCGGCGACGTACACGGCCACCGCGTCAGTCAGCGCATAGGTGGCGCGCAGGTCGAGTGTCAGCGCGGCACCGAGCCGCAGCGTGTTGCGGTCGTCCTCGAAGCGCAAGCCCTCCCAATGCAGCTGCGCTTCTAACGAGAATGCGGTGATTGGCTGCCAGGTGGTGCCTGCTGTCGCCATTGTGCGCGGCGCCTGCGCTGGCCGCAGACCGTCAAGCTGGCCCGAAACGAACTGTGCATCCGTATAGGAAAGGGCCAGCCAGCCGCTGAGACTCTTGCTGAACGTTTCGGTCACCTGCCCTTCGAAGCCGAAGGCCTGCACGTCGCCGGCATTCTGCCGCTGCTGCAGATTCTCGCCGGTGGTGACATTGGCGATGGCGTTGTGCAGCTCGTTCCAGAAGCCGGTCGCATCCCAGTGCAGCGCACCCCACACGCCACCATAGCCGATTTCAGCGCCATACAGTTTCTCGGGCCGCAGATCGGCGTTCGCGTTTGTCACCACATTGCCTACGCGAAACGGACGATAGAGTTCGTTCAAGGTCGGCGTGCGGAAGCCCACGTAACCCGCAGCGCGCAGATATTCGCCATCGTTGAAATTGCGGCGGATGCCACCGCGTGCCGCCGGCACGAAACCGTGCTTGCCTGCAAACTCCTGTTGGTTGGTGACATCGCCATTGAGCCGGTTGATTTCCACCAGATGGCCTTGCGAGGTTGCCCAATAATCGGCGCGCCCGCCGAGGGTCAGCAGCCATTGGCTGGTATCAATGGCGCCTTCGCCATACAGCCCGCCGACAATCGAGCGACCTCCTGAGCGCCGGAAACCCTCGAATGTCGTCCCGTCGAAATGGAACAGCTCACGCGATTCACCGGAATCGTCGCGCAGGTCGGCGCCCGCTTCCCAGTGGAAGGCACCACTCTCGCCCAAAAGCGCGGCGTTAAACCCAAGTCCCAGCGCGGGCGTGGCGAACTGATCGTTGGCCGGCGTCGTATCCGTGCGCCCAGGTGCAACCGAAACGGATTCATTGGAGAAATTGCTGCGCAGCAGCCAGCCCTGCACGCGCCAGCCGATATCTGCACCTGCCGGTGCGTCCGCAAAGGTGAGGCTTGCGGTGTAGCCGCGCGCGGCCGACGTCGCGCCGACAATACCGGCACCACGGCCCTCGTCGTAGTAGCCGATGCGCGCCGACGAGAGCACATCGCCGATTTGCGTTTGCGCGCGCAACGATGCGGAACCGCCGTCGAACCACACATGATTGTCTGCCGCACCGCGATCCGGCTCGTGCACGGGAATCCAGCCGTTTGTGCGTTCGCCGGAAACGCTGGCGAACAAATCGACATCGTCGATTGTCGCACCGCGCGAGATCCCGCCGCGGACGGAATCCAGCGAGCCTCCTTCAATATCCGCCACACCTTGCGAGGAGTCGCGTTCCGTCAGCAGGATCGTTCCGGTGAGCGCGCCGGCGCCATAAGGCCCAGCGCCCGCACCGCGGATGATCTCTGCGCCACCGATGTCTTCGGACGGCAGCTGGGTCCAGATCACCCAGCCGCCGAACGGATCGTTCATTGGCACGCCGTCGAGCAGCAGCAGCGCGCGGCTTGTCCCCGACGGCGCAATCGCGCGTAGCGACACGCCCTGCGTGCTGGCGTTCGCGCTCACGCTGTTGGTGCGACGAAACAATGAAAGGCCCGGTACCTGCTCGAGCGACCGATCCAACCGGTCGGAGGTCGAGAGCTGCTGCGCATTGAGCGTGACGCTGGAAAAGGCCGGGCTGCCAACAGCTTCCGGCAGCCTTGCCCCGGTCACCACCACCTGCTCAACCTGGGCGAGCGCGGACTCCGACGCCGCGCTGAGCGCGAGCACGCCGATGACGAACGCGGGCCAGCACCGCGCGCGCGGTTCGAATACAGAAATGGATTTTCTCCCGCTCCGGCCCGAACGCCCTCGAACCCGCCGTAACTTACGCTATGTTTAGCCCTTCAGGGGAGGTGCTCGTCATGAAATCTGCAATCGGGTTCACGGTCGTCCTGGCCGCATTGATTTTCGGCGGCGCCGCGGCGCGGCCCATGCCGCCCTATGCAACCGCCGCGGTGGCTGACAAGGCGCGGCCGGCGGAGGATACGGTCCGCGATGCCGACCGGAAGCCTGCGGAAATGATCGCCTTTGCCGGCATCAAGCCCGGCGACGTGGTGGTCGATCTGGTCCCCGGCAAGGGTTATTTTACCCGCATCTTCGCCAAGGCAGTGGGCCCAAAGGGGCACGTTTATGCGTATTATCCAACCGAGATCGACTCGATGCTGAAGGGCAAACCCCCTTCGGTGTCGGCGGTGGCAAACGACACGGCGAACTATCCCAACGTGTCGCTCATCCACGCGCCGCTGGCAAAAATGGAGATTCCCCAAAAGGCGGACGTGATCTGGACCTCGCAGAATTATCACGACTTCCGTGACTCGTTCTTCGGTCCGGAGGATATGGCCGTCGTGAACAAGGCGGTCTACGACGCATTGAAACCCGGTGGCGTTTACGTCGTGCTCGATCACGTGGCGCAGGCGGGCTCGGGCTTACGCGATACGGAGACGTTGCACCGCATCGACCCGGCGACGGTGAAGAAGGAGGTGCTGGCAGCCGGCTTCATCTTCGAGGGCGAGGACAACAGCTTGCGCAATCCGGCGGACCCGCACACCAAAAACGTGTTCAATCCCTCGATCCGCGGCAAAACGGACCAGTTCATCTACAAGTTCCGCAAGCCGGCGCGCTGATCGACCGCGCGACAGCGCCACCGGGGAGGAGACAACGACCCGATCGACGCCATCGTGATGCGCGGAGAGCTAGCTTCGCGTGATGCGACGCGCGGCCGTGAGGCCGAGAACCAGCAGCACCAGGAAGATCGCAAGGAACAAGAAAAACAGGAACTTGGCGATGGCAATGGAGGCGCCGGCAATCGCTGTGAATCCAAGCACGCCAGCAACCAGACCCAGAATCAGAAAAATCACTGCCCAACGGAGCATAGCCGCCTCTTCCAGAAATCTCGCAAAAGACAACGTCGCCTGCGCGAGAACGTTCCTGGCCCGTCCTGCCGGCGGCGGTTAGCTGGCGCGAATGGGCGGGCCGCTCGGTGCATTGTCCGCGACGCTGCGATTTTCATTGCGCCGCCGGGGCAGCGCATAAGGGCACTCTCTCTGCACAAACCCGATCAGTTGCTCGCGAACAACGGACGCCAGATCGCTTGCCGCGCCCGAATCACGCGCGCTGAACAGAGCGCGCACCTCGATGGTGTGTTCGTTCGCGTCGGTGACCTGAACATTGACGATGCTCCGGTCCCACAAATCGGAGGCATCGACGATCTCCTCCACCTTTTCGCGAATGCGGTCCACCGGTGCGGCGTAATCGAGATAGATCTTCGCGTTGCCCAGAAGAGCGGTGCCGGATCTCGTCCAGTTCTGGAACGGCTTCTGCAAAAAGTAGGTCAGGGGCAAAACGAGGCGGCGCCAATCCCACAGACGAATGACGATATAAGTGGTGGCGATTTCCTCGACGAAGCCGAACTCGTTCTCCACAAAAATCGCATCGTCGATCCGGATTGGCTGTGTCACCGCAAGCTGCATTCCGGCCAGAAGATTTCCGAGCAGGGGCTGAGCGGCCAAGCCCACCACAATCCCGGCCACGCCCGCAGATGCGAACAAACTCACGCCAAACTGGCGCACGGAGTCGAACGTCATCAGCGCAAGGCCTGCGGTGATCATGATGATCGCCACATTGAGGGCGCGCTTGAAGATGCGCGCCTGCGTCACCGCCTTTCGCGCCAGCAAATTATCGGCCGTGTCGAGCTGAAA
>DATAVW010000122.1:0-26702 GCA_036267515.1 Rhizomicrobium sp.
AGCCCGGCCGGAAGCGGCATGTTCACGCTGGGCTGGGCGACGGCTTCCTCGCTCAGCAGAGAGGCATGGTCGAAAACGGTCGCGGTGACGGCCACGCCGGACACCAGAGCGGCGCCCAAAAGAAGCAGGGCACGGAAACGCGTCATTTCACTTTACTTGGAACTTGCATGAATGGCTGCATCGGCTCCCTATCAGTAGCGTTTGAATCTGCCTTAGGCCAGCTTCGTCTTGCTGCATCCATGCCGCGGGCGCTATTTTTGCCACGAGATTTGATTGGATTTGTTCGATGCGGGATGTGCGCGACCGTCTCAAAGGTTCCATTCCGGCCCTTGTCACTCCGATGCGGGGTGGTCAGTTGGACGAAGGGGCACTTCGCAGCCTGATCGCCTGGCAAATCGCGGAGGGGACGCACGGCCTTGTGCCCTGCGGCAGCACGGGCGAAGCCGCCGCGCTGAGCGATGCCGAGCACCGGCGCGTCATCGAGATCTGCGTAACGGAAGCGAATGGCCGCGTGCCGGTAATCGCGGGCGCCGGTTCGAATTCGACCGCAATGGCGATCGAACACGCCAAAGCGGCAAAGGATGCGGGGGCCGATGCAGTGCTGTCGGTCACCGGGTATTACAACAAGCCGTCGCAGGAGGGGATCTACCATCACTTTGCAACGCTGGCAGAGGAGGTCGATATCCCGATCATCCTCTACAACATTCCCGGCCGGGTGATGGTGGATATCTCGGTGGAAACGATGGCGAGCCTTTCGAAGATCGGGAACATCATCGGCGTGAAGGATGCGACCGCCAATCTGGCTCGGCCGACTCGTGAGAAACTGGCCTGTGGCAAGAAGTGGCGGCTGTTGTCGGGCGACGATCCAACTGCCCTTGGCTATATGGCCCATGGCGGACATGGTTGCATTTCGGTGACGGCCAACATTGCACCGCGGCTGTGCGCGCAGTTTCAGGATGCGTGTATGCAGGGCGCGTTCGACACGGCGCGGGAAATTCACGAACGCCTGATGCCGTTGCACGAGGCAATGTTCATCGATCCGAGTCCGGCCTGTGTGAAACATGCCGCCTCTTTGCTCGGCCTTTGTCACAATGAGCTCCGTTCGCCGATGATGCCGGCGACCGAAGCCGCGCAGGGCAAAGTGCGCGACGCCATGATTGCCGCTGGACTGCTGTAGCCGATGGCTAAAAAGAAGAAAGATGACGACCGCAAAATCGTGGCCGATAACCGGAAGGCGCGCTACGCCTTTGCCATCGAGTCCACCCTGGAAGCGGGGCTGCAGCTCATGGGCTCTGAAGTGAAAAGTTTGCGCAGCGGGAAGGCGAATATCGGCGAATCCTATGCGCACGCGAAAGATGGCGAGATCTTCCTCGTCAACGCCTACATCCCCGAATACACCATGGCGAACCGCTTCAATCACGAGCCGCGGCGCGCGCGAAAGCTTCTGGTGCACAAGGGCGAGGCGAGGAGGCTTAGCATTGCCATCCAGCGCGAAGGCATGACGCTCATTCCCCTGCGTGTCTATTTCACGCCGAAGGGCGTTGCCAAATGCGAGCTCGGCGTGGCGCGCGGCAAGAAGCTTCACGACAAGCGGGAAACCGAAAAGCAGCGCGACTGGCAGCGCGACAAGGCCCGCCTCATGCGCGAAAAAGGATAGGCGTCCCATCTCATCCCCTTTTCCCCCCGCGGACGCGGGGGCGAGGAAGTTCAACGGCAGCGACCTGCATTCCCGCCACGCCACGCACCGTGAGTTCATATTGTGCGCAGGCAAGCACCGCTTTCGTTTCACGACGCCACTTAGCGATGGCGCGGCGGATCGCCTTGCACTCTTTCGTTTGACGCCCGTGTTTCAGATGATTGCGGTTGCCGAGTGGCGCTCCAATCCGTGGGTGCCAGACATCCTCGGGCCGCAATATCTTGATCGTTGAAGTCACTGTCGCAAAACTCCTCCCCCCTACTGTGCGTGCTCGACGATCATGCGGTGGCGGCTCTCTTCGGGCTCAAGCCCACGCAACCGGCCCACGACCTTCGCAACCTCGGCCGACGACTTCATCATCGAGCAGATGCGGTCCATGAAATTTGTGCAGGCATCGATCGCGGAGTCGGTGCGCGCGATGTAGTGCGTCATGTGCTCGATCAGACCGGCGCAAGCGGCGATCAGCAGGACATCGGTGCTTCCATTTGGGATCACCAATGGAATTTGCGAAAGCGGGGTCGAATCCTTTGCCGACCGCTCCGGTTCCCCTGCCGGGGAAGGCAGGAGATTGGAAACAGCCTCGGTGTCGTCCGTGTCCTCCGCGTCGTCCTCTTCGCCGCCATAGCCGCGGGTTTTCGCCGCTTCCGCGGCGAGCGCTTCCAATGCTTGCCGTTCTGCGCGACGGCGGGCGGCGAAGGCAGCGTTCTGCTTGACATCCAAAAATCTGTTTTTGTCGTGAGTAGAAAGCCCTTCGGGCATTGGGACCGCCCAGACCTCCCTTTCGCCTTTTCCGACAAAGGCTTGCGCCCAATTGGGCGATGTTTCCTGTTCCATGGCTTTCTCTAAGAATTGGTACAGAAATAGAACGTATAACGGGAAATATCAAGCCTAATGCAGGCATAAAATCTTCAAACACGCAGCAAGCGACCGCGGTTGCGAGGAGGTGGAGGGCAACCCTCAGAAGTCGAGGGCCACATCCAGGGTGGAGGCGGAATGGGTGATCGCGCCGGAGGAGATGTAATCCACGCCGGTTTCCGCAATGACGCGCACTGTGGCGAGCGTCACGTTGCCGGAGGCTTCCAACACGGCGCGGCCTTTCGCCATCATCACGGCGCGGCGCAAATCATCGGTGCTCATGTTGTCGAGCAGGATCGTGTCTACACCAAGGGACAGCGCTTCCTCAAGCTGCTCCAGCGTGTCGACTTCCACTTCGATCCTCATCACGTGCGCGATACCGGCGCGCGCGCGCTTCACGGCTTCCGCGAGCGATCCGGCAACGGCAATGTGGTTGTCCTTGATCAGCACGGCAGCATCCAGACCGAAACGGTGATTGAAGCCGCCGCCGCAGCGTACCGCGTATTTTTCCAGCAGGCGCAGGCCGGGCGTGGTCTTGCGGGTATCCACGATCTTCGCGCCTGTACCTTTCACGGCGTCCACCAGTGCGCGTGTGGCGGTGCCGATGCCGGAGAGGTGTCCGACAAAATTCAAGGCCACGCGCTCCGCTGTGAGAATCGCGCGGGCTCCGCCTTCGACGGTGGCGAGGATGTTCCCCGCCGCGGCCGCAGAGCCGTCCGGCAATTCGCAGTGAAATTGGACGGAGCTGTCCAGCAGGCGGAAGGTGCACTCCGCGGCGATCAACCCGGCAATGCTGCCGGAGTTTCGCGCGACCAGCCGGGCCTTGGCCGTTCTATCCTTCGGAACGGTGAGTTCCGTCGTAAGGTCGCCGGCGCGGCCGAGATCTTCTTCCAAGGCGCGCTGGACCATCGGCTCGACCAGCATCGCCTCCGGCGGCCGGGTGAAGGGGAGAGCCAATGTCATAAGCGGGCGCGCGAGCGGCCGGAAGAGACGGCGTCAGCCGCAATTCGCTTTGCGTCCGCAAGCGTCAGCACGCTACGTGTGAATGTTTTATCCGTCTGCGGATGATCGCTGCGGAAATGTGCACCGCGACTTTCACGCCGAACCAGAGCAGCCGTAGCGACGAGTTTCGCCGCCGCCGTCATGTTGAGCACCGATGGCTCGCCATTGGCAGCACGCTCCACGGCACGGATACCGGCAATTCCTGCACGGATGCCGCTCTCATCGCGCTGAAGGCCGAGATGGCGACTCATGGTATCGCGAAACTGCTTGGGCGGCGGACCGGCCGCGATATGCTGCGGAGCCGGCGGCGATCCACCGTGAGATCGTGGCTCAATCGTGCCGCGCACGTCGTCGGCGGCGCGGGCGCCGAACACCAGCGCTTCCAACAGGGAATTGGAGGCGAGGCGGTTGGCGCCATGCAATCCCGTGGACGTGCATTCGCCAACAGCCCAGAGGCCTTCCAGCGAGGACCGTCCGTTCTCGTCGGTCGCGATGCCGCCCATGTGGTAGTGCGCGGCCGGTGCAACAGGAATGGGCTGCAAAACGGGGTCAATCCCTGCGGAGATGCAGGCTGCATACACAGTCGGAAATTTTTGCGGAAATTGCGCGCCGATGCTCTCGCGACAATCCAGGAACACGCGATGGCCGCTGGCAATTTCCCGATGGATGGCACGGGCGACGACGTCGCGCGGCGCAAGCTCGGCGTCCGGATGCACCCCGGGCATGAAGCGGCGGCCGGTTTCGTCGATCAGCAACGCGCCTTCGCCACGCAAGGCTTCCGTGGCGAGCGGCGCCGGATCGCGGCCAACGGCGATGGCGGTGGGATGGAATTGCATGAACTCCGCATCCGCAATGGCCGCGCCCGCGCGTGCCGCCATGCCCAAACCTTCGCCGCGCGATTCCAATGGATTGGTGGTGACGGCGTAGAGTGCGCCGATGCCGCCGGTGGCAAAGATCACCGCATTGCTGCGAAACAGCACCAGTCGCGCATCCGTGCCCGTGCCATGACGTGCGAAGACGCCCGCGACGCGGCCGTTCTCCATCGCCAGTTCGATGGCGTGGAAGCCTTCGCACAAGGCGATGGATGGCGTGGATTGCGCCCGCTCCGCCAGAACGCGTGACACTTCTGCACCGGCGCGGTCGCCCGACACATGCACAATTCGCGCAGCAGAGTGCGCCGCCTCCCGGCCCAGTGCCAGCGAACCATCCGGCTTGCGGTCGAACGGTGCGCCGAGCGCAATCAGATCCTCGATGCGCGCGGCGGCCTCGCGGGTGACCAATTCGACAATCGCCGGATCGCAGGCCCCGGCGCCCGCCACGATGGTGTCGCGTGCATGGGCCTGCCAGTTGTCGCTTTCACCCATCGCAGCGGCAATGCCGCCCTGGGCCCAGGCACTGGAGCCGGAATGTCCCGGCCGCGCACCGGCAATCACCGTGGCCGGATAGGGCGAAAGCTTCAGCGCGGTGAAGAGGCCCGCAAGGCCGGCGCCCAGGATAAGCGCGCCCCTGCATTCGATGATGTTGTCGGTGCGCATGTCACGCGGCCGCGCGTTGCGCCGTGGTTTTTACCGCCAGCATGCGTTCGACCGCGGCGCGGGCGCGCGCGGCAGTAGCGGGATCGACGGTGACTTCATGGGTCATGGTCTGAAGTGAATGCAGAATCTTTGGCAGGCTGATCCGCTTCATGTGCGGACAGAGATTGCAGGGCCGCACGAAATCCACATCGGGATATTCCACCGCCACGTTGTCGCTCATCGAGCATTCGGTGACCATGACGACTCGCGCCGGCCGCCGCTTCCCGACATAGGAAATCATCGCGGAGGTGGAGCCGGCGAAGTCCGCTTCGGCTACCACTTCCGGCGGACATTCAGGATGCGCCAGCACCACCACGCCGGGATTGGAGTGGCGGTAATTGCGGATGTCATCTGCCGAAAACCGCTCATGCACTTCGCAGCGGCCCTTCCAGGCAATGATCTTCACCGGCGTCTGCTTCGCCACGTTTGCGGCGAGGTACTCGTCCGGGATCATGATGACGGTATTGACGCCGCACTGGCGCGCGATGTCTTCCACCACAGCGACAGCGTTCGACGATGTGCAGCACACATCGCTTTCCGCCTTCACCTCGGCGGAGGTGTTCACGTAAGTGACGACCGGGAGGCCGGGATACTTTGCTTTCAGCAGGCGGACATCGGCACCGGTAATCGATGCGGCGAGGGAACAGCCGGCGCGCAGATCGGGGATCAGCACAGTCTTTTCCGGCGAAAGGATTTTCGAGGTCTCGGCCATGAAGTGCACGCCGGCCTGCACGATCACCTTCGCGTCCGTCTTCGCCGCCTCGCGCGCCAACTGCAGGGAGTCTCCCGCAAAATCGGCGACGCAGTGGAAAATCTCCGGCGTCCTGTAATTGTGGCCGAGAATGACGGCGTTCTTCTGGCGCTTCAGGCGGTTGATCGCGTGGATAAAGGGCGCGTGCACCGCCCATTCGATCTCAGGCACCACGTTGGACACGCGCTCGTAAAGTCCACGCGTGGCGCGTGCGATTTCCGGCGTGAAGGGAAGGGCTGGGTTGCTGCGGGCCTGCGCGTTCAGCATCTTGGCACCATGTTATGCTCAATCTGAGCATATATATGGGTCGAAATTGCCGGCCTTCAAGGCCGGCCGCGACCTTATGCTACGGCTGAGCATAAGTGTCAAATGAAGGGGAGGCGGTCTAATTTGACTTGGCGCGGATAACCAGTTCGCGAAGCAAGCGGCGGACATCAACTAGCACCTTTGCCATGCCTGCCATGAGAAGAAAGGCACAGCTGGCAGCTATGCCTGCGAAACCCGATGCCGCCGGAATCCAGTGCTCTCCGAAGGCGGCCAGACCCGTAATACGACAGAAATTACAAACATTATCCCGGCCAAGAACATTATCAGGCTGGCCGTCTGCTCAACCCAAAGAAATGGCGGCTGTGGGGCCTTTCCATCAACTGTTGGATCGTACGTCATTGGTCCCCTCTTTTCGCTCGGCCACTCGCGGCGCGTGTGCTACGAGCAAGCTACGGGCCCGCATCCCGCACGGCAAGGAACAAAACCGATATCGTCATCGCACGGTCGCGCGAAACAGCGCCATCCGGGCGACCCCTTTGAGAAGAGAAAATTGGGTCGCCCGCATGAAGCGGGCGACGACGTTGGGGGGATGATTCAACGTCAACGATGACGGTTACGCGATGCTGCGGCGGAACGTTTCGGGCAGCAGCAGAAGAGATACAACGAAGCCCAGCCCCGCGATGATCACCGGATACCACAGCCCCGCGTAAATATTTCCCGTCGCAGCCACGATGGCGAAGGCGGTCGCCGGCAGAAATCCGCCGAACCAGCCGACGCCGACGTGGTACGGCAAAGACAATGCTGTGTAGCGGATGCGGGTGGGGAATAGCTCCACCAGTGCGGCGGCCTGCGGCGCATACAAAGCTGCGGCGGCGATCCCGAGGATCGTGAGCAGCAGCAAGGTGCGTCCGGTATTCACCGCGTCGGGATCGGCTTTCGCAGGATAGCCTGCGTTGTTGAGCGCCTTGTCCAGCCGGAGCGCGAAATCCTTTTTCGCGGCGGCGAGATCCGCAGCGTTCAGGTTGCGGCCGTCAGGGCTTGCCACGTCAGCAATGCCGACATGCACCTTGGCGAACTTGCCCTCCCGCACAGCCTGATTGCGATAGGGGACGCCGGCATTGGTGAGAGCCCCTTTCGCGATGTCGCAGGAGCTGATGTATTTTGCGGTGCCAGTGAGATTGAATTGCAGCGAGCAATTGGCGGGCGCGGCGATCACCGTCACCGGCGCGTTGCGGGCCGCCTGCGCCAGCGTCGGGTTCACCGCTTCCGTCAGCATGCGGAATATCGGAAAGGTGGCGAGCGCGGCCACCAGTAATCCTGCCAGCATGAGCGGCTTGCGTCCGATGCGGTCCGATAGCCAGGCGAAGAACACATAGAAGGGCAGGGTAATGACCGTCACCACCATGATGAACATCGTGGTGTGCGCAAGATCGAGCTTCAGCACGTGCTGCAGGAAGAACAGCGTGTAGAATTGCGCCAGATACCAGACCACGCCTTGTCCCATGAGGATGCCGACCAGCACGATCAGGATGGTCCTGAGATTGGTGCGATCGAGCAGCGCTTCCCGCAACGGCGCGTGCGCCAGTTTTCCGTCGTCGCGAATGCGCTGAAACAAAGGCGATTCGTCCAGCCGCAGCCGTATCCACAGCGAAATACCCAGCAGGATCGCCGAAAGCAGGAAGGGGATACGCCACCCCCAGGCGGTGAACACCGCATCGCCGGTGGCGCGCTGCACGATCAGAATGACCCCGAGCGCGAGAATCAGTCCGATCGAAGCCGACAGCTGAATCCATCCGGTGGCGCCGCCGCGATTGTCCGCGCGCGCGTGCTCCGCCACGTAAATCGCCGCGCCGCCATATTCACCGCCAATGGCAAAGCCCTGCGCCACGCGCAGAGCCACCAGCAGCCACGGCGCAGCGACTCCGATGACGCTGGCATCGGGCAACAGACCCGCGAGAAAGGTTGCCGCACCCATCACCGTGATGGTGACGAGGAATGTCCGCTTGCGGCCGGTGCGGTCGCCTAGCCGGCCGAACACAATGGCCCCGAAGGGCCGCGCGAAAAATCCGGCAGCGAAGGTCAGCAAGGTGAGGATGTAGCCCTGCGTCTCACCGGCGGCTGCGAAGAAGTGTTTGGCGATGATCGGTGCGACCGAGCCGTAGATGAAGAAATCGTACCACTCGAAAACCGTACCGGCGGACGAAGCCGTCAGCACCAGCGCCATTTTCCTGCGGTCGGTTGGAGCGTACGGCTCACTCACCATGCGATTCCCTGATGCGAATTAGAGATTGCGTTCAGGCACCCGCGCGAGCCAGTCGGCTGCGCCACGCGCCGTAGGCGAAGTAGAAAATCAGACCGATCGCGTTCCACAGCACAAACCAGATTTGCGTGAACTTTGTGAGCCCGATGAAAAAGAGGAACAGACATCCAACAATGCAGACCGTGCCCACAAGCCAGGGCGCATGGACCCGGAAAATCCGAGGTCGTTGAGGGTCGCGGACGCGCAGCACCAGCATGCAAGCCGCAACGGCGACAAAAGCGCACAACGTGCCGGCATTGGCGAACTCGACAATCCGGTTGAGGTCGAGGGTGGCAGCCATCACCATCACCACCGCGCCTGTAACGGCGGTCATCAGCACAGGCGTGCCTCGCGACGTGCTGACGGCTGCCAATCTCTGCGGCAGGAGGCCATCCCGCGCCATGACAAAAAAGATACGGCTCTGGCCATACATCAAAACTAGAATCACGCTTGGAATCGCGATCACCACCGCCGCAGCAACGATTTGCGCTGCAGTGCCGTGCCTGAGGGCTTGCAAAATATAGACTAGCGGCGCGGCATTGTGCGTGTGAGAGAACAATTGGAAGGGCAGGGCGCCGACGGCCAGCGCGGCGACCACAACGTAAATTGTGGTGCAAAGGGCCATCGAGCCGACAATGCCGATGGTGAGATTGCGCTCTGGGTTCTTCGTTTCTTCCGCGGCGGTGGAGACGGCATCGAAACCGTAGAAAGCAAAGAACACAATCGCTGCCGCGCCGAGCACGCCGAAATTGTTGCCATGACCATCCGGCGTGGCCCCATAACCAAACGGTGCGAATGGCGTGAAATGCGTCGCATCGAAGGATTGCGCGGCAAGCACGACGAACAACAGCAGCGCTGAGAGCTTGATTAGCACGAGCACGATATTGACGGTGGCACTTTCACGCGTGCCGAGAATGAGCAGCAAGGTGATCGCGCCGCCGATCACGACTGCTGGGAGATTGATGAGCCCCCCCGTGGCGACACCGTGCAACAGCGCATCGGGCACATTCCATCCGGCAGCCTGCATCAGCGACACGGCATGACCCGACCAGCCTACTGCAACCGCCGCAGCGGCGACCGTGTATTCGAGGATCAGGCTCCAGCCGACGATCCAGGCCAGCAGCTCGCCCAGCACCGAATAGGTGTAGGTGTAAGCGCTGCCGGCCGCCGGAATCATCGTGGCCATCTCGGCGTAGCAGAACGCGGCGCAGGCGCAGATCACGCCGCATAGCAGGAACGAGAGGATGACGGCGGGGCCCGCCAGCCCGGCGCCGATCCCGGTCAAGGTGTAAATGCCGGTGCCGACAATAGCGCCAACGCCCATCGCCATCAGATGCGGCCAGGTGAGGGTCGGCTTCAGCCGGTGGGCTGCATCCGTGGCAGCAGCAATTTCAAGCGGCTTTCGCCGGTTCCAGAAGGCCATGCGACTCCCCTTCGCGCGGGACGATCATACAGGCCCGATTTCGGAGCGCGAGTGGCCCGAGCGATGGTCCGAAAAACTGACCAAGGTTGCCGCTTTTTACCTTTCGTCAACCGATTGCAAAGCGAAGAGTAACCAATCTTGTTTAACTTTAAGGGATGCCTACCCGCGTTCCGTCCTTCGCCTGCTTTGCCGTGCTGCTGGCGATGGCGCTTCCGGCGTCCGCCGCGACCGTCGATATTCAGATTTCGGAAACGGATGGCCTGCCGGCAGCCAATGCGGTTGTGGTGTTAACGGCGCAAGGCGGGCCGGCGCCGATCTCGCACCTGCCGGCTGAAGCCATGATCGATCAGCGGCAGGAAACCTTCCTTCCGCTGGTCACGATCGTGCGCAGGGGTGGCCACGTGATTTTCACCAACAATGACACCACCATGCATCAGGTCTATTCGTTCTCGCCCATCAAACAGTTCGAATTCGAGATCGACGAGGGCCGCCGTTCCGGGCCGGTGGTGTTCGACAAACCCGGTGTCGCATCCATCGGCTGCAACATCCACGACCACATGATCACATACGTGTATGTCGCGGACACGCCGTGGGCGGTGCTGACCGACAGCAAGGGCCATGCGGAACTCGCCGCCATCCCGCCGGGCAGCTATCGCGTCGATGTGTGGCATCCACAGTTGGTACCCAGCCGTCCGCCACCGTCTACGACGCTTGCGGTAAGCGGTCCCACCAAATTTGCGTTCAGCATCCCATTGCTGGCGGCTTCGCCAGCGAAGCATGTTCACACGGGGGCTTATTAAACGATGAGTTTCCGCTACCGTCTTGCGCTCTTTCTGGTGGTGACTCTCGTCGCCGTCCAGGGGTTGACGGCTGCGTTCGCTTATCTCTACCTGCGCCACAATCTCGTGGAACGCGGCAAGCGGGAATTGCTGGCGGAAATGGGCGTGTTTACGCGCCAGCTCGACTTTCTGTCGGAACGGGTCACCGATGAGGTGAAAATCGCTTCGCTGGATTACGCGCTGCGCTCGGCCATCGCGCAACACAATCGCGATACGGAATTGTCGGCGCTGCGCAATCATGGGCAGCGCATTGGCGCGACACGCATGATGCTGGTGAGCCTCGATGGATCGCTCGAAACCGATACCGGAGCACTGAATCGGTCCGGCGGCGCCTTTCCGTTTTCAGATCTGCTCGCCACTGCCGCTGCGAACGACAAGGCGACCGGCCTTGCCGCTCTCGGCGCCCGCATCTACTGGATCGTGGCCGTGCCGGTGCGTGCGCCGGTGCCGATTGCGTTTATCGTCGCCTGCATTCCCGTGGACGATTCACTGCTCGAAAAACTTCGGGCGCTTTCCTCGGACTCGCGAAGCATCATGCTCGCAAGGCGCGATGCAGCTGGACACTGGCGGGTGGGGGCGCAAGCAGGAAGCCGGCTGCGCCCGTCCCGGCTCACATTGCCCTCCAATTTGTCGGAAGCCATCAGCCATGAGGCCATCTGGAACGGCGGCCACAGCCTGATTGTCGCCGCGCGTTTGGAGACTGCAAATGGCAGTGCGCCCGTAGCGGCCGTTCTCAGCTATCCATTGGACGAAGCGCTCGCCGCTTACCGCTCCGTGCTCCTGCCATTGCTGCTCCTGCTGGCAATCGCTCTGATTGTGGCTGTTGCAGGCGCGATGCTGATCGTGCGCGGGGTCTCGCGTCCGGTGGAGATTCTCGCCAAGGCGGCGCGCCGCATTGCGGCCGGTGATTATACCGCGCCCCCGAAATTGCAGCAGCGCGACGAGATCGGACATCTGGCCGACGCGCTCATCAACATGACTCAATCCATCGCCGAACGCGAAGCGGCGCTGAACCACGCCATCGACGCGGCGGAAATCGCCCGCAGCGAAGCGGTACGGGCCAACGAAGCCAAATCGCACTTCCTTGCCAACATGAGCCATGAGTTGCGCACACCGCTGAACGCCATTGTCGGCTTCAGTGAGATGCTGGAGCGGCAGGTGCTGGGCCCTGTTGGCGTGCCGCGGTACGTCGATTATGCGCGTGACATTCGCGCCAGCGGCGGACAATTGCTGACGATGATAGAGCGGATGCTCGATCTCGCCGAAGCAGAAGCGCATCGTCTGCGGATCGAGAAAGATGAAATCCTTCCGGTCGATCTGCTCCGTCAGGCAATGGCAAGTCTCGAGCATTTCGCGCAACAACAGAAAGTCCGCATTGCGTTCACAGGCGTGGTGGACGCCACGCCGTCCATGGAGGGCGACGCTGTCCGGTTAAGGCAGGCGTTCACGAACCTGCTGCACAACGCGATCAAATTCACGCCGGCCGGCGGGGGTGTTCGGGTAGACGCGCGTTCAGAAGGCGGGCAGCTGTCGATCTGCATTGCAGACGCAGGCATGGGCATGGAGCCGGAGCTGCTCGCAAGCGTGGTGCGGCCGTTTCACCGGTTGCGCTCGGCGCTGGATGGCCAACATCAAGGCGCCGGCCTGGGCCTTCCCTTCGCCAAGGCCGTCATCGAGCTGCATGATGGCCATCTTAAACTTGCAAGTGAAACAGGCGCGGGGACCACCGCCACGATCGAGTTGCCTGTCCAGACTGTCTCGGTCAGCGAGGCCGCGTAACATGAAACGGCTCTGGCCGCTTCTGCTCTGCGCCTTCCCTGCGCCGGCGCAGGCGCAAATCGACTATGGTGCGAGCGGCTACATCGATTTGCGGTTGGTTTCGCCAGCCGACGAAACCTCCTGGTTGCAAGGCGGCCTGGGTAAGACGCGCTATGGAAAGGGCGATTCCAATTTCCAGTTTGCGAGCGCGGTGGGCGAGGGTTACGCCCTGCTCACGCCTGAGATCCTCGCCGTCACCGTGCTGCGCATCGAGCCGGAACAGCGCACGCTCGTAGATGCATTGGAAGCGTACATTCGCTACCGGCCGGTTTCGACCAGTCCGTGGCGATGGTCTGTAAAGGGCGGCGCATTTTTCGCGCCATTTTCTCTGGAGAATTCTGAGCTTGGCTGGTCCAGTTACTGGACGATCACACCGTCAGCGATCAATTCCTGGTTCGGCGACGAGCTGCGCACCATGGGCGGCGAAGGCACACTCGACTGGCGCACGGATGAAGGCACGCTCGAGTTTATCGCCGCCGGCTTCGGCTGGAACGATCCGGCCGGCGTGATGATCGCCGACCGCGGCTGGGCGCTCAATGATCGCCCGACCGGATTACTCGACCATTTGCGCCTACCAAACGACACGCTGATCCTTTTCGGCGATCAGCCGCCGGGATCCGCGCCGATTTTCAAGGAGTATGACGGCAATGCCGGCTGGTACGCCGGCCTTTCATGGGACGATACCTCTCGCTGGCATCTCGAGATTGAGCATTATGACAATGAGGCCGACCCCGCCGCGCATCATGGCGGCGAGTTCGCCTGGCGCACACGGTTCTGGAATGCCGGCGCTTCGTGGAAATTCGACGAATTTACGCTGCTGTCGCAGGCACTGACGGGCGATACCGAAATCGATCCGTTCGCAGGCTTTACCAGCATAACCGATTTCGATTCGGCTTACCTGCTGCTGGGTTGGGAGCGTGGCGACTGGCGCGTAGCGCTGCGCGGCGACTGGTTCCGTACCAGGACGCACACCACGTTCGGGGCTTCGCCGGCGCTCAGCGAAAATGGCGACGCACTCACCGCGGCCGTGAGCTGGCTGCCACGCGATTGGGTGCGGCTCACCGGCGAGCTGCTGTGGGTCGAGAGCAAGCGCGATGAACGCGCCCTCAGCAATCTCGATCCGGAACAGAACAGTGCACAGCTGCAATTGTCGGCGCGGTTCTATCTCGAGTAGGGCTGCTCATTGCCGCTCGCACCATTGGCGATTGCGGCTGGCCCAGTCCACTATGCTGCCGGATTTTTCGGGCCGGCTGTGGCGTGACAGGCATCTATCGAAGTGCTGAAGCCCTGGCGGATGAGATCGTCCGCAGGCTGAACGGCAACATCGTTCTGGGCCTGCCGCTCGGGCTGGGCAAGGCGAACCATATCGCCAATGCGCTCTACGCCCGCGCGGCGAGCGATCGCTCCATTCACCTCCGCATCTTTACCGCGCTGACGCTGGAGAAGCCGCCATACCGCACCGAGCTTGAGCGTCGTTTTCTGGAGCCGGTGCTCAAACGCTTATTCGGCAAATATCCGGAGCTTGCCTATGCGAAGGCGGTGCGTGCCGGCACGCTTCCGTCCAACATTGAAGTCGACGAATTCTTTCTGCTGGCGGGCCGCTGGTTGAATGTGCCGCGAGCGCAGCAGGACTACGTCTCGATCGGCTATACAGATGCCGCCGGCGTCCTCCTTTCGCGTGACATCAATGTGGTCGCGCAGCTTGTCGCCAAGCGCGGCGAGGGGAGCGACACGCGCTATAGTCTCTCCTGCAATACCGATCTCACGCTTGACGTGCTGAAAGCACGTGCGCGCGCGGAAACGAACTTTCTTTTGGTCGGGCAAGTCAATTCGGAATTGCCTTTCATGCCAGGCGATGGAGATTTGCCAGCCGAGGCATTCGACTCGATTCTGGATGACCCCACGGTGGATTTTCCGCTATTTGCACCGCCGAAGGAGCCGATCAGCCTGCCGGAATATGCCGCAGGTTTTCACATCGCGCGACTCATTCCCGATTGCGGAACCTTGCAGATCGGCATTGGCGGAGAGGGCGATGCCGCCATTCACGCGTTGATTTTGCGGCAGAAGGAAAATGGCGCCTTTTGCGAGGCGCTCCAGCGCCTTGGCGCAGCTGCGGAAGGATCTGATTGGCACACCGGCCCCTTCGCAATCGGCCTGTATGCGGCAACGGAAATGCTGGTTGACAGTCTGCTTCACCTCAAAGATGCCGGTGTCCTCAAGCGCGAAGTGGATGGCGCACTCGCGCACGCCGCGTTCTTTCTGGGACCAAAGAGTTTCTATCGTGCTTTGCGTGAAATGCCGGAGCACGAGCGCGCCAAATTCCAGATGAAAGCGGTGTCGTTCACCAATCAATTGTACGGCAACGAACCGGAGAAGCGCGCCGCCCGGGTGAATGCCCGCTTCGTCAACAATGCAATGATCGCAACCCTGCTCGGCGACGCCGCCTCAGACACACTGGAAGACGGCCGCGTGGTAAGCGGGGTGGGCGGTCAGCACAATTTCGTGGCGCAAGCGTTCGCGCTGACCGGCGCGCGTTCTATCCTGACGTTAATGGCAACACGAAAATCCGGCGGACAGGTCACATCCAACATCCGCTGGTCCTATGGCCGCGCCACGATACCGCGCCACCTGCGCGATATTTTCATCACCGAGTACGGTCTTGCCGATCTGCGCGGCAAATCCGACGCCGATTGCATCGCGGCAATGCTGGAGATAGCAGATTCCCGCTTCCAGACCGATCTGCTGCGGCAGGCGAAGGATGCCGGTAAGATTCGGCGGAATTACGAAATTCCAGCCGCGCGCCGAAACAACACGCCAGAGCGCATTGCAGAAACGCTCGCGCCGTTGCGCGAGCGCGGGCTGCTGCCGCTGTTTCCGCTTGGCACCGATTTCACCGAAACCGAACAGCGCCTCGTCCCCCCGCTGGCGCTACTCACCGAGGCTGCTCAATCCAAACGAGCGATTTTGTCGCTGGCATTAAGGGGCTTGAGGACAAATCCTTCCCCCGCCGATATGCATGCGCTGGCTCGGCTTGCCCTCGACAAACCAAAATCGGCGATGGATCGACTATACCGCTTGTTGATGACAGCAGCATTGGCCCGCGCACGCTAGGATGCGAGCGCGGGCCGCCAATCTTGTCCGGCATCATCGAAAAGGAGCGGCCGGCATTTTGGCCGGCCCGAACGTCAGCCGCCTGCAAAAATCAGGCAGATGCTCCGAGCTTGCCGCGAACAGTTTCCTGAATGTATTTGCGGCGTTCCGGGCCCTTCAGGTTCTTGGATTTCGCCCCTTCTTTGGCCTCGTTCATCGCCGGCTTGACGACTTCTTTGAGGTGCGTCTTCAGCTTGGCCTTCATCTCGGCCTCGGGAACGCCTTGCTTACGCAGTTCGTCTGTGTACCGCGTGCGTGCTTCCTGAACGACCGGGTTGCCCTCCCTTTTGCCGCCCTTGCCGCCGCCTGCCTTGCCCGCCTTACGCTCCTTGCGCTTGGCTCCGCCGGCTTTCTTCTCGCGCTTTTTGCCGGTTGCTTCGTCTGCCATCGACACCCTCTCTGGTGGTGAAAATTCGGGCGCTACGTCTAAGGGGGCTGTTGCGGCGGTGCAAGCCCAATTGGCCCATATGTCCCTCATGGCTTAGCGGAATGACGCATCCTTCAAAATTACAGCGAATAGGCCCCGCCTGTTAAAGCGCCGCTCGTCCGGACGGTCCGGTTCGGACTCGCATACCAGTGCCCGAAAACCTGAAATGCTGGGGAGGAAGGCGCCATAACCGCCGTTCGAATCGATATCATCGACAACCAGCGCGCCACCGGGCTTCAGGGCCGCCCAGGCGCGGGCCAGCTCGAAGCGGACGTTTTGTTCGGTGTGAAGGCTATCGTGCACGAACAGGTCGATTTGTCCCACTTGCGCCAGCACGCCGGGCAGACGCCGCCGGCTTGAACCAGCGATCAACGTCCAGCGTTCGCGCAGCCGTTCCGGGACGGCGATTCCGATGCGCTGCTTGAGAGTGGGATCGAGCGGCGGGCGATCGATGCTCCAAAGCGTGCCGCCGCGGTTGCGTTCGAGTCCGTTCAGGATGAAACGCGAAGTCAGGCCATGTGCTACGCCGGTCTCGACGGTGTGAAGCGGTTCCAGGTGCCGAACAAGGCACCAGATCGCACGCACCAGCGCCCGATCGCCATCATTATAGCCAGCGAAGCTCTCGGGGCCGGCATTGATCCCTTTTGCGGCGATTTCGGAGATCGCTTCGGGCCAAAGCGAGGGGAATTCTGCTTGGGCACAGCATGGCCAGGGCGCACCCAGCCAGTCATGCAGCGTGCGCTCCCAATCGGGCGCCGCTTCATGGAAGTGCACCGGAGTGCGGTATTCCCATCGCTGCACAAGATGATCGTGAAGCTTTTCAACCAGCACTGCCGGCTCGGCGAGAGCACCGGCCAGGCGTCGCGGATGCTGCCACACATAGCGAAGGGCTGAGCCCAGCATTCACACTTCCGCCGGGACTGGAGATGAAAGGGGTAACGCCCCCCTGGCTTCGCGCGTGCTTGCTACCCCTGGTGAGCGCGCCTTTGGCGCCGCGTCCCGCAGACACGCGCGAAGAATCTCGGGGTCGTCCCACGGCACTTCGTGATGTGCATTGCGAAGCCAGGGGCTTGCTGGATCCTGCAGCCATTCACCGGGAAAAAAGACCACCGTGTCGTTGCGGATTGCGGGCCGTGGTTCGACATCCGGCGAAATGCATCCGGCGAGTGCTGAGGCAAGATCGCGGCTCGGCCCGAACGCGAGAGTGCCTCCCTGCGTCGCCCGCGGGTTGATCTCGAGCAGGTGAACGTGGCCAGCATCGTCGCGGATGAAGTCGAGGCCGTGCAGGCCGGAAAGCCGGAAATGACGGGCAAGCTTTCTGGTCGCGGCATCGATTTCCGGACAGTCCACCCGGCGTATGACGCTTGGAGGCCCGATCGTCCCATCTGCCTTCAGCACGTCGTAATACACAGCCCCGACGACTTCGCCGTTCCAGGCAGCGAATGCGCTTGCCGCCGACCGGCCACGAACGAATTTCTGAATGCTGACGACATTCGATTTTGGCGCAAGCGCAGAGGCCAGGTAGTGGGCGTCGCTGCGCCGATATGCGCGGGCGAGGCTTCTGAGACGAGAGGGCCGATTGGCCAGGCTACGGTACGCTGCTAGCGCTTCGTGCCGCGATCTTACGATTATCACGCCTTCGCCGCCCCAGCTGCCGTCCGATTTAAGCACGGCCGGCAGCCCGATTGCATTTAGGCAGCCTTCAAGCGCGTTTTCATCCGGCACCGAAAGCGTTTCAGGAGTGCAGATTCCCAAACTGCGCGCCGCCTGCATGGAGGTCTGGCGAGACACCACGCCCGCATATTCGTGCGGGTCGCCGAGCGAGCGTTCGATGCGCTTGGCGATGGAAGAACCTTCGGGCTCACAATCGTACAGGCGCACGAGGTGCTGCACCGCGCGATCATCACAGCTGACGATGAGGTCGGGGCATGCATGCCGGATCGCCTCCCGCAGCGAGCGCAGCGGAGCCAGGGTGCGGTAAGGATGAACCGCCGAAACATGGCGGCTCACCGTGACGGGAGCTTTTGCCGGCGCGAGCGCCTCTACCGTGCAGCCGGCCAGCGCGAACCCGGCCGCGTGACGGGCCGTGGACGTCCAGCTGACGCTCGTGGAGATCAATATCTTGCAGGACATCCTTGTCCCTCTTCCGCACGCGAAGACCTCCTGCATGAACCGTTCCTGGCATGGAATTCGAAAGTAAACGGGCCACGCCCCCGGAATACGGGTTTTCTGCCCTTTCTTGAGACGGACGTCTCAAAACGAGAACGACGGAGACCGCCATGAATGTTTGCGATGTTGCCGTAATCGGCGCTGGCCCACACGGCCTTTCCCTTGCCGCGCATCTTGCCGCGCGCGGAATCGATTTTCGAGTGTTTGGCAAGCCGCTCAGCACCTGGGCGGATCACATGCCCAGGAACATGGTGCTGAAGTCTGACGGGTTCGTTTCGAACCTTTCGGCGCCGTCGCCAGATTCCACCCTGAAAGCCTATTGCAACCGGAATGGTCTTCCGTATGCGGATGAAGGATTGCCGGTTCCACTCGACACCTTCCTTTCCTACGCCGCCACCTTCCGCAAGCGTTTCGTGCCTATGCTGGAGGAAACGAATGTCGTCTCGCTGAAGGCCGAAGACGACCGCTTCGGCCTGACGCTCGAAACCGGCGAGAAGTTGCAGGCACGCAATGTCGTGCTGGCAACTGGCGTCAGCCACTTCGCCTATGTGCCGCCCGTGCTCGCGCAACTCGGGCCGGACTATCTGTCGCACAGCTTTGCGCATCGCGATGGCGACGGCTTCGAAGGCAGGGAAGTCGCGGTTGTCGGCCGCGGCGCATCGGCGGTGGATCTCGCCTGGCTGTTGCACCAGCAGGGCGCATCGGTGCGCATTGTCGCGCGCTCGTCTGAAATCGAGTTCAACAAGGTGCCGGACGCTTATGAGGAGAGCCTGATCGGCAAGCTGCATCGCCCCGCTTCCGGCATCGGCCGAGGTTGGAAATCGCTGTTCTGCGCACAAGCGCCGCTTCTCTTCTATCGCTTGCCAGAATCCCTGCGGGTGCGCGCCATCGGCAGCCATATGCATCCGGCTGGCGGCTGGTTCATGCGCGAGAAGATCGAGCGGAACATTCCGCTATTGCTCGGCCGTTCCATCCGAAGCGCCGGGACGCGGAACGGGCAGGTGACCCTCAAACTGTCGGACGGGAAGGGGCGCGAAGACGTAGTGGTTTGCGATCACGTGATCGCTGCGACCGGCTACGAGCCGGACATGCGCAAAGTGCCGTTCCTGGCGCGGGACTTGGTGGAGCAGATCAGTCCGCGCCCGAACGTGACATTGCTGTCCGACACTTTCGAAACCGGCGTGAAGGGGCTTTATGCGGTGGGCCTGCCGGCCATGCACAATTTCGGGCCGTTGATGCGGTTTATGGTCGGCGCGGAATTCGCAGCGCCGCGCGTGGTGGCTGCTTTGCATCGTGGGCTTGGGCAGGCGACTGAGAAACGCGCCGCCTAGCCACAGAGCCTCCGTCATCCTCTTGGGCGCGCCGTCGTGAGATGGCGCGCTCTTTTTTCGTCTTGCGGAGCCGGGTCGGCGCATGTTTGCTCGAAGGTCCATGCCGCGATTACCACGACGCCATTCCGAAGAGGCTCCTATGCGCCGCCTGCTCATGCTTTCCGCGTCCTCGTTGCTTGGCCTCTCGGCCATTGCGGCGGCGCCCTCGCCGGCCACTGCGCCGCTGGAACAGGCGTCGCTGGAGCGGAGCCTCGACGCCGATATCAAGCCCGACGAAATGCGCGACTGGCTGAAGACCCTTGCTGCCGAGCCGAACAATGTCGGCACTCCGCATGATAAGCAGAATGCTGAGTTCATCCTGAGCCTGTTCAAGAAATTCGGCTGGGACGCCCATATCGAAACCTTCAACGTGCTGTATCCCACGCCGGTGAGCGCAACTGTCGAACTGCTGGGGCCAAAGCCGTTCAAGGCCACCTTGCAGGAGCCAAATATCCCTGGAGACACAACGGCGCGGTCCAGACAGCAGGGGCTGCCCGCTTATCTCGCGTTTCAGGGAGATGGCGATGTGAAGGCGCCGCTCGTCTACGTGAATTACGGCATGAGGGACGACTACAAGACGCTTCAGCGGATTGGGGTGGACGTCAAAGGCAAAATCGTCATCGCGCGCTATGGCGGCGGCTGGCGCGGTTTGAAGCCGCTGCTGGCGCAACAGCATGGCGCGGCCGGTTGTCTCATCTATTCAGATCCGTCCGATGACGGATATTCGGTTGACGCGACGTATCCCGACGGGCCCGCCCGGCCGCCCCGCGGCATCCAACGCGGTTCGGTCGAAGACATGACGATCTATCCCGGCGATCCGCTGACGCCGGGGGTGGGCGCCACACCGAATGCGAAGCGGCTCGAGCGCGCGCAGGCGCAAGTGCTCCTGAAAATCCCGGCGCTGCCCATTTCCTATGCCGATGCGCAGGTGCTGCTATCGTCGATGGATGGTCGGGTTGTGCCGGAAAGCTGGCGCGGGCGTCTGCCGATCACCTACCGCGTGGGCCCAAGCAAGCAGCAGGTGCATCTGGCGGTCAAATCCGACTGGAGTTTGAAGCCGGTCTACGATGTGATCGGCATGCTGAAGGGCTCCGAGTTTCCGGATCAGTGGGTGGTGCGCGGCAATCATCACGATGGCTGGGTATATGGCGCGACCGATCCACTCTCCGGCCAAATCGCGTTGCTGGAAGAAGCAAAGGCGCTGGGTGATCTCGTGCGCCACGGCTGGCGGCCGAAGCGGACCATCGTTTACGGCAGCTGGGACGGCGAAGAGCCCGGATTGCTTGGCTCGACCGAATGGGCGGAAACGCACGCGAACGATCTGAAGCAGAAGGCGCTGCTTTATGTGAATTCAGATTCCAACGCGCGTGGTTTCTTGAGCGCCGGGGGCAATTCCGACTTCGAGCATTTGGTCAATCAGGTGGCGAATGATGTTATCGATCCGGAGACACATGTGTCCGTCGGCCAGCGCCACCGCGCCAAGGTGCGGGCCGATGCTGCAGAGCCAAAATCGCACGATCCCGAAGCCGTCGAGCGCCTGAAGGCGGAAGCGAAAATCGCCGCCGATCCCAGGCGGGATTTCCCGCTGGATGCGCTGGGCTCGGGTTCGGATTATTCCGCGTTCCTCGAGCATTTGGGCGTGCCGTCGCTGAATCTGGAATTCGGCGGTGAGGGCGACAGTGGCGGCGTCTACCATTCCCGCTACGACACCTTCGAACATCACAGCCGGTTCGTGGATCCGGGGTTCGTCTACGACGCCACGCTTGCGAAAACCATCGCGCGGCTGGTGCTGCGCGCGTCGGATGCCGAGCTTCCGCTACAGCAAGCCGGCAATTTCTACGACGCGGTGGCGCGCTATTACGCCGAAATCAAGAAGCTGGCCGGCAACAAGCACGAAGCTGCGGACACGCAGGCGAAACTCTTGTCGGATCGCGTGTTCGAGCTCGCGGCCGATCCCACCAGGACAAGTGGCGCGCCGACGCCGCTGAAGCCGGTGCCGAAGTTCGAGTTTGCGCCGCTGGAAAACGTGATTGAACGCCTCAGGAAGAGCGCGCATGCCTATGACGATGCTTTTGCCAAGAATGCGGCGAAGCTCTCGCCACAGGCGAGGGCGCATCTGCTGGACCTGATGCGTACCATCGATCAGACGCTGGCGCCGAATGCCGGCTTGCCGGGTCGTCCTTGGTTCAAGAACCTCGTCTATGCGCCGGGCCGCTACACCGGATACGGCGCAAAGACCTTGCCGGGCGTGCGCGAAGCCATCGAAGACGAGCGCTGGGACGACGCGAACAAATACGCAAAGATCACGGCCGATGCGCTGAACGCCTACAGCGGCCGCCTTGATCAGGCCACCGCGGTGCTGAATGGCAAGTGATCCGGTCCGGCCGGCCGCAACGAGTCGTGCAACGTCGCGAGTTGCAGGCCGGCGGCTTCCAGATCGCGCGGAAAGTCATCGCTCGACAGATAGGCGAATTCCTCTTCGCGCTGGCGATGAATGGGGTCGCGTCCGCACAGGGTTTCATCGACGTGGCCCGGATGGCACATGACGATGGAGCCGCTCGCGGCGCCATCGATCATGCTACGGAAAACTCCGCGGAAGACGGCGCCTTCGCTGAAGCTGCGAACGCCGCGAAACCCAGTGTTGGTGCGCACGTGCCTGCGATTTGCGAGACGCGATAGCGGACGCGCGGCCCAGGAAAGGTAAGCGGAATCGACAGGTGCAGGACGGTTTAGCATTGCGCGGGTGATCGGCTCGCGCGTGGAGCGTACATAAGCGCCAAGGTTTTCCGCTGCTTCGGTTACGGCTTCTCGGACGCCGGGCAACAGCTGCACATGCTGATGTCCGTCGATATAAGCAGGTGTAGTGCCCATGATGGCGACGAAGACATCGATCTGACGCCGAAGTTCTTCACGAACCTGATCTGGATCGAGTCTGCGCAGCCACCCGGCGACCAATACCGATTGCAACGGCTTGTCGGCCGTCAGCGTAAAGTGCAGCCCTATATCTGAGCTCTCGAGAAACTGCCGAAGGAGCGGACCCTCCTGCGCGAACTCCGGATAGACGACCATGCAACTGGTCGCCGAAAGGCGGTGATTGGCCAGCAATTCACGGATGGCGCGGCTCACGCCCGGCGCCAAACCGTAATCATCGGCGCACAGCACGATCTTCCTTCGCGGGGTTTCAACCATTCCGCGCAAGCGTTTCGTTGATAGCAGCAGTGGCCACTGTCTCCATCGCCGCATAGCCCGCTCGCGTTGGGTGAACGCCATCGTAGGAGAGTCCCGGCTTCATGGCGCCCGTGCCGTCGTCAAGCAGAGGTGTGTAGTCAGCGAAAACAAAGCCGTTCTGACCGGCATAGGCGCGGATCCATTCGTTGAGCGCGCGAATCTTAACAACCGAATCTGCGACGGAGCGCCACGGGAAAGCTGTTGCCGGCGGAACTGCGGCAAGAACAATCCGAATGCGGTGGGTCCTCGCAAGTTCGACCATTGACATCACATTGTTCTTCGTCGCCTCCGGATCGAACGGGCCGGTGTTTTCCGCGACGTCGTTCGTGCCACACATCAGGTGCACGACTTCCGGCGCAAGCTGAATGACATCCTGCCGGAAGCGCACCAGCATCTGCGGCGTGGTCTGGCCGCTGATGCCGCGGTCGATGAAGCCGTTTGCGGTGAAAAATTCCGGATGAAAGACCTGCCAGCCGCGCGTGATCGAATCTCCCAAAAACACAACGCGGCGTTCAGCAGCTGGTAATTGGCGAACCCGTAGATTGTCCTCGTGATATTGCTGGAGCTGCGCCCAATCGGTGTGGATGCGCAATTCGTCGGCCGGTGAGCCGGTGGGCGGCGCCGGGATCGTCCACGGTTCAGGCGATACCGGCGGCTGTGCGCGCGCGAGCGAACTCCCGGCCGCCAGGGCGGCAGCGCTTCCCGACAGCAGCGTGCGGCGTGCGAGTCTCACAAATGGCTCCTTCGAACCATTGGCCTTATGCAACCATAAGCGGGAGAGCAAGTTTCACGCCTCACACGAACTCCTGTATGACGCAGCATATGCGCAACTTTGCCCCGCTACTGACCGCGCTCTTTCTAATGTCCGGAGCCTGTTCGAGCATGGCCGAATCCCCCGCGGCGCCTCCCGCCGCACCTGCAACGCCCTCGATGCAGCCGAGCGCTTCGGCGGCGGTTCAGGGCATGCCCATCGTTCATCCCGAAATCTGGCCGCTGGGACAGAGTGGTGTGCCGGACGACCCCGCCATCGAGGCGCGCGTCGCCGATCTGCTGTCGCGGATGACCATCGAAGAAAAGGTGGGGCAGACGATCCAAGCCGATCTTGGATCGGTTACGCCAGACGATGTGCGCAAGTACAGCCTCGGCTCCATTCTGGACGGCGGCAGTTCGGGCCCGCATGGGAATGACCGTGCACCGGCGCAGGACTGGCTCTCCGCTGCGGACGAATTCTGGCGCGCTTCAATGGAGGTGCCGGCCGGCCACGTCGCCATCCCGCTGCTGTGGGGCACGGATTCGGTACATGGCAATTCGAACATCATCGGCGCCACGATTTTTCCGCACAATATCGGGCTCGGCGCCATGCGTGATCCCGCGGTGCTTCGCCGGATCGGTGAGGTCACCGCGATTGAAACGCGCGTGACGGGGCAGGACTGGGATTTCGCGCCCGTGATAGCAGTGGCGCGCGACGACCGCTGGGGTCGCACCTACGAGAGCTATTCAGAAAGCCCGGATGTGGTGCGTGCCTATGCCGGAGAGATGGCGAAAGGGCTCCAGGGCGAGCCCGGCGCGGCGGACTTTCTTCGAGGCGGACATGTTCTTGCCACTGCCAAGCATTTCCTCGGCGATGGCGGCACCGATCACGGCACTGATCAAGGCGATACATTGTCCAGCGAAGAAGAACTGCGCGACATTCATTCGGCCGGATATCCGCCGGCGATTGCCGCGGGCGTGCAGACGGTGATGGTGTCGTTCTCCAGCTGGCGTGGCGAGAAGATGTCCGCGAACCGCGCGCTGCTCGAGGACGTGTTGCGTGGCCGCTTCGGCTTCAACGGCTTCACGATCAGCGACTGGAATGCACACACGCAGGTACCCGGCTGCACCGGGTCGCGCTGCCCGGCGGCGTTCCTTGCCGGCATCGACATGTTCATGGCGCCGGATACCTGGAAAGGGCTCTACGCCAACATGGTGGAGGAAGTGCGCTCCGGCGAAATTCCAATGACGCGGCTGGATGAGGCCGTGTCACGCATCCTGCGTGTGAAATTGCGCGCCGGTTTGTTCGAGCAGGGCCTGCCGTCGCAGCGGCCCTATGCCGGCCAATGGAACGAGCTGGGTTCACCGGAACACCGCGCTGTGGCGCGCCAGGCCGTGCGCGAATCGCTTGTGCTGCTCAAGAACGAGCACAGTATTCTGCCGCTCAATCCACATCTCAATGTTCTGGTGGCCGGCGATGGCGCCGAGAACATGAGCAAACAGACCGGGGGGTGGACGATTTCGTGGCAGGGCGACGGCAACGCCCGGGCCGATTTTCCCAATGCGCAGACAATCTACGAGGGCATTGCCGAACAGGTGAAAGCAGCGGGCGGCAGCGCCACGCTGAGCATCGACGGCAGCTTTGTAGCGAAGCCGGATGTGGCGATCGTCGTCTTCGGCGAAAATCCGTATGCGGAAGGGCAGGGAGATCGCGCCGATGTGGGTTTCGAGCCGCCCGACAGCCCGAACATGCAGCTGTTGCGCCGGCTGAAGGCGCAAGGCATTCCTGTGGTTGTGGTGTTTCTCTCCGGCCGCCCGCTTTACGTCACGCCCGAAATCAACGCGGCGGACGCGTTTGTTGCGGCATGGCTGCCGGGTGGCGAAGGAGGCGGGATTGCCGACCTTCTGTTCCGAAAACCGGACGGCACGATCCAGTACGATTTCCGCGGGCGGCTATCGTTCTCGTGGCCACGCAGCCCTGACCAGACTCCGCTGAATGTGGGCGACGTGAATTACAACCCACTGTTTCCTTTCGGCTATGGCCTGGACTATGCGCATCCGCAGGATCTCGGGACGCTGCCGGAGGCGCCGGCGCTTGCCGCACCGCAGAGTTGATGGTTTAAAAGGGCGAGAGGTTTCGCGTTGAAGATCAGACTGCACAAAAACGATCTGCCGGACGGCGTTGCGCTCGGCCCGGTGGTCGCCATCGATACTGAAACGCTTGGTCTCAATACGCAGCGTGATCGGCTTTGCCTGGTCCAGCTCTCTTCCGGCGACGATAACACCTGCCACATGGTGCAGTTGGATGCCGGTGTCTATTCGGCGCCAAACTTAAAGCGAATGCTTGCAGACCCGAACGTCCTGAAGCTATTTCATTTCGCGCGCTTCGATCTTGCGGCCATGAAGCACTACCTTGGCGTGACGGCGGCGCCGATCTACTGCACACGAACGGCGTCGAAGCTGGTGCGCACCTACACCGACAAACATGGCTTGAAGGATCTGGTGCGGGAACTCCTGAATGTCGATCTTTCGAAGGATCAGCAAAGCTCCGATTGGGGCGCAGCGGAACTTACGGAGAAGCAACTGGCGTATGCGGCCAACGATGTCGCATTTCTTCACCGGCTGAGGGATGCGCTCGATGCGATGCTGGCGCGCGAGGGCCGCACCGAACTGGCGCAGGCCTGCTTTGATTTCCTGCCGTATCGGGCCGAACTCGACCTGGCCGGTTGGCCGGACGTGGATATTTTCGCGCATTAGCCAAGTGTTTGTAAGGCGTTCCGTGCCTTGAATGGGTCCGCGCGAACGCCCATAATCTTGGCATTAGGGATTCCCTGAATGGTTGTGCCTTCGATGGCAGCACCGCGCGCCGCCTTGGGCGCCTTCAATGCTTCAAAGGTCATTTGATGCGTTCTGCCGATAGTGCCGCAACAATTGCTGTAAAGCCGGACGGCGCTGCTGACCTTGCGGCCGCGCATCGTGTTCTGGACTACGCGGGTGAAGCCATCCGTACGCTGAACGAAAGCATCGACGGCGCGTTTACGCGCGCCGTGAATGTCATGCTTGCCACCAAAGGACGCGTGATTG
>DATAVW010000123.1:0-12608 GCA_036267515.1 Rhizomicrobium sp.
GGTGGCAATTGGCAGTCACGCATGGACATCAAAGCTACTTGGCTTCTTCGCGCTCATTCTTGCCAGCGTGAATATCTTTGGCGGATTCCTGGTCACGCAACGCATGCTGGCGATGTACCGCAAAAAGGAAAAGAAATAACACCGATGCGGGGCGGGCGACGCTTATGTTGCGGATGGCTGCTGGTGTTTGCGGCAGCGCTTCTGAGCGCCTGCTCCAGCATGACTCCCGCGGAGCCTATGCCCGCCACCGCAAAGCACATCCTGCAGAAGAATTTCGCGGTGGGCGAACTGAAATCGACGGCAGTCGGTGAAACGATGGTCTCGCTAAAGGACTATTACGAAAAGGACCGGAGGAACATCTGGTCCATCGACAAACCTGCAACATTGCGCGTCGGCCTCGGCAGCATGGTTCTGATCCCTGGCGATTACGCATCAGCGCGCCGGGTTCAGGAGGATGGAACCACCTACGACGCTACCGAGATCAAGGTACACCCTTTCGAGCTGACCACGCTCAAGCCGTCATCGGCAGCGGTGCCGATGATGTTCTTCATCGACGATAGCGGCCACATCGCGCGCGCCGGCGGCGGACTGGGCATCACGACGGAAGTGTCAGGCCTCGATCCGCCGGATTTCCGTGCCGCGCGGGGGGAGAAAACCAGCATCGATTCCGGCCGCGGCTACACCAATTTCGAGCTGCTCTACTCCGGCAGGGACGCGAATGCTGTGAGACTGACCTATCGCGAGTACGCGCCGAACGACTTGGCGCATCCATCGCGATTTCAGGATCTCACGTTTAATCTGGCCGAGAAATCCATCCGCTTCAAAGACGTGCTGCTGAAGATCGAAAGCGCGGACAATCAGAACATCCGCTTTCGCGTGAAAAGCGTGCCGCAGGAATGGATGAGCGCGGGAACACCATGAGCGGGAAGGAATACATCCGTGCAAGCTGACCTTGCCGCGCTGGCTTATCTGGTTTCCGGCGTGCTGTTCATTCTCGCGCTGCGCGGGCTCTCCTCACCCGTGACCAGCCGCGCGGGCAACCGCAACGGCATGATCGGCATGGCGCTGGCCATCGCCACCACCTTGTGGGTCACGCATGTCACCGACGCGCTCACCTGGGGCATGATCGTAGCCGCCATCGCCATTGGCGGCGGCATCGGCGCGGTGATCGCCCGTCGCATCGCCATGACGGCGATGCCGCAGCTGGTCGCCGCGTTCCATTCACTGGTCGGTTTGGCCGCCGTGCTGGTCGCGGCCGCAGCGTTTTATTCGCCGGCCGCCTACGGCATCGGCACGGAAGGCGTAATCCGCACCCAATCCCTAATCGAAATGAGTCTTGGCGTCGCCATCGGCGCCATCACCTTCGCCGGCTCGATCATTGCCTTCGCCAAGCTCAACGGCAACATGAGCGGGGCGCCGATCCTGCTGCCGGCGCGCCACATCATCAACATCATTATCGCCATCCTGATCATCCATCAAATTTTCTACTTCACGATGCATCAGCCGGTGTGGGCGTTCTGGTCGATCGCCATCCTGTCTTTCGTGTTCGGCATTACGCTTATCATCCCCATCGGCGGCGCCGACATGCCGGTGGTGATCTCCATGCTGAACTCCTATTCGGGATGGGCGGCGGCCGGCATCGGCTTCACCTTGGAGAACACCGCGCTCATCATCACCGGCGCGTTGGTCGGTTCTTCAGGTGCCATCCTTAGCTACATCATGTGCGCCGGCATGAACCGGAGTTTCATTTCGGTTATCGCAGGTGGCTTCGGCGGCGAAGTGGCCGCGGCTGGCAAGGCGGAAACGCGCCCTGTGAAGCAGGGCAGTGCGGAAGATGCCGCCTTCATCATGAAGAACGCCGGCTCCGTCATCATCGTGCCGGGCTACGGCATGGCGGTGGCGCAGGCGCAGCACGCGGTGCGCGAAATGGCCGACAAGCTAAAAGCCGAAGGCGTGAAGGTTTCTTACGCCATCCATCCTGTGGCGGGGCGCATGCCGGGCCACATGAACGTGCTGCTCGCCGAAGCGAATGTGCCCTACGACGAAGTTTTCGAGCTGGAGGATATCAACTCGGCCTTCGCGCAAACCGATGTCGCGTATGTGATCGGCGCGAATGACGTCACGAATCCGGCTGCCAAGAACAATCCGCAGTCGCCCATCTTCGGGATGCCGATCCTGGATGTGGAAAAGGCTAAGACCGTGCTGTTCGTCAAGCGCGGAATGGGCTCCGGTTATGCGGGCATCGAGAACGAACTGTTCTTCCGCGACAACACCATGATGCTCTTCGGCGACGCCAAGAAGATGACGGAAGAGATCGTCAAGGCGCTGGGGTAACCCGCGATGCGCATGTCCGGCTTCATCCTGAATGATGAAAACCGGCTGCGATATATTTGGCGCGCGCTCCTGTTCGCCTCTCTGGCGACATGGGTCGTCCAGCCGCTCATGGATATGGCGTTCACGCTCACGGGCGTGCCCCTGCATCTGTCCGGCGGTTTGACTGCCGGTGCCGTGGCGTTCAATGAGGTCGAGAACTTCCTGATCGCTCTTCTCTGCACGCTGCCTTTCGCCCTTTACGAGCATCGCAGCATCGACAGCTACGGTATCTCCATTCGCCGTGCACTCGATTGGCCGTTCCTGGAGGGATTGGCGTCCGGCGTCGTGATGACGGGCTTTGTCGCGCTGGGAATGCTGTTTCTGAGCGGCATGCAGGTGCATGGCCTTGCGCTTGCGACCAACATGCTTGCCAGTTCGGCGCTGGCATGGCTTGGCGCCAACATTCTCGTCGGGATCGGAGAAGAATATTTCTTCCGGGGTTATTTCCTGCAGTCGCTATGGAAAAGCATCGGCTTCTGGCCCGCCTCCATCATCGTCTCGCTGTTGTTCGCGGCCGATCACTATTTCTTCAAGGCGGGCGAGAACATCTGGGATGTGATCACGCTCGTCTCGATCAGCCTGCTGATGTGCTACTCCGTATTGAAGACCGGCAGCTTGTGGTTCGCCATCGGCTCGCACGTCGCCTTCGACTTCGTGCAGCTCTTCGTCATCGGGACCCCGAACGGCTCGAAACTGCCGGAGGGCCGATTGTTGAATGTCACGTTCCACGGCCCGGCCTGGCTTACTGGCGGCGTGCTGGGCACGGAGGCAAGTTGGCTCATGTATCCGGCCATCGCACTTGTGTGGCTCTACGTCTGGTGGCGGTACAGGCCCTCGGCGGCTGACACGCGTACGCCGCCCTCGTAATGTAGGCGCCATGCCCAACCTGTTCGCCAGCCTGATTGGTGTTCCGGTATCGAAGGCGCGCGTGCGTGCAGAGGTCGAGACGTTCGCCAAGGCGCGCGATGTGCATGCCATGCGCGCGGTGATGAATGAGAATTTGGCGCATCTAACCGGCAAATCCGGCGCGCTGCTGCAGGCGCAGGGTATCTTCGTGGTCGTGGCGACCTACGCGCTCGATAAGGGCTGGCCGCGCTATTTCATCCTTAGTGCGGTGCTGCTGCTGATTGTCGCGGCGCTCGCAGTGATGACGAACCTCCGCAGCATCTTCATCGGACTGAACCCGCAGGAAGACGACAGCCATCGCGCCGAACTCGAGAATCTGATTCGCACCGCAGAAATCGCCTCCTGGCGTGGGGCGTTATTTAACCTGGCGCTTTATCTGACGTTCATCTCCGTTCTGCTGCTGGGAATCGCAGCGGTCCTGCTGGAAATGCAAGGCCGCGGTGGCTAGTCGCCAGTGTTGGAGCGGGAACCCAGCGGGGATTATCTTCTCTTCCATGGCGCATCACGACCATGCTCACGATCACGGCCTGTGGACGCATGACCACCATTTTCTAGGCCGTGGACATGCTCATGCCGAGGGCCGCGCTCGGGCCGCCACACTGCTCACTGCAGCCTTCATGGTCCTCGAGATTGTCGCGGGGCTCACCTTCGGCTCGATGGCGCTGCTGGCCGACGGCGTCCACATGGCGACCCATGTCGCCGCGCTGGGACTCGCCGCCGGCGCCTACTGGCTGGCGCGCCGGCACGCCGCCAATTCACGGTTCACTTTCGGCTCCGGAAAGTTCGGTGACCTCGCAGCGTTCGCCAGCGCCATCGTTCTGGGCCTTATCGCCATTGGAGTGGCCGCTGAATCGATTGCCCGGCTGCTTCATCCAGTGGCCATCGTCTACTCCAGTGCGCTGCCGATCGCGGCTGTTGGCCTTCTGGTGAATCTCGCCAGCGCCCTCATCCTGCAGAATCGCGACCACGGCCATGCCCACGATCACAACCTGCGCGCGGCGTATGTGCATGTGGTGGCCGATGCCGCCACATCCGTGCTTGCCATTGCTGCGCTTGCAACTGGGTTGCTGCTTGGTATTCGTTGGCTCGATCCGGCTGTGGGAATTGCGGGCGCGCTGGTCATTGCATCGTGGTCTTTCGGACTGATCCGCGACAGCGCCATGGTTCTGCTGGACGCGGAAACCGATCCCGCCCTCTCGCGAGACATTCACGCCTTCATAGAAGCGGAACTCGGCGCGCGCGTGGCGGACCTGCACTTGTGGCGCGTGGGGCCCGGGCATCACAGCCTGATCGTTTCTCTGGTCAGCCCCGGAGAGATTACAGCCGAAGACGTAAAGGCATGGCTGCGACAGCGCCATCCCGACCTCTCTCACGTAACGGTGGAAGTGGCGATTTGCGCCGATTGCCCGCCTGAGCCGCAGCGCTTGCGGTCCCGCTGAGCGCGCGCTACCAACCGCGCCTTCTGGTGCAGAAAGGATTGTTCATGCCGCGCAGGAAAATCGCGCTGATCGGTGGCGGGCAGATCGGCGGCACACTGGCCCATCTCATCGCCCTGAAGGAACTCGGAGATGTGGTTCTGTTCGACATCGTGGAAGGATTGCCGCAGGGCAAAACCCTCGACATCGCGCAAGCTGGTCCCGTTGAGGGCTATGACGCGCGGCTCAAAGGCACGAATTCGTACGCCGATATTGAAGGCGCCGATGTGGTGATCGTCACCGCAGGTGTGCCGCGAAAGCCGGGCATGAGCCGAGACGATCTGCTTGGCATCAATCTCAAGGTGATGTCGGCGGTAGGCGAGGGTATCAGGCAGCACGCGCCGAATGCTTTCGTCATCTGTATCACCAATCCGCTCGACGCGATGGTCTGGGCGCTGCGCCAGTTCTCTGGTCTGCCGCATGAGAAGATCGTCGGGATGGCGGGCGTGCTCGATAGCGCGCGCTTCCGGCATTTCCTCGCCGAAGAACTGAATGTGAGCGTGGAAGACGTCAGCGCCTTCGTGCTGGGCGGCCACGGCGACACCATGGTTCCGATGCCGCGCTTCTCCACCGTTGCCGGCATTCCGCTACCGGAACTGGTGAAGATGGGGTGGATTACGCAGGAGCGGCTCGACAAGCTAGTGCAGCGCACGCGCGACGGTGGCGCCGAAATTGTCGGCCTCTTGAAAACCGGCTCCGCTTTTTACGCGCCGGCAACGGCGGCGATCGAGATGGCGCAATCCTATCTGCGCGACAAGAGGCGCGTGTTGCCGTGTGCAGCCTACGTAAATGGTCCCTACGGCATCGACGATCTTTATGTTGGGGTGCCGGTGGTGATCGGAGAGCGCGGCGTCGAAAAGATTGTGGAGCTGGAGCTTACGTCCGCGGAACGCGCCACACTGATGAAATCCGCCGATGCCGTGCGGGGCCTCATCGACGCCTGCAAAAAGCTGGAGCCGAAACTGGCTTGATTACCAATGTAGAACCACGATTAAGCCACTGCGTTAGAGAACGATCATGCGCATAGGCATCCTGACAGGTGGCGGCGATGTGCCGGGACTTAATCCCTGCATCAAGGCCGTAACACGCGCCGCACTCGCACGCGGCTGGAACGTAATCGGCTTCAGGCGTGGTTGGGCCGGGCCGTTGAATTATGATCCTGACGACCCACAGGGCAGCGCCGACTGCCTCGTTCATCTCGACGCCGAGCGCGTTCGTACCATCGACCGTTCCGGCGGAACAATCCTGCACACATCGCGCACCAATCCCGGACGGGTGAAGCCGGTAGACCTGCCGCAATTTCTCAAAAGCAAGTTCCACACGGGCGACAATGGTCTGATCGATTGCACGCCACACGTTGTGCGCGTGATGGAATCGCTCAAGATTGACGCCATGTTTCCCATCGGCGGCGACGATACGCTTTCCTATGCCGCGCATCTGCACGGGCAAGGGCTCAAGGTGATGTCGTTGCCGAAAACCATGGACAATGACGTGTTCGGCACGGATTACTGCATGGGCTTTTCTACCGCCGTCTCGCGCTCGGCGGCCATGCTGGAAGCGTTACGCACGCCCGCGGGAAGTCACGAGCGCATCGCGGTGGTGGAATTGTTCGGCCGCAATTCCGGCGAGACGGCGCTGATCTCTGGCTACATAGCCGATGCTGATCGCACGTTGATTGCGGAAGTGCCGATCGACATCGAGCGATTGGCGGAATTGGTGGTGAGGGACCGCGCGGCCAATCCGTCCAGTTACGCGATTGTTGCGGTGTCCGAAGGCGCACAGCTGGAACAGGGGGATATTGTAGAAACGGGTCCCGAAGATGCTTACGGGCACCGCAAACTGGGCGGCATCGGCGAGATGATCGGCGAGCAACTGGAGAAGATCACCGGTATCGGCATTCTCAACCAGAAGCTCAGCTATTTGATGCGGGCTGGCCCACCGGATGCGGTGGACCGCATGGTGGCGCTGAACTATGGCACCATGGCGGTGCAGTTGTTGGACGAAGGACGATCAGGACTGATGATGGCGATTCAGGACGGCAACTACACCACTGTGCCCGGCGACACCTGCATCAAGGGCAAACGCCGCGTCGATATCGCAGCGCTCTACGACACGCATGCCTACCGCGCCCGCATCGATACGATCTGCGGCAAGCCGTTTTTCCTGTATTAAAACGGGAGGGGAGCCTCGTGCGAGCGAGGGGTGGCGCTCCGCACGAAGGCTCTCTCAGGGGCGAATGAGGGGAATTCGCCTAAGACTAAAATGATCCTGGGGCGCAAAGTATCCAACTCTGCAGTGGTCAGAACCTCGTGAAGTTTGTCGTGAGGGTTCGCGGGGCTATCGGCCCGGGGTTGCGATAGCGAAAGGAAGCGAGTGGCGATGCTGATACCGCGCCTGGAGACCGACCGGCTGATTATGCGCGAATGGCGCCAGACGGACATCGATACATTTGCCGGCTTCTACGCCGACCCCGAGGTGATGCGCTATCTCTCGGGCGAACCGCTCGCGCGGAATGACGCCTGGCGCAGTATGGCCGTTGCAGCCGGCCATTGGGTTCTGCGCGGCTACGGTATGTGGGTTGTCGAACGTAAATCGGACGGCGCCGTCCTGGGTCGGGTGGGACTTATCAATCCGGAAGGGTGGCCGGGTCTGGAGGTGGGATGGACACTCGGCCGTCCCTATTGGGGTCAGGGCTATGCCACAGAAGCCGCCCGCCGAGCGATGAACTATGCCTTTCTGACTCAGAATGTGGACAGGCTGATCTCGTTGATCGATACCGAAAACAAGGCTTCTCAGGCGGTGGCACAACGGCTCGGGGAAATCTGTGGACCGGACTACGACCTGGTGATCGCCGGCAAAAGCTACGCCACGCAAATGTGGAGCATCACGCGCGAGGAATGGCGCAAGCGCGCGGTTCTTCCATGAGCGACACACCCGCGGTCTATCACAGCCGCGATTTCAACGTGTTTCTCGCCAGCCGGTTTTTATCGACGGTGGCGATGCAGATCCAGTCTGTGGCGGTGGGTTGGCAGGTGTACGAGATTACGCGGACACCGCTGGCGCTGGGGCTCGTCGGACTCGCCGAATTCATACCGATGTTCTTGCTCACATTGCCGGCGGGTGACGTTTCGGACCGTTTCGACCAGCGAAAAGTGCTGGCGGCGAGCTTGTTTGTGGAAGGGCTGTGCGGCGCGCTGCTCGTGCTGTTGACGCTGGGCCATCTGCACAAGGTCTTCCTGTTTTATCTGGTGATGATGCTGTTCGGCGCCGCGCGCGGTTTCTCCGGGCCAGCCGGGCAGTCGTTGCTGCCGTTTGTCGTGCCCCCTGAGCGATTGCCGAAGTCGATCGCCTGGAGTTCTTCCGCTTTCCAGACGGCCGTCATTGCAGGGCCGGCCATTGGCGGGTTCCTCTATGCGGTGGGTCCGCTTGCCGCCTACGCGGTCTGCGCGATCTGTTTCGCCGGCGCCGCCGTCGGCATGGCCATGCTCGGCGGGCGCAGGCTCGCGCGGCAGATCAGCCGAAACAGCGCGCTGGAGCGCGTCATTGAAGGCATCCGCTTCGTACGCCATCGTCCGGTGGTGCTGGGCGCAATCTCGCTCGACCTTTTTGCCGTGCTGTTGGGCGGGGCCACGGCGCTGCTGCCGGTTTATGCCCGCGACATTCTTCATGTGGGGCCGATCGGCCTTGGCGTGCTCCGTAGCGCACCGGCCGTCGGCGCGGCGCTTGTCGCTGTCTCACTGGGCCGCCGGCCGCTGGAAACCCGCACAGGCGCGAAGATGTTTGCTGCCGTCGCGATCTTCGGCATCTCGACCATCGTGTTCGGCGTCTCGACGAATTTCTATCTTTCTCTGGCGGCGCTGTTCGTTCTCGGCGCCTCCGACATGGTGAGCGTCTTCATCCGCTCGGCGTTGATTCAGTTCGCCACGCCAGACCCCATGCGCGGCCGCGTGAGCGCGGTGAACATGCTCTTTATCGGCGCTTCGAACGAATTGGGCGAATTCGAATCCGGGCTAACCGCGGCCTGGTTCGGCACTGTGCCGGCGGTGGTGATTGGCGGCATCGGAACCATGCTGGTGGTGGCGATCTGGATGGAATTGTTTCCGCCGCTGAGAACGGTCGATCGGCTCGCAGATGTCGTGGCCTAGCGCTGGTACGTTCCGGTGATAGAAGCCTTGGCGAGCGAGGTTCTGTCCAAAATCACCATTACGTCGTTTGCAGTGGCGTGCGCCGGCAGGTCCGCCGAAGGCGTGCGAAGGGCCCACACGGTAAACTGGTAGCGGTGAATCCCGGAACCTGTCGGCGGGCATGGTCCCGCATAACCCGCATCGCCGAAATCTGTCATGGCGGCGTGCGCTCCGGCGGGCAAGGCGGCACCCTTGCCAAGGGCATGTGTGCCAGCGGGCAAGCCCACCACGATCCAATGTGACCAGCCGTTCGGTTTCACGCTCAAATCAATCGCGGTGATGGCGAAGCCTCGCGTCGCATCCGGCGCGCCGCTCCAGGACAACGCGGGCGATATGTTCTGGCCGCCGCAGCGCGTGTACACCTGTTCCTTCGCAATGGGCGCACCGTCATGGATGTCGGGGCTGATCAGTTCCATGGCCGCGGCCGAATTGACGTATAGAATGCCGAGCAGGGCGAACCAGCTACATTTCATGGCGGTTGTCTCCGAAGCCTGCACCATATTACACCCGTTCATCCCAGAGGACGAAAATGACTTTAAAGGTAATCGGAGCAGGACTTGGCCGCACCGGAACGATGGCGCTCAAAACAGCGCTGGAAGAACTCGGGCTCGGTCCCTGTCACCATATGTATGAGGTCATCAAGCACCCGGAACAGGCGTCATTCTGGGAACGGGCCACGTGTGGTGAGCCGGTGGACTGGGAAGAGGTATTCGCGAACTATCGCTCCAGCTGTGATTGGCCGAGCTGTGCGTTTTACAAACAGTTGGCGGAGCGCTACCCCGCTGCGAAAGTGATCCTAACGCTGCGTGATCCGCACGCCTGGTACCGCAGTGTATGCAACACCATCCTGCCGTCGATGAAAGGCCCGCGCTTCACGCCGGACGGAACACGGGTCGGTCCGCCGGGGGACTTTGCACCTCTGCTCATTGGAGAGAAGACGTTCGGCAACCGCTTCGACGAGGCGCATATGGTGGACGTGTTCAATCGTCACAACGAAGACGTGAGGCGCACCATCCAGGCCGAGCGGCTGCTGGTGTTCGAAGCCGCTCAAGACTGGGAGCCGCTATGCCGCTTCCTTCACGTGCCCGTTCCGTCCGTGCCGTTTCCGCTCACCAACACGACCGGGGAGTTCAAGGAGCGAATTGCGGCACGCGAGCGGGCGATGAAAGAGAAATCAGGCGCATGAAAAAAGTTTATCCTGATGCCAAGGCTGCGCTGGAAGATTTGCTGTTCGACGGCATGACGGTGATGTCTGGCGGCTTCGGGCTGTGTGGCATCCCGGAGAATCTGATTTTGGCACTGCGTGGTTCCGGCGTGAAGAACCTCACCGTGATTTCGAACAATGCGGGCGTGGACGATTTCGGACTGGGCCTCCTGCTGCAGACACGACAGATCAAGAAAATGGTCAGCTCGTATGTGGGCGAGAACGACACCTTCGAGAAGCAGTATCTGTCCGGCGAGCTGGAGCTTGAATTCAACCCGCAAGGCACGCTCGCCGAGCGCATTCGCGCCGGCGGCGCGGGTATTCCTGGATTTTATACGAAAACTGGCGTGGGCACGCTGATCGCCGAAGGCAAGGAACACAAGGAGTTCGACGGCGAAACCTACATTCTGGAGCGCGGCCTCGTCGCAGATTTGTCCATTGTAAAAGCGTGGCGCGGCGATGCGGAAGGCAATCTCGTGTACAGAAAGACCGCGCGGAACTTCAATCCGATGATGGCGACGGCCGGCAAGGCAACAGTCGCGGAAGTGGAGGAGTTGGTGCCGGTCGGCGCCCTCGATCCGGACTGCATCCATACGCCCGGAATTTTCGTGCAACGTATCATTCAGGGCGCCGCCTGCGAAAAGCGCATCGAAAAACGCACCGTGCGGGAGGCCTGACGATGCCTTGGACACGCGATGAAATGGCGAAACGTGCGGCGCAGGAATTGCGCGACGGGTTCTATGTCAATCTGGGCATCGGCATCCCCACGCTGGTGGCGAACTACATTCCGGAAGGCATGGAAGTGACACTGCAATCGGAGAATGGGATGCTGGGCATGGGCCCGTTCCCCCGCGACCGTGAAGTGGATGCCGACCTTATCAATGCCGGTAAGCAGACCATCACGGCGCTCCCGAAGACTGCTTATTTTTCTTCCGCGGACAGCTTCGGAATGATTCGTGGAGGTCACATCGATCTTTCCATTCTCGGCGCCATGGAAGTGAGCGAGAAGGGCGATCTCGCCAACTGGATGGTTCCCGGCAAGCTGGTGAAGGGCATGGGCGGCGCCATGGACTTGGTAGCCGGCGTCAAGCGCTGCGTGGTGATCATGGATCACACGGATAAGGCCGGCCGTCCGAAGCTGCTGAAGCAATGCACGTTGCCGTTGACCGGCATCCATTGCGTGCAGCGCATCATCACCAATCTGGGCATGTTCGATGTGGTCGAAGACGGCCTGTACATTTCGCAAATGGCGCCAGACGTGATGCGCGAAGAGATCGCCGCCAAAACGGAAGCAGTGCTGGTCAACTGATCCGGGTATTGGGGGCAGTTTGGCGGCATTGGATGCATTGAAGGGGTGGACCTCGGCGCAAAAGCACGTGGTCGTTGCCAGCTGGCTCGGCTGGACACTCGACGCTTTCGATTTTTTCCTGATGGTATTCGTCATCAAGGACGTGGCGCACGCATTTGGCGCCACGAAAACGGACATCGCCTGGGCAACCACGTTGACGCTCGCGCTCCGGCCCATTGGTGCCTTCATTTTCGGAAGACTGGCCGACCGTTTCGGCCGCCGGCCGGTGCTGATGGCGGATGTCGCGCTTTATTCGCTGTTCGGGCTTGCGACAGCGTTCTCCCCGAACCTGATTGGTTTTCTTGTCATCCGCGCCCTGTTCGGCATTGCAATGGGCGGCGAATGGGGCATTGGCGCCTCGCTCACCATGGAGAGCATCAAGCCGGAATCGCGTGGCATCGTTTCCGGCCTGCTGCAATCCGGTTATCCCACGGGCTATCTGCTGGCCTCCATTGTTTATCGCAATCTCTACGAGCCACTTGGGGCGCTCACCGGCATGGCGCCGTGGCGCAGCCTTTTCCTCGTCGGCGTCATACCGGCGCTGCTGATTCTTTACATCCGCCGCACCGTTCCGGAATCGCCCGGCTGGTCAACGGAGCACGCGCGCACCGGCACTGTTCTCAATGTGTTGAAGCGGCATTGGCAGCTCGCTCTTTATGCCATTCTGCTGATGACGGCGTTCAATTTCTTCAGCCACGGCACCCAGGATGCGTATCCCACCTTCCTGCAGGTGCAGCACCATTTCGACGTACACACCACGGGCAACATCGCCATCGTTTACAATATCGGCGCGATCCTTGGCGGTTGGACCTTCGGTTTCTGGAGCCAGAGCTTCGGGCGTCGTCGCGCCATCATCGTCGCCGCGCTGCTCGCCATTCCGGTGACGTATCTTTGGGCTTTTGCGGAAACGGCCACGATGCTGGCTGTTGGCGCCTTCCTGATGCAGTTCTTTGTGCAGGGCGCATGGGGCGTAATTCCGGCGCATCTGAACGAGCTGTCGCCGGCGGATGTGCGCGGCACGTTTCCCGGCACCGTGTATCAGCTCGGCAATTTCATCGCCTCGTACAACCTGCCGCTTCAGACCGCGATCGCCGCACACATGCAGGAGAATTATTCAA
>DATAVW010000124.1:0-10461 GCA_036267515.1 Rhizomicrobium sp.
GAAACGCGTGAGCGCCGCGCCATCGCGGATGTGCGCCTGACGCGCGCCTTCGATTTCCGCCGCATTCTTGCAGGCCTTGGGCAGCTGGCAGGGATCGGCGGCGCGTTTGATCTTCGCGCCGGCCTTTTCCAGCCGTTCAAAGGCCGCCGCCGCCGTCCAGTTGGGATCGGCGATGACGGTTTTGCCGGCCAGTTCGTCGAGCGCGGAGGAAAATTCCTTCGGGTCGCGCACCCGCACCGCATTGCCCAGATGCTTCGACAAGTCCGGTGAAGTTTTTCGCGCATCCACAAACCAGTCGACCGAGCCGTCGCCATTCAGGATGGCGTAGGAGAGCACGAAGGGCGTATGCGGCGTGTCTGACCCGCGCACATTCAGCAGCCAGCAGATGGAATCGGTCTGCGAAACCACCGCGGCGTCTGCGCCCTGTTTCTTCACCTCTTCGGCAATACGGGTGCGCTTGGACTCAGCAGTTTCACCGGCCATCTCCGGCGGATGCGGCTTGGCTTTGTCAGAGGGCGCCGCGGGTCGATCCAGCCACACCGCGTCGATGGGATTCCCCTCGGTCGGCACCAAAATCGCGCCAGCTTTCTCGACCGATTGCCTCAGCGCGTCGGCACTGGCCGCGGAAAATACCCACGGATCGTAACCGATGCGCGCGCCCTTCGGTGCATTCTCCTCGAGCCAGGTATTTGGCCCTTCCGTCGTGAGATCGCGCGGCTCGAACAATCTCGTGTCGGTCTGCTGGCGCACCTGCAGCGTGTAGCGGCCATCGACGAAGATGGCCGCCTTGTCCCTTAGCACCACTGCCGCGCCCGCCGAGCCGGTAAAGGACGTGAGCCACGCCAGCCGTTCGTTGCACGCCGGCAGATACTCGCTCTGGTATTCGTCCGAATGCGACACGACGAAGCCGTCGAGCCTGCGGCGCGCGAGTTCTGTGCGCAAGGCCGCCAGCCGCGGCGCAACCGTTGCGGCATCGGAAAGGTCTTCAAAAACCTGATAGGGGCGATCCATGGCGTGGCCTGCTTTGGGGAGGCGCGAACCTATCCTTTGGACCGCGGCCTCTCAAGCGCGAGCGCAGACCACGGGCCGTCACGGTGAATTTGGCGCAGGGTAAGCCCGTGTGGCCGGTAGAAGCTCAGCACCAGATTTTCCTGCCAATGCAGCAGACCCGAGAGCACAAGCGTTCCGCGCCGCGCCAGGGATTTCGCGATATCGGGTGCAAGGCGTGTCAGCGGCTCGGCGAGGATGTTGGCGACGATGAGATCGTACGGCGCACGCGCCGCAAGCGCTGGATTGCCGAGCCCATCGGCAACGGCGGCGTGCACGAAGGTGGCCTCGCCGTTCGCCCGCGCATTGGTGCGGGTGACTTCAATGGCAATGGGATCGATGTCGGATGCAATGACGCGCCGCCGCCACAGCTTGGCAGCGCCGATCGCCAGCAATCCTGTGCCGCAGCCGAGATCGAGCACATTGGCATAGCGCCGCCGTCTGGCGAGATCGCTGAGCGCGGCAAGACACAATGCGGTCGTTTCATGATGCCCGGTGCCAAAGGCGAGCCCCGCCTCGATGCGGATGGGAATAACACCGCGCGGGACTCCGCCTTCATCGTGCGCTCCGTAGACGAAGAACCGCCCGGCGCGCACCGGCGGCAGTCCCTCCTGCGAAAGCGTGATCCAGTCGGCGTCGGGCAGCTGAGCGACGTGAACCTCATGCCCCGCAAGCCGGGAAAGCAGATCGCTATCCGGCATCGCGGGGTACAGCGCCTCGACGGTCGCGGAATCCTCGAAGGGCTCCTCTGCGATCAGGACCGCTTGCGGACTCGTCAGCTCAAAGGCGGCGGCGACATTCGCCGCCTCGGCCTTGCGCAGCGCGACCTGTGCTTTCCACAGCGGCGGAGAGGTCGGCATCTTCTTTTACCTCCCCCAACGCGGGGAGGTCGAAATTCGTGAGCGCAAGCGAACGAATTTCGGGTGGGGGGATTGTCTGGCGATCGGCCCCCCACCCGGCTCGCTTCGCTCGCCGACCTCCCCGCGTTGGGGGAGGTGGAAAATTCGGCCGATCATCCGCAGGGCATAGCCCAACGGACTCTCATCGCAAAGCACACGTCCCCTTAGCTTGCCGCTGCGAGCACGCGCGTACCGGCTGGCGGAAGCAGCACATACAGCACGACGGCGACCAGCAACAGTGCCGGCACGTCGCCGTATAGATGGCCTTTGTGCTCCGGCATCTGTACCGCCTGCACGGCCATGATCGCCGCATGCACCACACTCGAAACGATGGTGAAGAGGATCAAGCTGCGGTTCGCCGCCGGATCGCGCGAGGCGAGGATGAGAAACACACCCAGGGTCGCGTACACGCCGACGATCATCATGAAGTAGTCGGACTCGTAGGGCGCCCCCGCATGCCACGCCCAGCCGGACGGCCAGAACATCGACAGCGGATAGATCAGGCAGAAGACGACGCCGAAAACAATCAATGCGAGTTTCAGAAGTGTGCTCCGGTCAGACATGATTGCCCCTTCATCCCGAACGGCTGCCAATTGCCCGGCAGCCCAGCGGAGAAACATTACCGCCGTTTCAAGGTTCAGAGAATAGCGGCCGTGGCCCGGGGAGCCGCGTTTTTAGAGCAGGTCTTTGAGCCAAGGTAGCTGCAGGAGGGCGGCGTTCCGTGCGTCTTCCAGCGAGGCGTGTTCTTCGGATGTGCGCGTGGTGGTCCAGAAGGTTTCGTCCTTTTCCGAAAGTTCGCTCAGTTCGACGAAATAGAAGCAGCCCGGCCCCCGGGTGAACACGCGCAGCAGATGCTTGCCGTCCGCGCTCTGCCACCGCTCCACCTGCCGCCCGACTTTCATGGGCTCTCCGGTCTTTTCCGCCGGTGGGTAGGGTCGAAATCGACTTCTCGAAGCTTCACTCTAAGCCGGCTGAATTTACGATCACCCTTCGGCATGTTGAGGAGATGATCCTTAAACGTAAGCGCTTTCGGCTGCCCTTCGACAGCGTCCGGCGCTCTGCCTGGCGGGTCTTGGGGGTTCTTCATCGGCTGTCCACTTCGTCAGTGGGCGAATGAGCTTCGATGCGAATGTAACCGCGCCAAATATCAAGGTCACGTCCTACCGTCCCGGTTCGCGAGGGCATTACCCCTGCTATGGCAGCGGGCGTTTCTGATAAGCTGTGGGCGTTGCAAGAGTTGGTCGAAGAGACTTCAAGATGAAAAGACTCAGTTGGAAGGATTCGATCGCACTATGGTGGGAAGAGCCATCGTCCAAAATAATTGTCGGCCTCTTCGTCGCTATGTTAGCCACAGTGGGGATCTTTGCCTTGGGGATAGAGGCTAAACCTCTCATCTCACGATTTGGGCTTGGACCGGGTTGGGGTGCGCGCTGGCAGCCGCACAAGAATTCAGATTAGGACACTACCGAATATAGCCTTTGAGTGATAGTTTTAATGCGTAGCCGACGTTGGCAAAGAAGGGCGGCCAAGGAAAATCTATGCCTACGCCGCCGTCGGCGATGCGCATAGCTGCTAGGCGGAACCCGCAGGCGTTTCCAAGCAGAAGCTCTGCCATCCTATTGGTCATTCCGCCCTGCATGCTACTCGACCAAAACGATAAGAACTAAACTCGAGTTAAGGGCTGCGGAGCTTCTGCCAGTTTGTGCAGATCCGACTTCAAGCCTTGCAGGCCGTTCTCGAGATCGCGAACGCTCCGAGCGAGCCCTGTCTTAACATTGAAAACTCGTGGTACGATTCCGTTCTCGTTGTACAGAGCGGGATACAAAGGCGGCAATTTACCGGCATGTCCATTCTGCGCCTCTTCGTATCCTATTCGCTCTCGAAGCGTTATGAGTTCCGACCCCATCTCATCAATCTGTCTCTGCATTTCCTGTTGCGACCTATTCAACGCGGATATCGCGTCGGCGAGATTCATCCCGTCACGGCGACGTTTCGTGTCCAGGTCGCCATAAAAATATGAAAGCAGAAGAAGATTCGCGATTACGGCTAGCCATATCCATAACATCTCGGCGATCCCAGAATTGCCGAGCGGATGCTACAACGCGCGATCTTCTCCAATCTTAACGGGTTCCCCGGCTCTGGCCCATCACAATAGTCCCATTCACCCTCACGTCACGAAGGTATCGATGACTCTTTTTCGCCGGAGTGGTCGAAGGCGACGGTGAGCTTGTTGCCTTCCACATTCGTCACGCGGCCTTGCGCCTGCGCCGCTTTGGCGCTGCCTTAGCCAACGCATCTCGCATGAGTTTCTGCCAACCCGCGCCAGTGCTGCGGTAGGCGGAGATGACGTCAGGATCGAGCCGCAGCGAGATTTGCTGCTTCGGCCTTTCCAGCGGTGGACGGCCCATGCGCGGCGGATTGGAAACCAGATCGGGTTCCATTTCGAGGGCAGGCCGCGCGCGGGCGAACGTCGCCTTGGTCCACGCGGGATAGTCCGCATCACGTATGTGCTTTTCTCGCATGTTATTACCTCTTCACGCGGTCATCCGGTTGCTGGCAGAACCTTACGCCGCTTTACGCACGTAACGTCTGATCCTGATATCCTTGGCGCTGTGGTTGCGAAACTGCGCCATTTCATACGCCGCCTGAATGCGCATGAGATGATCGGGATCGGGGCCGAAAGCCCTGTGTACGCGATACGCCATTTCTGCGGACAATGCCGACTTACCATTGACGAGATCCGAGAGCGTGGCGCGGCGCACACCCAGAATTTCCGCCGCCTGCGCAATCGATAGATCGAGCGGCTCCAGAATGCTCCAGGCGATCACGTCACCTGGATGCGAAGGGTTCTTCATCTTCATGACACACTCCTCAATGGTAATCTTCGATATCGAGTTCCGATACGGACTTGCCCCGCACGATGAAGGTGAGCCGCATGTTGCCGGTGATCCACATCGCCCACGCGCCTTTGCGCGATCCCTTGAGCGGATGCAGTTTCCAGCCGGGAAACCGGCCCATCTCGGCGACTGTCTCGGCTTCTTCCATCGCTGTCAGCATGGCGCGTATCTTTTCCGCCCATTTCGCGGAGATGCCGCGCAGGTCGCCGTTTCGGTACAGGCGCTCAAGTCCTTTGTGCCGGAAGCTTCCGATTTCCATGGCGGAATGTACGGTATTGCCGTACGGCAATCAAGTGGTGTTGGCGCTTCCTCTCGCTTTTAGCGCAGAATACGACTGGCGCGCATCATCCCCGCGTCACGAAGGTATCGATCACTTTTTTTTCGCCGGAGTGGTCGAAGGAGACGGTGAGCTTGTTGCCTTCCACGTTCGTCACGCGGCCGTAGCCGAATTTCTGATGGAACACGCGGTCGCCGCGCGCATATTGCGTGGCGGAGGGATCGGACGTCTGCACGGTATAGGCTTGCGCTTCGATCAGCGGCGGCCGCGTGCGCTGCGTGCCCGCCGCCGCGCGATTGGCCTGCGCCCGCTTCCAGCCGGGTGAATCGTAGCCGCTGCCGAAGGTGGCCGCCTGCGCATTGTCGCGGAAGCCGACATAGCCGCCGTAGAATCCTTCATCCACCACCGTGTCGGTGTGTTCCTGCGGCAGCTCGGTGATGAAGCGCGATGGCAGCGAGCTCTGCCAGTTGCCGTGCACGCGGCGATTGGCGGCGAAATACACAAAGGCCCGCTTCTTGGCGCGCGTGAGGCCCACGTATGCCAGCCGCCGCTCTTCCTCCAGACCCTTCAGCCCGTTCTCATCCATGGTGCGCTGAGAGGGGAACAGCCCTTCCTCCCATCCCGGCAGGAACACGGTGTCGAACTCCAGCCCCTTGGCCGCATGCAGCGTCATCAGGTTGATGCGGTCCTCGGTTTCGTTCTGCTCCAGCTCCATCACCAGCGACACGTGCTCCAGGAATGCGGCGAGTGATTCATATTGCTCCATGGAGCGCACGAGTTCTTTCAGATTGTCGAGGCGGCCCGGCGCTTCGGCCGACTTGTCGGCTTTCAGAGCATCCGTGTAGCCGGATTCGTCCAGCACCATTTCGGCCAGCTCCGTGTGCGGGATGTTTTTCGAAAGCGCATTCCAGCGCGCGAAATTGTTCGCCAGTTCCGTCAACGCCTTGCGCGCCTTGGGCGGCAGCTCGTCGGTTTCGGCAATCTCTCGCGCGGCAGTGAGCAGCGGCAGGTGGTTGCGCCGCGCGAAGGCATGCAGCGATTGCACGGACGCGTCGCCGATGCCGCGCTTAGGCCGGTTGACGATGCGTTCGAAAGCGAGATCGTCATCGCCCTGTGCGATGAGGCGCAGGTAAGCCATGGCATCGCGGATTTCCGCACGCTCATAGAAGCGCGGGCCGCCGATCACCCGGTACGGCAGCCCGAGCGACAGGAAGCGGTCTTCGAATTCGCGCATCTGGAAAGACGCGCGCACCAGCACGGCCATCTGCGCGAACTTTTCGTCCTTGGAATGCAGGTTCTCGGCTTCGCCGGCCACGGCGCGGGCTTCTTCTTCGGCGTCCCACACGCCTTGCACCTTGATCTTCTCGCCGGCGTCGCCTTCGGTCCACAAGGTCTTGCCGAGCCGGCCCTTGTTGGCAGCGATGAGTCCGGACGCCGCGCCAAGAATGGACGGCGTCGAGCGGTAGTTGCGCTCCAGGCGAATGACCTTCGCGCCGGGAAAATCGTGCTCGAAGCGCAGGATGTTGTCGACCTCCGCGCCGCGCCAGCCGTAGATGGACTGATCATCGTCGCCCACCACGCACACATTGCCGCCGCGCCCCGCCAGCAGCTTCAGCCACAGATACTGCACGGTGTTGGTGTCCTGATATTCGTCCACCAGCATGTATTTGAAGCGCTCGCGATATTCGCCGAGAATTTCCGGCTGCGTGCGCAGGATGGTGAGCACCTCCAGCAGCAGGTCGCCGAAATCCGCCGCGTTCAGCGCCCGCAACCGCTCCTGATACTGGCGATAAAGCGCGCGGCCTTTGCCGTTGGCGTAGGCATGCGCTTCGCCATCGGGCACATCTTCGGGACGCAGGCCGCGGTTCTTCCAATCGTCGATGAACGACGCCAGCGTGCGCGCGGGCCAGCGCTTCTCGTCGATGTTCTCCGCCTCGATCAGCTGTTTCATTAGCCGCAGCTGATCGTCGGCATCGAGGATGGTGAAGTTGGATTTGAGGCCCGCCAGCTCGGCATGCCGCCGCAGCATGCGCGCGCCGATGGAATGGAAGGTGCCGAGCCACTGCATCCCCTCCACCACGCCGCCGATCAGCGCGCCGATGCGCTCCTTCATCTCGCGCGCTGCCTTGTTGGTGAAGGTGACGGCGAGGATTTGCCCCGGCCACGCGCGGCGGGTGGCGAGAATGTGGGCAAGCCGGGTGGTGAGCACCCGCGTCTTGCCGGTGCCAGCACCTGCCAGCACCAGCACGGGGCCGTCGATGGTGAGCACGGCCTCGCGCTGCTCGGGATTTAGGCCTTTCAGATAGGGCGGTTCGCGTTGTGCGACGGGCGCGGATGCCGGCGCATGTGATTCCGCGCCGTCGCCCGGCTCATCGCCGAACGCCCGGTCCAGCGGATCGGAATAGCGGTCCGCAAACCCACTCATAAGGACACAGTCACTTCTGGGAGCATCCGGCTATTCTAGGAGATGCGGCTACAGATTTCACCTGTGGAGTGCAGTCTCAATTGAATCGTGCTATGGTGCCGTCATCGTGAGATTTGAACGCATCACCATTGATCCGAACCAGATGGGCGGCGTGCCCTGCATCCGCCACTTGCGAATTCCTGTCGCCACGGTGGTTGGAATGGTGGCGGACGGAATGACCGAGGCCGAGATTTTGGGGGCGTACCCCGATCTTCTTTCCGAAGACGTCCGTGAGGCGCTAAAATATGCGGCGGACGCAGTTCGCGAGCGCGAACTGCCCATCACCGTTCCGTGAAGTTTCTGATCGACAATGCCCTGTCGCCGATCTTGGCGGCGGAACTGCGCGATGCCGGTCATGATGCAATCCACGTGCGCGACGTCAGCCTCACCGCCACTGACGATCTCACCATCTTCGAACGCGCAGCTGCTGAGGGCTGCATTGTCGTTTCGGCTGACACCGATTTCGGTACCTTGTTGGCGCTGCGCAGAGCTTCCAAGCCATCGGTTATTCTCTTTCGGTTAGAAAACCTGCGAATGCCTCATCATCAGTCTGAACTCCTGAAAGCGAATCTCGAGTCACTCTCCGATTCGCTTGAGCATGGCTGCGTAGCCGTTGTCGAAGATGGACGCATTCGCGTCCGGCGCCTGCCATTCGGCTCCGTTTAGCGACAGAGTCATTGCACCTTCTTCGCCAGCGATAGGATTTGATCGGCGGCCAGGCCGCCGAATTTGGTGTCGAGATCGGTGAGCGCCCGACGCGCGGCCGCCTTGTCGCCACTGGCGATGAGCGCCTCGATGTGCTGCACAGCCGAGGAGATATCGCTCTGATTGCGCGCGCGGCAGCCGGCGAGATCGTCGTACTTTGCCGGCGTCGGATCGAGCAACGTATCCAGTGCAAGCGAAAGAGCACGCTCGTCGGCTGTTGTATGTCCGGCGTGCAGCATCGCGGTCGCATGAACGTCGAACACGCACCAGCCTTGCAGCGAGGTTTCGCTGGCCGCCTGCATGTTGCGGGCCCCCGAATCGAGCTCGCCCGTAACGTAGTACAGCCGCGATGAGTCCTGGAAACGATGCATGAGGTCGGCCGGCGGCAGCGGAATGGCGGTGGTTCCAATCGGATCGCTGTCGGAATTCAGCAATGCTCCATGAAACACATCCGGGTAGGCAAGCGCGATCCTCAAGGCGACACGCGAGCCACCGGAAAAGCCGCCGACCAGAACGCGGGATGGATCAACATCGTAATCGCGCATCAGCCGCTGCGCCGCGATCACCGCAAGTGGCAGCCGGCGAAACTCCACCTTGGTATCATTTCCGGAGTGCGCCGCGCTCACGAACACGATGCCCTTGTCATCCAGCACGGACGCCCATCCGGAGGGCAGCGCGGCCACATCCCAGGGTGGCACAAATACGAGCAGCGCATAGCCTTGCGGTGGCTTGTGCGTCGGCACGTATACGACGAATTTCTCCCGCGTGATATCCAGCGGCTGCCCGGCGACGGATGCAACTTCGGCAATGTGCTGGGTGGTGAGCGGCGAGAAGGTGCGGCGCACGATTTCAGCCGTGCTCGCCAGCGGCGAAGCCTCCGTAAGCACGATCCCGGTGTGAAGCCCGGGTTGGGCTGGCGCGGCGGCAAAAGTAGACGGCACGGCAACCACCGCCGATGCGAAGAGCGCGGCAACAAGCTTCATGCGCTCGATGGTAGTGGAGAGCGACGCGCGCCGGGTGTCACTTCGGCGCGAGCAACTCATTCAGAATGGCGGTGCGGTCGGCATCCAGATCGGGCGCTGCGTCGCGGGTGGAGGGGTCGGCATAAGCGGAAAGCTTGATCGGGTTGCCCTGCATACGAACAGGTCCGAGATCGGGATCGGCGGCAGTCACGATCATGTTGCGCGCGAGTACCTGCGCATCAGCCATCACCGCGGCGATATCGTTGATCGGCGCGCAGGGCACGCCTTCGGCTTCCAGCAGCGCCAGCCATTCTTTCGAGGTGCGCGCCGCGAGGGCGGACTCCATTGCGGCGTGCAGCGCATCCAGATGCTCGATGCGCGATGGATTGGTAGAGAAGCATGGATCGCTCGGCCACGCTTCATGGCCCAGCACCTTCGCCACGCGTGCGAACAACGCATCATTGCCCGCCGCAATCACGATGTATTCGTCCTTCGTTTTGAACGCAGCGAACGGCGCGATGGAGGGGTGCTTCGTGCCGAGCGGCCCCGGCACCTCGCCCGTCGCCACATAGCGCGCGATGGCGTTCTCCAGAATGGCCACCTGGCAATCGAGCATGCCGACATCCACCTTCTGCCCCCGGCCCGTTCGTTCCCGATCGTAGAGTGCGGACGCGATTCCAACGGTGCCGAATAGCGCTGCGGTCAGATCGCCCACCGAGGTGCCGACGCGCGTGGGCGGGCCGTTCGCGTGGCCGGTGAGGCTCATGATGCCGCCCATCGCCTGCATCACCATGTCGTAGGCGGGGCGCGCGGCATACGGCCCGGTGTGGCCGAAGCCGGAGACGGCCGCGTAAATCAGGCGCGGGTATTTGTCCTTCAGCACATCCCAGCCGCAACCCAGCTTCTCCATCGTGCCGCCGCGATAGTTTTCAATCAGCACATCGGCGCGGGCGAGCAGGGCGTCGAAGATGCGGCGGTCATCCTCCTTCTTCAGGTCGAGTGCGATGGATTCCTTGCCGCGGTTGATGCTCATGAAGTAGCCGGATTTGGCCGCGCCGTTCGCGACCGTGATAAATGGGCCGTAGCGGCGCGCATCGTCGCCTTCGGGTGGCTCGATCTTGATCACCCGCGCACCAAGCTCCGCCATCGTCAGGGCTGCATACGGTCCCGCCAACACGCGTGTGAGATCAAGCACCAGCAATCCGGAAAA
>DATAVW010000125.1:0-2845 GCA_036267515.1 Rhizomicrobium sp.
ACGGCCATCAAGGTGTTCGCGATCCTGACGTTCACCGCCGTTTTGCTGTGGTACGGCAAGAATCCGATGCTCGGCGGAACAGCTCATGCCAACAACACTGCGCCGATAGGATCGGGTTTTGGCTTGGCTGGTTTTGGCTTGGCGATGATCAGCGTTTTGTGGGCTTACGAAGGGTGGCAATACGTAACCTACTGCGCCGGGGAAACGCTGAATCCGCAGAAGGTTTTTCCGCGCGCGTTCCTGATTGGGACCAGCGTGCTGATCGCCATCTATGTGATTGCGAACCTTGGCTATCTTCGCGCCCTTGGCGCCGACGGGGTCGCCGGTTCGTCACGCGTGGCCGCTTCCGCGTTGGGAGTGGTGGTGGGCAGCCGTGCCGGCAAGCTGGTTGCGCTCGCCATCCTGATTTCCATGTTCAGCGCCGCGAACGCGATCGCGCTCAACGCTCCTCGCGTTTACTACGCCATGGCGCGAGATGGAGTTTTCTTCGCGCGGCTCTCGCGCGTGCATCCCCGCTTTGGCACACCGGCGTTTGCGATTGCCGCCGGGGGAATCTGGTCTGCCGTCCTCGCCGCAAGCGGAACCTTCGACCAACTTCTCACCTACGTGGTGTTCATCGGCTGGATCTTCTATGCGCTGGCCGCCGCCAGCATTTTTGTCTATCGCAAGCGCCTTCCCGACGCCGCGCGGCCCTATCGTGTTCCGATGTATCCCTTAACGCCGCTGTTATTCATCGTGGCGGCGATGGCACTGGTACTGAACACCGTGGTCACGCAACCAGTGCGGGCCGCTGTGGGGCTGGGTATCGTTTTCCTCGGTGCGCCCGCGTATGCATTCTGGAGGCGTGGCGTGGCTCGCAAACCGGCGGAGCAGTCATGATCGAAACCGCGACCACAATCGCCACCAAAACGATGAAGGCGTGTGGAATCGCCGTCCGTCCCTTGCACGATATCGACGACATGCGCCTCTGCGTGGACCTGCAACGCCGTATCTGGGGATACGCTGAAACCGACATCGTGCCGGATGCGATGTTTGCCGTTGCCGAGCACAGTGGCGGGCAGGTGCTGGGCGCCGAGCACGACGGCCGACTGGTTGGGTTTGCGCTGGCGTATGCAGCCAGGCGCTCCGGCGTCGAGTATCTGCATTCGCACATGGTCGGAGTGGTGCCCGAGTATCAGGACCGCGGCGTCGGCCGGCTGCTCAAGCTCGCGCAACGCGAAGATGCAATCGCGCGCGGCATCAACCTGATTGAGTGGACCTTCGATCCGCTGCAGATAAAGAACGCGCATTTCAATCTCGCTCGTCTGGGTGCCGTCATCCGCCATTACATTCCCAATTGTTATGGCAGGACATCGAGTCCGCTGCATGCCGGGTTGCCGACGGACCGCCTAGTCGCCGAGTGGTGGATTCAATCGAATCGCGTGGAGCGCATTCTGGGCGGCGAAGTGCCTGCATCGCGATCTCCGCAGAGTCGCGTTTGCGTTCCCGCCGATATGCGCCAGATCTGCAAGGACGACCCTCCGCGAGCGGAGAAGATTCAAGCCGAAGTGCGCCAACAGTTCGAAACAGGTTTTGCCGCGGGCCGAATCGCAGTTGGATTTGAGCTCGATCCGCAACAGGGATGCTACGTTCTGGAGCCTTATGAAGATTGAGTCGATCACACTGCGCGAGATTCACATGCGCTTGAAGTCGCCGTTTGAAACCAGCTTTGGCACAGTACAGGACCGCCGCATTCTCCTAGTAGAGGCCGTTGCCGATGGCGTCAGCGGCTGGGGCGAAGTGACCTGTGGCGAGACTCCCGCTTACAACTCGGAGACCACCGACACCGCCTGGCTTATTATTTCCGCGTTCATCGCTCCGGCAATGATCGGCCGTAATCTCGCAGCCGCCGCGGAGTTTCCCGCTCTGGTGGCCCACATTCGCGGGCACGAGATGGCGAAAAGCGGAATCGAGAACGCGCTGTGGGACATTGAAGCGCAGATCAAAGGCGTTCCCTTGTTCCAGCTTCTCGGCGGCACTCGCGAAGAGATCGACTGCGGAGTCTCGCTTGGCATCCGTGAAAATCCTCAGGCCCTGGTGAAGCGCGTCGAGGAAGAACTGCGCGGCGGCTACCAGCGCATCAAGTTGAAAATCAAGCCCGGCAAGGACTACGAATTTGTGGCTGCCGTGCGAAGAGAATTTCCGGACATTCGCCTGTCGGTTGACGCGAATTCCGCCTACCGGCTTGATGACGTTGCGCAGGTGAAGAGGCTCGACGAATTTCGTCTGCTGATGATCGAGCAGCCATTGAGTTGGGACGACATATATAACCATGCCAAGCTACAGGCCCAAATCGAGTCGGCGATTTGCCTCGACGAATGCATCCACCACACCCGCGACGCCTTGACAGCGATTGAGTTGAAGGCCTGCCGCATCATCAACATAAAACTTGGCCGCGTCAGCGGGCACACGGAAGCCCGGCAACTACAGCAAGCATGTCTGGAGCGCAACATTCCGGTGTGGTGTGGAGGCATGCTGGAATCGGGCATCGGGCGCGCCCACAACATCGCCATGTCAACGCTTCCCGGCTTCTCGCTTCCGGGAGATGTCTCGGCCAGCAGTCGTTACTGGAACGAGGACATCATTGAACCGGCGGTGGAAGTCTCCGCCCGTGGCACCATTCGCGCGCCGAAGAGTCCCGGCTTGGGATACCAAGTCAGGCGCGATCGAATTGAAAAGTTCACGGTCCGCAAGCAGGAATGGTCTGCGAAGCATGCGGCCGTGTGAAGGCACGACTAACGGGCCCGATCTCTACTGAACAATTAAGGAGTAACCATGCGGCAAATCGAAACAGGCGGTACGCGGC
>DATAVW010000126.1:0-29996 GCA_036267515.1 Rhizomicrobium sp.
AACAGCACGGAATTTCTGCTGGTGAAAATGATCATCGAAAAAGAATCTGGAATGCAGCTGCCGGAGTTTTTGGGCAAGCGCATTTTCGAGCCGCTGCAAATGCGGTCGGCACGCTATGGCGACACCTTGGACGTCATTCCAAATCGGGTAACTCCCTACACGGCTTATTCTCCCTCGGTGGATCGCACCGTTGCCTATGACCGGTGGGACAGCCTCGTCGTTTCAAAGAGTCAGGTCTGGAATTACCGCGTTCCCTATCCGGAATGGTTGCATGGCGCGGCAGGTCTGAACATCAGCGCACTGGATCTTGCGAAATTTGATGCAGCTCTCTTACGAGGAAGCCTTCTGTCCAAGGCTTCGTTAGAACAGATGTGGGCACCGTACCAACTCACGAATGGCCAGTCCGGTAGATTTACGGCGGGCTGGATGGCTAGGCGATGGAATGGGCATCAATTGGTCTTTCATCTCGGTGGCGACATGGTGATTTACGCCCATGTGCTAGATGAAGGTATTTCGGTTATCTGGCTGACAAACTTGGACCCGTCGAATCCCTATGAAGTTGTCTTGGGGATTCTGAAGAGACTGGGACATTAAAAAAGAACGTTGAAAACGCCTATTCAGACCCGACGAAACGCATGTCCGAAAATTTTCCGGCAAATATTCCCACCGCCGCCATGCTGCGGTCTCTGGGGACCGGCTGAATCGCATATCAGTCGAACCAAATCCAAGACATCATCGAATACTTGCTTCACCAGACAATCGCAGCCTTCGTCTCACCCTAATCTCGTACCGCGGGCTGCCAGTGACTAGGACGGCCGTTATTCATTGAGTCGCAGCGCATGGAAGCGACGGCAAAATATATTTCTTCAGCATCTCGGCTGTTTGCACCGAGGTGCCGCGTACATTGAAAGCCGTGCGCGTGATGACGATGGCAACGCCTGAGTCAGGCAGCATCAATATTTGATTGCCGCCGTTGCCGGCCATGTACCACACGGGTTTTATGCCGCAGGCGGTGGAGTAGTTCTCCTCGAAGATGAAATACCCATAGTTTTGGTCCGGACGCGATGCACGCCTTACGCTGAGCGCAGCCTCGATCCAGGCTGCGGGTAGGATTTGTTGTCCGTGCCAGCGGCCCCGATCGGCCACCATCCAGGCGATTTTGGCCAAATCGCGCGATTGCAACTGAAGGCCCCCACCCGTCATCACCTCATGCGTCGGTGAATAGGACCAGTTCCATTTGCTGATACCGAGGGGCCGCAAGACCTTGTTCTCGGTGTAGGTGTCGACCTGCACGTGCGTCGCCCGTTGAATGACTTGGCCCAAGAGAAATGCATTGGTGGTGCAATAGCGCCAAGGCCCGAGTCCCCGCGCATCGCGGGTATAGCCCTGCATCGTGGGCAAATCCACCGCCCATCGGGTCCAGTCGTTTTGCGAATGCATGTTGTCTTCATTGCCGGGACTGGCATCATCGTCGTCGTTACAGGCGAGTGCCGAGGACATCGTGAGCATATCCTCGAGCGTGATCGCATGCTTGTCGGCCGTGTCATTTTGGAACGGCTTCAAATCCGAAAGATAAGGAAAAGCCGGAATGTGTTCCGAGGGAATGGCGCCATCGAAGATCGCCGCACCGAGTGCCAGCGTCGTCATGAACTTTGTCGCCGACCGGGTATTGTTTAGGAGATCCTTAGCGCCTTCGCCGAAATACCGCTCGTAGACCAAGCGGCCGTTGCGCATGATCAGTACGCTGGTCGTCTTCGGGTAATCGCCCTGACCGATGGCTTGCTCGAGTTCCATGAGGGACTTCGTATTGAGCCCGGCGAAACGAACGGGTTTCAGTCCTTCTTCGGCGCCGACGGTACTGGCGAAAAAGGTGACGCCGACGAGGGCAACTAGGTGTCTGTTCATTGGCATGAGGCATCTCTTTGAATAGTTGTGGTAGTTTAGCCTTATGCATGAGGCGTTTAGAGGCGATTTATGGGGCCGCATTGCGGTTTAGCCGCATTAGGGTGACAAGTGGATCACGTAGATCGCAAAATTTTGGGTCTGTATCAGCACGACACGCGGCGCATCGCCGAGTCCATCGGCGCCGAGGTCGGCCTGTCCGCGGCCGCCGTGCAGCGGCGGCTGAAGCGCCTGCGCAAGGAGGGCGTCATCGCGGCGGAGATTGCTGTGTTGGACAAGGAGGCGATGGGCGAGTCGATCGTTACTTGCATCGTCACGTTGAGCATGGCGTCAGCGCCCGCGCCCGGTGAACACCTTGATCGCTTTCGCCGGCAGATGGTCGATCACCCCATGGTGCAGCAGTGTTATCACGTCACAGGCAGCAGCGACTTCATTGTTATCGTCATCGGCAAGAGCATGGAAGCGTACGGTACCTTCGTTCGACGGTGGTTTGAATCAAACCCTCACGTCACGCGCTACGACACCCATGTGGCGCTCGAACGTGTGAAGGTAGGGCTATCGTTCCCGGTTGACTAGACTTAGCCTTCAAGGCGGCTGCTTCGACGCTTGCGATTTTCGAACCGTCGCCGAGGTGCATCAGTATGTTGTAAGCGGCGGTCGCACGAGCGTCGATCGGATAGCTCTTATCGGCCAGCAAGACGACGCCGATGTTCTCTCCCGTAACGAATGCATGGGCAGCGAAGCCGTTTGTCGATCCGGTTTTGTTCAAGAACGCTCGATCCAGCGGCGCCAAAGGAGGATCGGGTGCAGTTGCGGGATTGGCTTCGAAGCTCATCTCGGCCGAGTTGCCTGCAAGCAGCGCCCGGAATTCGACTGGATAAGGATACTGCTGCCAGACCAAATCCTGCGTCATCGTGTTGATCTGAAATATTGCCGTTTCAGGACATCGTCGATCGAGTCGCGAGCGGCACTTATGAGGCCAGGCCTGCCAAAGTCTTCGACTTCAACGACATCCAAGATGCCCACCGTCTCATGGACCGACGCAGCGACTTCTGGCACGATGGCGACTCCGTATCCGTCACAACGTGGTTTGCGCTAGCCAGACCGGAACCGATTGACTCTGCGCCACATGTTGGGCAGTGGTCTGCTGCTAGTGCGTCATCGCCAACGGAAAATCCGGGACCCCGCCCGGTGCTTGCGTCACGGGCGACTGGGCGCCCTTGGTGAGATCCTTCACCCGATCACTCACGTACAAATCCAGCATCTTGAAGGTGATGCGTCCACTCTTCTGGAAGTCGGCCGCACCGCTCAACCCTTCGATTACGGCCTTTGCAAATGCGCCGTTACCCCAAGCTCGATCCTCCAGTGAGTACTGCCGGCCGGTCGAGGAACTGAACACTACGACGCCGTTCTCGGCGCTCGCGAGTTCGTTGACAACCTCGGTCACATCGTCGAAACCTCCCTTGCGCGCGCTCCCGAGCACATTGCCGGCGTGGCAGGTATCCAGGAAGAACACCGCCTTGCCGGTGAGCGCGGCGAGCGTCGAACGAAAATCGGCCATCGTGACGCCGGTCCTCTTGAGCTTCTCGGGATCGGCATTGACGGGCAGATAGACATAGCCCAGCGTGGGATCGTTGAGTCCATGCCCGGAAAGGAACACCATGCCAACGTCGTGCTGGGTGACCTGCTTCTGCAGCCAGTCGAGCCCGTCGACCACATCATCGCGGGTCGCCTTGGCATCGGTTAGCAGGCGCACCTGCACGTCGCGATACAACTTTCCGTTCTGTTTGGCGATGACGGCCGCGAAATCGTCCGCGTCTTTGGCGGCAAGACCCAGCTTGGGGATGTCGGGGCTGGTGTACTGGGACACGCCGATTGCAAGCACGTAAAGCTTGGGCCGGATGTCGAACGCGCCGACGGTACCGTCCGACGTTGCGCCTTGCCGACGTCCCGTCGAGACCGAAGCGTCCGGAACCGCGACCGCACCGCGCCCTGTCCAGGTCACACGCACCGTGGCGGGCGTCGAGACGCTGTGACCATTCTCGGCGAAGATCTGCACTTCTGCGTCCTGAGGCGGCACAGGCACCACGATCTCGCGCACCTCGCCAGCTGAGTTCTGGCGCGCGAGGCCGCGCTCGTCCGGCAGCGCACGCCCGTTGATCCGCGCATAGAGGGCGGTGATAGGCGCATCGGCAGCCGTGCGCGCGCGCACGCGCACCGTGATCTTGTCCTCCGAGGTACGCACGTCCGCAGGCGTCAGCAGGTCCACAACCGGCGGCAAAATCCCGGCGATGGAGGGCTGCAAATCCGACCGACGGCCGGACGCTGCGTCCGCCTGGCGCAGAGCCTCGCGTTCGTCTAGCGTGTCGAGTACACGATCGATGACATCGGGCCGATGAAATTTCGCGCGGAAGCGGGCGGCGGGAAAGAAATCCGCGGCCTCGTTGACGCCGCGATTCACGTGCCAGCCGATGAGGTCCTCCCCGCCCGCCGAGGCGTCATAATATCCCGCCGGGGTCCAGAGTACCCAGCGCTTGCGATCGCCGTGCGCGAACAGCGCGAGCACTTCGGTGCCGTCTGTAATTCGGTACCAGCGGATGGTGCCGTCGTCGTAGAAGGCTACCAGAGCCTTGCCGTTTGCCGAGATATTGACGCCAAAGGCCGCGTCCGGCGCCGGATGTTCCCAGATCAACTTGCCGGTGCGATCGTACAGGCGCACCTTCCAGAATGTGCCGAGCGCAAAACGCTGCGCATCGGGGCTCACCGAGAGAGAGAGAGATCCCTCGTCTGGATCCAGCGCGAGAGGTTGCCCGTCGAAATCGGGGTGCTGGAAATCCGAACTCCAGCGCTCGATGTTGACGCCGGTGACATTGGGCGGAAGCAAGTCGCTCGCAGTACCCGACTTGAGTTCGCGCCGGCGCACGTCGAAGACATAGGGGGAGACTCCGTCGCGCTCGAAGGCGAACTGTACGCGACCCGCATCCTGACTCAGCGCATAGCCTTGGTAGTCCTTGATCGGTTCCCCCCAAACATCGGTCTGCTTGTTGCGCAGCTTCGCCAGCGGCGACGTACTGTGCGGATGCCAGGCATCGTGCGCATCGATCACACCCAGGAAGTCCGCCCCAGACACGAGCAGGCTACCGCCGGGCAACGCGCTGAGCGCGCTCACCTTGCGCCGGCTCGCGGCCGGAATGTCCACTGCTTTGCCCTCACCGCCTTCCTTCCAGTGCCGCACAATGACACGCTCGAGTCCCCAAGTTCCCGCAGCATAGAGATCTCGCCCATCGCGGCTCCAGGCGACGCTGGCGAGCACGCCATTGCTTACGCCGCTCACGTCCGGCGAGAAACGCACCGCCAGCGTATTGGCGTCCAGGACATCGATGCGAGCCCGCTCGCGCTCGTCGGCATAACCGAGCGCGAGGCTGCGGCCGTCGGGCGAAAAGGCAAGTCCATAAGGATTTTTGCCGGGAGCCATCGCGGCGGCAAGCTTGATCAATCCCTGTTCAGACACCCGATAGACCCGCACCTGGCCGTCATCGCTGCTGGTGGCCAATCGTCCGTCGGCGCTCCAACTGGCGCCGAGACTCTCGGCGCCATAATCGAGGTCCTGCAGCGGCGCGCCCCAGCGCGTGGTGTCCCACACACGGATGCCGTTGTTGGCACCCAAACCAGCCGCGAGCCATCGTCCGTCTGGGCTGAAGGCAAGGTGGTCCACGACATTGGGCAGGCCGCCGAGCCGGCGCAACAAGCGGCCGCTGCCGCGATCGAAGAGATCGATGCTGATGGTCGCATCCCATTGGTAACCCGTTATGCCCGCGACTGCGACCCAACTGCCGTCCGGGCTCAGCGCCACGGCCTCCAGCTTGCCTTCATTTCCCGTGCCTTGCGGCGGGCGCAATACCTGCAACAGGCGGCCGGTCGCGACATCCCAAACGCGTGCGGACTTGTCCTCTGAAGCCGTCACCGCGAAGCGACCCCGAGCATCGATGTCGGCCGATGTGATGGAGGCCGTGTGCATGCCGGCTTCGATGCGAAGGATTGGATCCGCGGGCGGTTCGGCCGCGCTTGCGGCTAACTGAGCGAGGAAGGCGGCAACGCCCAGACATCGGGCAAGCTTCACGGAGAACTGCATCAAAAAACTCCCAGGCGCGCGGCGACCGCGGCATCCCTAACTGCGCAACTGTGCGCAGATTATAGGCCTCGCGCTGGCAACGATTGGCTCAATCGTGGGCCGACTCGCCTTCCGGACTACCGTCCGTTACTACTTCCTGTAGTAGGGAGCTTCGCGTGGAACAGATCGACTTGATTCCGACTGCTCCTAACTCCTTATACATAGAGTGTTTGCTCCTTTCCCTCTCTTTCGTCCATCTAGGCTCTTGGTTCGACCATGATTGGCACCGCTGTTATCCGTCGATCGGACCGTTCACACGTCCGTGTGTTCGCCCGACACCGGCGGGTCAGGCGCGCGGGCCCGACTCGCCTTCCTGACTCTCCGCAAAACGCGTCGAGAACAACAGCCGCAACGCTACGGATGGCTCTACGGCGGTCCCGGAAAGAAGTAACGATCCACGCTCGATCCTAACAATATGTGGCAATGCAGCATCGCGCTGCATCAAAATTGAGACGCGGCTCGAAGCCGGCAGCCGCCCGCTGAATCATAGTCCTTCTCTTCACGGACGCAAAAACCGGAAAGGTTTACGGATTAGTCATGGAAGTCTCAAGTGTTCGCAGTTTTATGAGCCGCCATCGCAGAAGTATCAAGGATTTGTCGCTGATCCTGATCATCATGTTGGTTGCCACGTTCTACGCCTGGCAGGTCGACATCTTCGCGAACGAAGATAAGGCCACCGTCAAGGAGCAGACACTTGAGGTGGACGAGCTCTTGCTCTTGGGCGGCGTGCTCATGCTGGCCATGTTGGTGTTTGCGATTCGGCGCTACCTCGAGCAGAAGCGCGAAACCGTCCGCCGTCTGGCCGCGGAAACGCACGCCCGCGAACTCGCCTTCCAAGACGGTCTCACCGGATTGCCGAATCGACGTCAGTACGATGACGCCTTGAAGGCCGCGCTGTCGGCGCCGCCACGCGGCGGCGCCGTGCACGCGGTATTTCTATTGGATTTGAACGGCTTCAAGCAGATCAACGATGTTCACGGCCACGCCATCGGCGATGAGGTGCTGATCGTCGTGGCGCAGCGCCTGCTCGGCGCCGTGCGCGGCGGTGATCTGCTTGCCCGATTCGGCGGCGATGAATTTGCGATTCTGGCGCGCCATTTGGTCGGACCGGAGGCGGCCACCAACGTGGCGTTGCGAGTGATCCAGGCGTTGGAAATTCCGATTGCCACCGGCAAGCTCAAGCACCAAATCGGCGCCGGAATCGGCATCGCCCTCGTGCCAAACGATGCAATGGTGCCGGAAGAGGCTCTGCGCAAGGCGGATGTCGCACTGTATCGCGCCAAGGCGGAACGGCGCTCCGCACTACGATTCTTCGAACCCCAGATGGATCGCCAGGTCCGGGAGCGCCACCAGCTCGAGGCGGACCTGCGCGCTGCGTTGGACAGCGGCAACATCAGCACCGTCTACCAGCCGTGCTTCGATCTCAAGAGCGGCGCGGTGGTTGGTTTTGAAGCGACGCCGCTATGGATTCACGGCACGCATGGCGTGATCCCGCCGGAACGGTTCATCCCGATTGCCGAAGAAACGGGACTGATCCACGATCTTGCTGCGCGGCTGCTGCGCGATGCCTGCAGCACGGCGGTCCAATGGCCCTTACATGTCACGCTGGCGGTCGACTTCTATCGCGGGCAGATCAGGGATCGAGATCTACAGGCTCAAGTTGCCAAGATCTTGCAGGAAACCGGCTTGGCGGCGGAGCGCCTCGAAATAGAAATCACCGAGAGTGTTCTGGTCGAGGATCTCGAGGCGGCTCGGCAGGTTCTTGGCGGACTGCGCGACACGGGCGTGAGGATCGCGCTCGATAATTTCGGCACCGGCTATTCAAGCCTCTACCATTTGCGCAATTTCAAGATCGATAAGATCAAGATCGACAAGAGCTTCGTCGGGAGCATGAATTCGACGAGCGAAAGCGCCGCGATCGTCAGCGCCTTGGTCGGCCTGGGTGAGGGGTTTGGACTGACTGTCGCCGCTGAAGGCATCGAAAACGCCGGCCAGCAGGCGCAGTTGGTGCGCAGCGGCTGCCAGCAGGGACAGGGCCATCTCTACAGCGATCCTCTGTCGGCTGAAGCGACCGCGGCATTCTTTGCATCGCCGCCCGTATGGTTGATTGCGCAGGGGTCAGGAGCTTAGCTGCCGCGGGAGTGTCTGATTTTTGCTTGCAGCCGCGCAAAGATGCGCCGCTTCTGCTGAGTCAATCCGCAGGGAAGTCTATCGCAATAGCGCACTGAGAACGCGCTGTCCAAGAAAACTGGCAACCCTTTGGATGATGCAGCCGGTTCACCCAGGCGAGGTGCTTCGGGAGGACTTTCTGAAACGGCTTCGCATGAGCGCCTACGCAATGGCAAAGGCGCTCAGCGTACTCGCAACAAGGATCAATGATGTGGTCCGTGAGTGTCGATCGAATGCCCGCAATGCGGCGCGATCACCGGCTGCGGTGCCGGCCCCTCGTCGGCGTACGCGGTCGCGGCGCCCAGGGCGCCGCCGATCGAGGCGCAGCATGCGGCGCCAGTCGCCATCGATTTATTAAAGCCAATTGCCGCTACCATAGTTTAACAATTCGCCTACGACAGCGTCGCGTGCATGAGTATGCTGGCCCGAGCTCAATAAATATTGGCGCGCGCTCTTTGCACACCTATAACAATGTCATTTCAAAATAACTTCGCGAATCAATTCAACGCCCAGAACTTTTCTGCATCCAGTCCGTTCCACTCTTTTCTTGTTCTGGAACTCGGTGCTACCGATTACCTTCCTGGCCACATATTCTCCCTCGATGCCTTTATCGCCGATGTTTCCACCATAAGTCGCCATGTTTTTAAAAGTGAGATATAAAAATACATTGGGCTGATCCGGTGATTTTGGACTGGCCTGGAAGACCTTGTAATCGATGATTAGCCCAGCTTTCTTCATGGCTTCCATGGTCGGCTTCCATGTCGAATTTAGCCAATCTATGTATTCTGGAAAACGCCCGTACTCAACTTGTATGTAGTCAACCTCAGTGACCGGGCCGTCAGTATACTGGCGGTCATTCTGGGCAAGTGCATCCCGGGTAAGTGCGTCCTGGGCGCGTGCATCCTCGGCACGCGCAGCATGCGAAAGTGAGGATGCTGCGAGACACATGGATAAGATAATAGTCTTAGTCATTTTCTGTTCACCTATTGTGATAAATCTTTACTCGGCGGAATGTTTGAAATCCCCTGCTGTGCACTTTACGCGCGGCGGGAGAACCGGTGCGTACACAATTAGTGCTTGGGTTTTGTGAATATCAGGATGAATTGATCCGTCTTGCCGCGAATCGTCGGATCCTTCACGTTGGCGGTTCGAGGATCGCCGGCATTGAAAAGCAAGTCACTCTCGCCCTCGAGCTTAAAGCCCGCGGCTTTAACTTCCGCCTTGACCGAGGCCTCATCGATCCGATGCAGTGTGTTGGTGTCCCGCAACCCGGAGCCGGCTACCGCAGCGTGGTCGATGACGACGTAACGTCCACCGGGCTTCAATGCTGCAAAGATAGCCTTGTTGATTTTTGCAAGGTCGGCCGGGGCGAAGAACGGATCGTGAAGGTCGTGATAATTCAACGAAATCCAGACCAGGTCCAAAGGCTCGGGCGCCGCGAAGCCGTTGACTGGCCCGGCGATGACGGAAACGTTCTTAAATTTTGGATATGGCAACGATCCGTTCGCTGGTAGCGATAGCTTGAGAAAATTTGCGAACTCCGACGGAATGAAGGCGTAGACGTGACCCCGCGGTCCAACCGCGCTCGACAGTATGCGGGAGAAATAACCCTTACCCGGAATGAAGTCCGCAACCTTCTCGCCGTTTTTGATGCCAATAATGGTCAGAACTTCTGCGGGTTTGCGATTGGCGTCCCTTTGCCGATCCTCATCCGGGCGATCCTGATTCGCGACCGCATTTGCAATATTGGGTGGAACGGCATCGTGTGGCGAAGTCGTGGCGCATCCGAAAATGACCAATGCTGCGGCGACTGGAAACGACGATCGCATTTTCCGTCCCCCGCCGATGAGTTTTGAAGACTTCAGGGCGTTACTTCTCATTGGAACTCCTCATGCGGATTTATTTACGCTCGACTCTCTGCCTGCACCTTCGACTCCGGTAGCGTTCGGCAGCGCTGCTTGCCACATCGTGGGTAACGTCTTGCATGTGGCGACATTTTGACTACGCATCTGTATCTGCCTTGTGTCACAGCTGCCGGCCCCGCTTATATTTCTTTGTCCTAAGGGCAGAGTGATACATTAAGATACAAATCAGCCCGCCATTCGTTCGCCAAGAGACGATGATCTTGGGGATCCATGCAACAACCCGATCACATCCTCATCGTTGACGATGACGGAGGCTTACCTGCGGAAGCAGGTGTTCAAGGTGACGGCCGTCGCCAACGGTAGGCGGATGAATGCGATGGAGGGGCCATTTTCGATCGCTTATCGTTATGAGTGAGGCTGTGTCTCTCGTTTGCGCCGCCGGAATTCGCTGACTTTAGCCTTGTTGCCGCACGCTGACATGGAGCACCAGCGCCGATCCCCTCTACGCGAATTGTCGACGAAGTAGAGCGTACAACTGCGCGATCCGCACTGCCGGATCAGCTTGGCTGCATCGCCGCCGAAGAGTTGCACTGCTTCGCGCGCCAGCGTAACCAACAGGGCGCCGGCATTCCCTTCCAGGCGCATGGTTCCGTCGGCCTGAAGCTGGGGCGCAGCGGCGGTGTCGGCGGCGATTCGGTTCAATGTCGCGCGCGCCGCTTGCGCTTTGGCCCCGCTCGGTTTCCCCGCCAATACGTAGATCGCCTCGCGTAGCACGCGTGCGGTCGCAAGGTTCTTGGCTGTTGTCCTCGGTTTGCTGCTGGCCATCCTAGCCGAGAGCAGCCAGCGAGCCAAATCGTCCGGTGTGTTCAGCAGTTCACGAGGCGACGAACTCAGCCTGGCTTGCAGTGTGGCGGGCAAATCGATGGCATTGCAGCCGCCGCGAAATCGGAAGCCGTGCCTATCCTGGGGGCCCTCAGCCGGTGCACCAATCAATATCATGTAACCTTCTTGACAGGTTTGGGAGAAAAGAGCAACCTCCGTAACCGCTAATATGGGTTACGGGAGAATGACATGCGCATGGGTTCGGGTTCGGTTTCGCATTCCTTGCTGATGTTGATCGCTGGCGGCACGGCCTCCCTGATGCTGGCTGCGGGATCTGCGCGCGCGGCGCCGCCCGCGAAGTCCGATCTGGTGGAGTTCGAGAAGATGACCTGGGTGGAAGTGAAGGCCGCGCTCGCGGCGGGGAAGACGACGGCGCTCATCTACACCGGCGGTACCGAGCAACGAGGCCCCCAGCTCGCGAACGGCTACCATAACCTCGTTGCGCATGCGCAGGTCGAGGCGATCGCGAGAGAACTCGGCAATGCCATCTTCATGCCCGTGTTGCCCTACACTCCGAACGATGCAGAAGCGCTTCCCGGTACCATCGGGATCACGAACGAGCTGCTCGCTGCCATGCTCGAGCGCATCACGGAGGAATCGATCCTCAACGGTTTTCGCAACGTGATTCTGATGGGCGATCACGGTGGCGGCCAGCCGCAGGTCTACCAGGATGTCGCCCTGAAGCTCGACCGACGCTACCGGCCAAACGGAGTTCGTGTGTTCTACTGTGACCAGGTCTATAGGCCCGCCAATGATGCGTTCGATCAGTACCTGGCGCAGCATGGCTATCCACTCGGCCTCCACGGTTATCTTTTTGACACCTCGATAATGATGTATCTCGACAAGGACAACACATGGGTGCGCAGAGATCTGGTCTCCTCTGCAGTAGGCGATCCCGTCGTCGATGGCAAGGTGCAGATCGGGCCGCAGAGTCCACAAAACGGAATCCTGGGTGACGCGCGCCGCTCAACGGCGGAGCTGGGGAAGCGCGCATTCGACACGAAGATCGATTACGCGGTGAGGCAGATTCGCCGTTTCCTAGCCGGCGGATATTAGTGGTATCGTGAATTTCAACGCCATCCGCAGCCCCCATAAGCACAAGGCGCGCCCTCGGCTGGGGACTTCCGAAGCCGTGGAATCCGCCATGAAGGTCGCGCTTCAGAACTGGACGCGCCCGGGCAACGGGCAAAGCGACGTTTCATTGGCTCGACAGCGTTCGTACCACGGCAACACGCTCGGCGCGCTGTCCCGGCGAGGACGCCAATGTCGCTAGTGCCTTATTCGGTCGGCGGGCGATGGCGCGAGAGGCTTCATCATTTGCTCATGCAGTGGTTGCACCACGTCGCGCAAGCGGTTGCATGGCGTGAGGGCCAGGTTGGACAGCTTTCACTTCGCTCCGAGCCACGCGCAAAGACGCTCCCTTCACGCGATCCCAAAGGATCAGCCAAGGATCAGTGAGTTCGCTCGCCGATGACAGGATCGCTCCGCTCTGGAGCACTCATCGATTGCCTGTGGAGCTGGAGGGAACCGCTCGTGAAGTCCGATTCGTTGTGCGTCCTACCACGGCCGCCCGCTGTCAATCGCGTGCGGTCAGCTCCGTAAGCAACCCCTGAGCGCCGTAGACGTTGCGCAACGCCTCGGTGATGGACGCAGTGGAGACGGAGACGGCGCGGTTTACGCGGTCCTCAAAGCCGAAGGTGCCACCGAGACCCGGGATGTTGAGGTCAAAGATGGCGCCGACCACTTGTCCGTTCGCATCGATGGCCGGCGAGCCAGAGTTGCCCGCGATGATGTCGTTGTCACTGATGAAATTGAACACGCCATGGGGATCGACTTTGCCGCGCGCATTCTGCCAGCGAGGCGTCAGTGCAAATGGGAACTGACCGGTGGCCCGTTCCCACAGACCCGAGAGATAAGTGAAGGCTGGCACCGCAACTCCGTTGCTGTCCCAACCCTCGACCTTGCCGTAGGATAGCCGCAGCGTGAAGTTCGCATCTGGATATACGCTCGTGCCATAGATGGCGAAGCGGGCGTGAGCGATCTTCTGCTGAGCTTGCTCGACGGGGCCGGAAACTTCGTCCTCGTACAGCTTGCGCACGGCGCGGCTGTCCGCATCGGTAGCCAGCACGAACCGGATCAAAGGATCGCCGGAGGCTTGAACTGCCTGCAGGCCGCCCTCCCACAGCGCCTTGCGGACCGCGGGGTCGCCCAACTTGGAGGTGGCCAGCCGTGCCGCCAGTGTCTCGGGTGATTCCTTGCCCAGGAAGAGGCGAGTGTCGGGGGAGTCCACCGTCAGATTCTCGCGCAATTTGGTGAGCCAGAACGCCAGCTTCAACTGTTCCAGTTCCGGATAGACGGGCTGCGGATCGAGGAGAGTCTTCGCCAACAGCGCCAGGCGGCTGTCGGTGAATTCGCGAAGGCGCTCGCCGTTGGGCTTCGGCCGCTCCTGTGCCGCGCGCACGAGATCGCGCGCGTATTGGAACAGATTGGAGCGGTAGGCAGCCCGCGACTCCAAGTGGAAGTAGCGGAAGTAGAGTTCCTTCAAATGAAGCTGCGCCTTGGCGATGTCGCTCCACGGATTGCCGACTTCAGCGGCCAGCTTGGGGTCCTTGGACACACGCGCCTTGAGTTCGCGCTCGGCGACGAGCTTGGCGGCCATCAGCTTAGTGTCCACCAACGCCTTCTCCTGACCGCGAATGATCTTGAAGGAATTCTCGACAGCGAACAGATCACCATTGCCGATTCGAGCGTGCTCCGAACTCTCCGCCGCGAAGCGCAGCAACTGCCCGCGCAGTTCGGAATACATGATCAGGGTTTCGGGAATATTGAGATCGCGTAGCGTCGATAGCTGATCCGCGGTCAGCAGCCGTTGCGTTGTGCCGGGGTTGCCGGCGACGAACATCGGCTCGCCTTCCTTGGGCGGCAGAGTGCCCCAGCGTAGGTGGTCGGGTGTTGCCGCAGGTCTCCCGTTCTCGTAGAGACGCACGAACGAGCAGTCGAGGTCGTAGCGGGGAAAGCTGGAATTATCGGGATCGCCCCCGAAGAAAGCAGTGTCACCCTCGGGCGCGAATGCCAGGCGTACGTCGGTGTATTTGCGGTAGTTGTACAACCTGTACTGGCCGCCCTGGTACATCGTCACAACCTGGCAGCTATAGTTTTCCTCCTTGCCGGCGCAACCCTCCTTCTCCACGGCCGCGATCTGCGCATCGCGCGCCTTGATGAACTCATCGCCGGCTTTGCCTGCGACCGCCGCGGACACGCGCGCGGTTACGTCGCTGATACTAGCCAGCACCTCCGCGACCATGCCGGCGCAGAGGACCTCGTCCTCGTGCCGCGCGGCCAGGAAGCCATCTTTCAGGTAATCCCGGGTCGCGCTCGAGTGCTGCTGTACGCAACTCCGGACACAGTGTTGATTGGACAGGACGATGCCGTTGGCAGTGACGATGGATGCCGAACAGCCCGTCGACAATCGCACGGCAGCCCCACGCACGTGATCCAGCCAAGCCGGATCGATGTCGACTCCGTACTTCGCCTTGACTACCGCGGAGGGGAAATTGTCGAAAGTCCACATGCCCTCATCGGCGTGCGCGGAGCAAGCCAGGAGGCATGCCAGCATCGCTAGACCAAACAGAGACAAAGCCGGCCGTTCAACGTTCCAAGTTTGCATGATGGACCTTTGGAGTTGAGAATGACTGTGGCGCAAATCTGGCATCGCCATTTTATTGATCCATCGCACTCGACAGTAGACAGTTACACGAAGACGCCGCCACGCCACTTCCGACACCCAAGGTGATCGATTCGTTGAGTACTATCCAGCCGCTGAACACCGCCACAAGTGGTGTGACGTAGGAGATCGTCGAGAGCGTGCTGGCGCGCATGGTCTTTAATAACGAGTAGTACATGACAAATGCCGCGGAACCCGCAAGTCCAAGATACAGCACGGCCAGGGTTGCGCCGAGTGAGTAGTGGACGTTGCGCCATTCGCCGGTGATCGCGGAAATGATTGCTAGACCCAGCGTTCCCCATAACATCTGGTGAAAAGTCAGCGGCACCGCGCCGACCAGCATCAGGTGCCGCTTCGCAATCACAATATTGAACGCAGCCGCCATCGCCGCAACGACAATCGCAACAGCGGCCATAGTCACTTTGGCGCTGAAGCAGGTGGCCACCAACGGATCTAAGAAGAAGACGACGATACCTAGAAATCCGAAAATGATGCCGACGAGCTTCCGACCGCGAAACGTTTCGGTCCTAAATGCGAAAGCGGACCCCAACGTCGTTGCAAAGGGCACTACCGCAAACAGAATTGCAGTCACGCCGGCGTTAAGATATTGCTCGCCCCAGTAGACCAACCCGTAGTCGATCACGTACACGAGAATTGCGGTGACAACGACCCACAGTGCCGAAGTGCGAGGTAGCGCCAGCGACAGACGCGTCACTCGCGCATAGAGTCCCAACATTGCAATGGCGAACACGAACCGGAGCATCGCGCCGATGAGTGGCGGGTACCCCTGTAGCGACAGTTTGATTGCCACCCACGTCGTGCCCCAAAGAATGGCAACCGACGCGAAGGCAACATAGCGAGCCGCGGGCTTGCTTGGATTGCTTGCCACGTGTTGGTTGATGTCTTGCATGTGCCGAGATTTGACTACGCTTCTGTATCTGCGTTGTGTCGCAGGTGCCGCTGCCGCTTATATTTCTTTGTCCGGCGGACGGCCTGATACATTAAGATACAAATCAGTCCGCTATTCGTTTGCCAAGAGGCGATGATCTTGGGGCCCATGCAACAACCCGATCACATCCTCATCGTTGACGATGACAAGGACATCCGCGAATTGCTGGAGGCTTACCTGCTGAAGCACGGCTTCAAGGTGACGGCCGTCGCCAACGGTAGGCGGATGAATGCGGCCGTCGAATCGAATGCCATCGACCTTATCGTTCTCGACTTGATGTTGCAAGGCGAAGACGGATTAACCCTGTGTCGCGATCTACGGGTGCTGGGCAAGGCGAAAGCGATTCCCATCTTGATGCTGACAGCTCGCAATGAGGAGGCTGATCGGGTCATAGGTCTGGAGATGGGAGCGGACGACTACATCACGAAGCCGTTTGCCGCGCGCGAGCTTGTGGCGCGCATTCGTGCGGTATTGCGACGGACGCGCATGCTTCCGCCCAATATGCGTGTCACCGAAGCGGCGCCGACCATCAAATTTGGCGATTGGGTCTTGAGCGTCACAGGCCGCCACCTGCTCGACCGGGACGGAACTCTTGTGTCATTGAGCGGCGCGGAATATCGCCTGCTGCGCGTCTTTCTGGATCACCCGCAACGTGTCCTGACTCGGGATCAACTGTTGAATCTCACCCAGGGGCGTGACGCCGACCCATTCGATCGCTCCATCGATCTTCTCGTAAGCCGCTTGCGCCAGCGCCTACATGACGGCGCTCGCGAACCGCGCTACATCAAGACGGTTCGCAATGAGGGTTATGTGTTCGTCGAAGCAATTCAAGTGCCTTCGGAGGACGGCCATGGCCAATAATTTGCGTCTTCGACCGCGTACATTGTTTACCCGACTCACCCTAATTCTGTTCACGGGCCTCTTACTGGCGCACCTCCTTTCATTTTGGTTGGTGTTCTCGGAGCGCACGCAAGCATCCATGGGCATGATGGTGCGCTTCACCTCGATGGATATGGCAAGTTCGGTGGCGATTATCGATCGTTTGCCGGCTCAAGAGCGCTTGTCGTGGCTGGTCAAGTTAAATCGCAGAAACTACCATTACGGACTAGAACCGATTTCCGACAGCGCGCCCATCGATTCGCGGACGGTGCCCCCCATTGTCGGGGCCATTATTACCGCCCTCGGGCCAGCCTATGCGAGGACGGCATCGGCGAAAATCATTACCGCGCACCACGTGCTGCTGCAACTGCATCTTCACGACGGTGCGCCCTTAAGCGTCGATCTTTCCTATTCGCCCGCACCCCTGCCTGCATGGTTGCCGCCACTCCTCGCGACGCAATTCGCAGCGCTCGGCGTACTCTGCTGGTTCGCGGTGCGCCAGGCAACCCGCCCATTGGCACAACTCGCTCGAGCCGCCGACGCGCTCGGGCGAGATGGCCAAGGCGAAGCCCTGGCAGAGGATGGTCCACTCGAGGTTGCGCACGCCGCCCTTGCATTTAACTCCATGCAGCGTCGCATCAGTCACTATTTGAGTGAGCGCATGCAGCTGCTTGCGGCCATCTCTCATGATTTACAGACCCCTATTACGCGCATGCGCCTACGCGCAGACTTGATGGACGATGTGCCGTTGCGAGAAAAATTTCTGGGCGACCTGGACGCCATGCAATTGCTCGTGCAGGAGGGCATCGCATACGCACGCGATGGCCAGGGCATCACCGAAGCTCCGTGCGTGACCGACATGAACGCATTGCTCGACAGCGTCGTTTGTGACTACAGCGACGCTGGAAAAGCGGTGCGCTTGAGCGGTTACTGCGAACGGCCCCTGCGCACACGACCGCGAACGCTGCGCCGAATCATCAGCAATCTGCTGGACAACGCGCTGAAGTTCGGCAAAGATCCGGAGCTGCTATTTCTTTCGGAAAGTGAGGAGTGCGTTGCTATCGTGGTGCGTGATGCGGGCCCTGGTATTCCTGAGGATCAAATGAATGATGTGCTACGGCCCTTCTATCGCGTCGAAAGCTCGCGTAATCGCGAAACAGGCGGGACAGGGTTGGGCTTGGCAATTGCAAAGCAGCTTACGCAACAGCTCCATGGGACTTTGAGCATGCGAAACCGCGACAGCGGGGGCCTTGAAGTTCGAGTGTCATTGCCGCGAATGATGGAATCGTAGCGGCTTAGCTCTCGGGACTCACGTCCAGAAATGCATCAACGCTGCCCACGTGACGTACGGGCAATGCGCGGCCAGCGCAGCGCATCGCTCTTTGGACCGCTGTCGCACCCCGCAGGGCGAGCGCACCGGAGCGCCCACGCAAGCAAGCGTCGGCAAGATGAGGTGTACTCAAGCTGGCAAGGCGTTCCGAAAATTTGCGTTCACGTCGCCTTCTTTAGATCCTTGACTTTAACGGATGCTGGTTCGTCATACCGGTAGCCTGCGTAGGCGGCTCGCCGCTCTTAGGCTTGCCTCCCTTACGGCAGATATTCCTTGGGCAGCGGCGCAGTGGCCGACTCGGCCTGCAACATGATGCCCGTAACTCGCCAGCCGCCGGCTTCCTTGATCGCTTGAATGCTGTTGATCCCGCGCGCGACTTGCTTGCCGTCGCTCTGTAGTGCGTAGCTGCTCCATAAGTGCGCGATGTTGCCGTAGCTCTCAATGTGAAATTTCAATTGCTTTTCTTTCAGCATGGCGTGGCCGCGGGCTTTGACGCGGGCGATCCAGTCGTCCAAAGTCTCGAGCCTATAGCTTGGCGCTCCGTCCGCGCCGAGTGAAACGAACATCATGCGCGCTTCGGGTATTAACAGGGCCTTCATGCAGGCTCGATCCTTGTCCGCGGGCCCGCTGATTGCCGCATCGAGCGCGGCGGAAATGTCCTTGGGTTCCGAAGGCAACGCACAGCCGGCACCCGGCGCCTGCGCCATCGCACTTCCGGCGAGCGCGCCGGCCAGAATCGTCGCTAAGAACAGTGCCCGCAACATTTTTTCTCCTTGGTGAATTGCGGGCGGATGCCCGCGAGGCGGCCTCTTGCCGCGCGGCTACTTGTAGGCTGCGTTGACCCGCAGAAAATCTGCTTGCGGCGTGAAGATGACCATCATCGAGCCAAACGCCGGCCCGATCAGCGAGTTCTTATCAAGGGCATCGCCAAGGGCCGCGCGGAACTTGTCCAGACCCTCGGCGCTCGGCATCACGAAGTTATAGACTACCTGAGCCCGCGAATCGGCGATATGGATCATCTCCCGGCTGATCTCGTACTCGACGATTATGCCATCGGCGAGCATCTTCTCGAACACCGGCACGTAAAAACTGCTGAGCGTCCGTATGGCATCGTCGGGGTCGGGTGCATCGGGCCTGAGCTTGTAGGTAGCCTTGTACCCGTAAGCGCCCTTCCAGGATCCGGCTTTCCAGTTGTAGAAGCTACTGACGTACATCTGATCCCAGTGCTTGGTCGAGCTGACGCGCAGCGGCGAACCCGAGCCGCCGCCCTTGTCGAAGGCTTCGTGCACTTTCATCAAGCCCGCGAGCGAGTTGGCCTGCCACCAGTTGTCGTGGGTGAAGCCTTCAGCGGAGTGCACCTGATTCTCATCCTCGCCGCAGCCGAGGAGGGTACCGTCGGCCAGTGCAGGTGCGAGGATCTTCTGGTTACCTATGGCATTGTCCTTGCCCACCTGACCCCAGTGGGCCCGCGGAATCGTCCAGTACGATACGTACCTGTACAGCGGCGGTTTTTTCTTCACTTCGACGGTTTGTGCCCCGGCCATCGTTGCCGTCATCCCGAGCATCGCCAAGCCGGCGACGACCACCATCAATTTACACACTGATCTTTTCATGCTGCCTACACTTCCTCTACTCACTGGTTTCTGCGGTCTACCCGCAATCCTCGTCACCTAGGCTTGCGGAACTTCAGGATGAACTGGTCCGTGCGTCCGCGAATCGTCTGGTCGAAAACTTTGGCCGTGCGGGGGTCCGCCGGATTGGCGAGAATCGAACTCTCGGAGTCGAACCTGAATCCCGCGACTTCGACCTCTCGGCGCACGGTCGAGGACTCGATGCGATGCAGGGTCTGGGTTACATTTGCGGGCGCACCCAGAGCGGCGGAATGATCGAGAATTACATATACGCCACCGGGCTTCAGCGCACTGTAGACGGCCTTGTTAAACGCGGCGACGTCGACCGGGCCCATGAACTCGTCGTGTAGGTCGTGGTAATTTCGGGAAATCCAGAACAGGTCGAGCTTCTCGGGGAACTTCAGCCCTTCGAGCGCCGCGGAAGTCGTCACCGTTACATTTGGATGGGTGACGGCATAGCCCTGCAGCTCCGCGACTTCCTTAACGAAATGCTGGAACTGGAAGAAGGCGGTCGGCTCCACTGCGTAAACATGACCCTGGGAGCCAACGACGTCAGCGAAGAGACGCGTGAAATAGCCTTGGTCGGCGATGTAGTCGGCAACCTTGTCCCCTGGTTTAATGCCCGCGAACATTAAAGTTTGCGCCGGTTTTCGGTCAGCATCCCGTGTGGTGTCAGAGTCCGGGCGCGACGGATCGACGACTGCCATTGTGACGGCGGCTGAATTGCCTGTGTTGTCCGAGGCATTTGCTCCGGAAACAAGCGCGACGACTACGATCAAGACAGACACAATTTTCATATCGATTCTCCTGGTCTAGCTCGCGTAAGCATTGAGTAAGGCCAGTCCCATGGCGCTGCAGCAGATCCGCTCATTCATTGATTTCGCCCAGCTTGGAAGTCGCGAACAGTGTATTGGCCAGAGCCGAAGGGATTAAGACCGCTAGTTGCAGCAAAACCGCCATTCGTCGCATTCAGGACCTTCGCCCCATACTCAATGTAGTGTGTCGGTCATGACCTTCGACCCTCGCACATTCTTCCGCATCCACCGCGCGATCATTCTTAACCTCGAGCGGGTACGGGGGCTCGAGCTGCAGGAGAGCGGCGAGTACGAGGTCGTGCTGGACTCCAAGATCCGTGTGGACGTTGACATCTGGCCCCTTCGGACGCACGTCGATAACGTCGATTTCTGCCAAACCCGGTGCTGTCGGGCGATAGCCTCCGAATCAATGTGCTCTGGATTGTCGATGCGGAATTGCATGTTGTCCTTTAAAAGTCACACCAATGCGTGACGCGGGGAGCCATCGGTACAAAGTAGGGATCGATACGCCTAGGTTTTCGGCCACATCCCGAGGAGGCGTACCCTCAGCTAGAAGACGTCGCGCCGCTTTTATCTTGCTATCGGTCATGCGGCGCTTGCGCCCACCGATCCGGCCAAGCTTACGCGACGGCTCGTCCAGTCTTGGTCCTTTCCACAATCAATTCGCTCTCCATTTGGGCTAGGCGGCTAGGCTGGCCATGATGTGGAAGAAGAAGCGGCCGACGGGTGTCTTGGTGTCGATTCCGTTCGTCAGGCTTCGGAAGTGCACCTCGCGCACCTCGAGCCCGTTCACGAGATCCACCAGCCATTTTACGTTTCGCGCCCCAAGCGATCCAGCTTACAAACCACCAGAGTATCGCCGGGCGCACAGGTGCGACGTCGCGTCATCGAGGCCCGAGCCGCGACATAGCGTCGCATTCACAGGCCGAATACATGCGAGCAATCTATTCCTGCGATCTAAAGCCGAAAAGAGACGCTTAGCGTAACGGAGCGTCCGTGTATACATAATGGCCCGATTCTTGGGGTCACCCCTGTTCGAGGGCGGATCAGGATTGGATCACGCATTTCAAAACTAGACGAGCCGCGAAGTCCTTGGCAACTTCACAGCGTCGTCATGTTCGAGCCCATGTTGACTTGCCGTTCTGCGGATCCCGCCGGCGGAGGGATAAGCAGAGCACGCTCGACCGCCGGGCGTGCCGCGATGCGGTCGACCCACGCCAACAGGTTGTCGAGCCCATCCACGGGGATGCGGGCCCAGCGATGGACCTTCACCCAGCAGAAACTGGCGATATCCGCAATGCTGTACTCGCCGCAGAGGAAATCGCGGCCTTGAAGGCGCCGGTTGAGCACTTCATAGAGGCGCCGCGTCTCGTTCTTGTAACGTGTGCGGGCCAGGGGCACATCCTCATCGATGTAGCGCTCAAAAGCGGTGGCCTGGCCTTGCATTGGGCCGATGCCGCCCATCTGGAACATGACCCATTGGATCACCTCGAAGCGTCCGTCGAGATCCGCCGGCATCAGCCGGCCGGTCTTCTCGGCGAGATACATCAGGATCGCTCCGGACTCGAAGATTACGCGTCGGACCGGGCCATCGTGGTCCACGATTACTGGAATCCGACCATTGGGGTTGAGCCGCAGAAAGGACTCCTGCCGCTGCTCGCCGGCTGCGAGATCGACCGGGTGCAGCTCGTAATCGAGACCCAGTTCCTCCAACGTAATGGTGGCCTTCCAGCCGTTGGGCGTTGCTGCCGTGTAAAGTTCGATCATTTTTCTCTCCCTCACCTGTCTCCCCGCTATGCTCTTCATGGTTGGGGCCTTTCTATCGTCAACCCACCCGTGTTCAACCCTTCAGCCAGGTCGCGAGGCGTTGAACAAGAGGGCGCCGGACCAAAGCCTGCACACCAGAGATGTAGATTCGTCCAGAATTTCTTTCGTGTATTTGTCATCGAGCGTAGTGTCGGCAATAGACGCCCTCGGCGTGAAGGTTGACTCCCTGACATCGACTGGCGTGACCTCCACGGTGACCTTCCAGCCATTCGGCGTAGAAGCTGTATAAAGATCTATCATTTCAAATCCCAGACTTTTGACGACGGAACGCGTGAATCCTCGAGTGGCGCTCGTTGCCTGATAGTCTAACCGCATTGAATTGCTTGGCATTCGGTGCACCTGGGATTGGGCGGCGATTTTTTTTTAGTGTTGGGCATTTGTAGAGGCCTCGAACGACGGCGGCGTTCCAATCGGTCGGTCAAGCCGTCAGCGTGGCCTCGTTATCCCCATTGGCAAGCTCGAAATACGCAGCATCTCGCTGTCCTCAAAAAGTGAAGGTTCGCGGAGATAGTTGAGGAACATGTTGGTTGCGTCGTCGCCCCAAAAAAGATTTCCGCCAGCAACGAAGCAAGGAACGCCGAATACGCCAGCGGCAATCGCTTCGTCGGTATTGGCTTTCAGTTGTTCCTTGATGCGAGACTCTGATATCCGCCTGTATGCGTCGCGAATGCCTAACGATGCTCCTAGTCCTGTTATCGACGTCTCATCCTCCAGGTTTCGCCCCTCACCGTAGATGAAGTTAAAAATTCCGCGAACAACCTCGGGAGTCGAGCCGCCGAGTAGCGCCAGTCTAAGCGCCGGCAAAGGATTGAAGGGGTGAACTGGAGGCATGACGAATGGCATCCCGCGTTGGTTTGCCTGCCATCTGAAAAAGCGATAGACAAACTGCCGCTTGGGCGGAATTTCTGCCGGGCCCACGTGTCCCCAGTGACTTAGCAGAGCGGCAAAAACAACCGGCTTGAGCGCGATCTCCAGATCCTGCGGCAGATCTTGAAACCTACTTAGCTGAAGGTAGGAGAACGGGGAAATGAAGTCGAAGTACCACGCCGCCTTCGTCATTGTCTCGCTCGTTTCTATCGTTCTTGAGAATCGCCCGCTGCGAATTGAGACCTTGTCTGGAGCTGCGATCTTAAGCGCTCTATGCTCTCACGCGTTCTGTTGGCAAGACCGCAGCGCGCTGCCGCCAAAAAAGATAGGCGGTAATTGAAATAACGAATGGCAGCATGAAGCCGGACTCATCTATGGTGTAGTTCGTGATGGCGCCGCGGGGCGCCGTCAGCGGTGCAAAAAAATCCTGATTCCAGAGATTGAGGCTGGCATCCACCAGCACGCCCGTCCACACGCTGCCGGAACGCAATCTGAGCCATAGGATGATCACGCTAAGCCCCAGCAACTCAATCACAAAGCACGGCAGCCAAAACCAGACAGGCGACGGGGAGTCGAAAAAATCCGAGAAGAAAAGTATAGGAAAATGCCAGGTCGCCCAAACGGCTCCGGTGAGGAAGGCCGCGCGCGTAAACCCGTAGCGTTCCGCAAGGCGAGGTGAGAGAAACCCGCTCCAGCCAATCTGCTCGCCAAGCGCGCCCGCCAAACTGCGCACCGTACCAGCAATCAGACTGAGAAAGGTCCAGAGCAGGATAACCTGGCTCGTCGAAAGCGATGGAATCCCGAGCGCGGCCTTCAGCGAATCGACGGTCTTGCCATTCGGAAATCCGCCCAGTCCTGCCGCCCATACAGCGGCATACCCGATCAGGCAGATCAACAAAGGCGTTGCATACGCTAGGATCTGCCAGCGCCAGGGCCGCCATCGCCAGCCGATGGTGCCGATATCAATGCGCAACAGCGTGCAAGTCAGCAACACCGCCGCGGCCGGGCACCATTCGAGCCCAGTAGCATACCAGCCCTTTCCCCCGCCGACATGTCCGCTGGCGATCATCAGCGCGTAGAACACGGAGCTGAACGCAAAGGCGAGCACAACGTAGAGCGTATTTGCTTTCATCTCGCCAGCCTAAGCACGAAAGCGCAAAAGCGCAAAAGCCGTATGCCCAGAAGCAGCATCCCGTGCGTCCGGGCGCGACGGATCGGCGACCGCCATGGTGGCGGCGGCTGAATTGCTTGCGTTGTCCGAGGCATTTGCTCCGGAAACAAGCGTGACGGTTATTATCAAGACAGCCATAATTTTTATGTCGATTCTCCTGGCGTGAATATTCTGGTCTAGCTCGCACAGACATTGACTAGGGCCAGTCCCAGCACTGCGCTGAAGCCGATCCGCCTATTCATAGATTTCGCCCCGTTTGGAAGTCGCGAACAGTGTATTGGGGAGAGCCGAAGCCATTAAGACCGCTCGTTGCAGCAAAACCGCCATTCGCCCCAGCCTAAGGATCTTTGCCCCGTACTTGATGTAGTGTGTCGGTGATGACCGACGCTCGCGCAAACGCACGCTTGACCGGCTGGGTCTGGATTGCAGCCATCTGGTGCGCGGCAGCGTTGTTCGATGCGAGCCAGACGCTTCTCACCATGCACTTGGTGGGTGTGGGCAAGGCTTGGCTTCGCCCATTTTTGATCGTGTTTATTTCCTGGCTACCTTGGGCGCTTGCGACGCCGTTCGTCATTGAGCTGGCGCGACGATGGCCAATCGTTCGCGGCAAGCTCTTTAAGGCGATGAGCTTGCATCTGACTGCATTCGCCGCGATCAGTGCAACGGCGGAAGGTTGGTCGGCATTGCTCCAGGTTATTTTCGACCCTTGGCACCGGAAATCTCCACCCACGTTCGTTGACACCTGGTCCTACTTGCTCCTCGAGCAGATCGTGATGTTTGTGATTGCCTATGCGCTTATTTTGGCGGCTACCTATGTGATGGACTCGCGTGAAAAAATGGCGCGGCAGAATGAGGAGCTCGTCCGAGCGCAGCTTGCCGCGCTCAGGGGCCAGATGAATCCTCATTTCATTTTCAACACCTTGAACTCGATCGCCAGTCTCGTATACGACCAGCGCGGCGATGCGGCAGTTGGCATGATCGTGGCCTTGAGCGAGTTCCTGCGTCGCGCCTCGGAGGATTCTCACCGCGCACAGGTCACGCTGCAGGAGGAAGTGGAGTACCTGCAGCGCTACATCGACATTCAGAAAATCCGTTTCGGCGACCGCCTGCGAGTGAGCATCGACATTCCCGGCGAGCTGCTGGCAATGCAGGTCCCTAGCCTGCTGTTGCAGCCGCTTGTTGAGAACGCCATCAAGCACGGAGTATCCAAGCGCCTATCGGGCGGCGAGGTTCGAGTCGCAGGGATGAGCCGAGATGGCGCGCTTCGCTTGACCGTCTACAATGACGGCGCATGGGAGCAGGAGGATATGGCGCTCGCTCCCCAACGCGTCGGACTCGGCAATCTGCGCACGCGTCTTTTGATCCTCCATGGCGACCGATCTAATCTTTTGCTGCAGCCAGCTGAAGAGGGCGGCGTCGAGGTCATCGTGACACTGCCCCTACAGGAGGCATGAACGTGTCGCCTGCCAAAACACTCGGCTCGATTCGAGCCCTTGTGGTTGACGACGAAGCCCCGGCGCGCCGCTACCTGACTCTTCTGTTGCGCCGAGATCCCGATGTCGGATCGGTGGTCGAATGCGCATCCGGGTTGGAGGCGATTGAGGAGATCAGGCGGTCCCGACCGGACCTGGTGTTCTTGGACGTGCAAATGCCAGAATGCGACGGCTTCGACGTGCTCGAACTATTGGGCGCGGATTTGCCCGAGACCGTCATTTTCGTGACGGCCTACGCAGCCTATGCCCTGCGCGCTTTCGAAGCGGGCGCGCTCGACTACATTTTGAAGCCTTTGGACGACGCGCGCTTCAACCGCGCGCTCGAGCGCGCCAAAGGTAGGCTCGCGCGCGGCTCCCCGTACCATGCCCACTCGGTCAGTCGGATTGCAGTGAAGAGTCGTGGCCAGACACTGTTCTTGAAGGCCGCGGAAATCGATTGGATCGAAGCCGCGAGAAACTATGCGTGCCTGCACCTGGGCGACGATACCCACATCGTGCGGAGGACGATCCAGGAACTCGAGCAGGACCTGGACCCTCGCACATTCTTCCGCATTCACCGCGCGATCATAGTTAACCTCGAACGGGTGCGGGGGCTCGAGCTGCAGGAAAGCGGCGAGTACGAGGTCGCGCTGGACTCCAAGATTCGTCTCAAACTAAGTCGACGCTTTCGCAAGCGCTTCCAGGATCGGCTGGGCGAGCTGTCAGGCGGGCGCTGACGTTGAGCCCGTTTTGAAACGTCGTAGAAATCATTGCGATTTCTATTTCCCCACGGGCGAGGGCCACTTTGATGAGTAGGAGTCTTCCGCGGACGCGCGCCTGACTGTTGCTCTAATACCCGCCGACCGACACCCTCGGTTAATCGCTCCGTTGTGGCACACCGGTTTGCCGATAGCGATTTTTGATGTAAGTGCGGCTACAGTTTCAATTAGTGGAAAAATATCTGCGTATGGATCCAGAACTCGCGCAACGCGTCCGGACCCTGTCAGTCGATACCTTGGGCTTCAATTCAGCCACCGCCGCTGTCTTCCGACACTCGTGGCCCGAGCGGTCCCGTCTGGCCGCGGTGCCTCGTTAGTTGAGGCAACGCGACCGGCAGTTTTAATTGTCGCCGGTCAGAGCTCTCCTGGCACAATTGCGCCCTATGTCTCGCGCATCTTGAAGTCTACATATAGCCTCGAGCCTCCAAGTCGGAGGTGGCGGGGACGCATTATGGCGTTATCAAGATCCGGATCGCAGCGCCGACGTAGAGAACGGCCAATTTGGCGTTGGTGGCGTTCGCTGCGAATCGCTGGAGATCGCAAAGCGCTCGGTGCGGATCGTGTCCGGGGGGAGCAAGCAGGGAGAAAGCCTTGGAGATTGAAGGGTTGGCGGAGGAGATTGCGGCGAAGTTGAGGTGGGAGAGATGGAATCAGCGGCGAGAGCGAAATGAAGAGCGACGCCGGCAGCCGGGGTGCCGGCCGCCGGCTCGCGCTCCCGCGCCAAGAAGGCCTGTCTTGCGACAGGCCTGGTCTCCAATGGTGTGATGTGGTTGGTGAAGCTTGATTCTCGCAAACTTGCCACAGGATGTGGCAACGGATCGAAGTGCGTCCTCGCACGAGATCCGGAAGGCGAGTTAGAGTCACGCCTCTAACTCGCCGTGTCGAGCGAGCGCACGGATGCGCGAACGGCGAGACCAGACGAAGAACTCCGACGAAGATGATCAAGGTAATCAGCCCAATCCTGCATCATCAATTTTCTCTCGGGAAGGTATTCGGCCAGGTTGTAGACGGCGCGGACGTGATCGCGTTCACCGTGGGCGAGCTGGCGTTCGATTGCGTCGGGGCGCCAGCCTTGTTCATTTAATAGAGTCGATGCGGTGGTGCGAAATCCGTGCACGGTCAGTGTGCCTTGTTCGTAGCCCATGCGTCGCAGCGCTGCGAGTAGGGCGACATTCGATAGTGGGCGCGTCCGGCTGCGCGGACTCGGGAAGACATATTTGCCATCGCCGGTGGCGGGTTGAATGTCGCGCAATAGGGCGACCGCCTGGGTGGACAGGGGCACGATGTGGGGCACGCGCATTTTCATGTGATGGGCGGGGATGAGCCATTCTTGGGTGTCGAAGTTAATCTCGGACCACTCGGCACCGCGCAGTTCCGCCGGGCGCACAAAGACCAAGGGGGCAAGACGTAACGCGGTGCGAACAGTGTGCGAGCCGGTATAGGTCTCGATCGCACGCAACAGCTCGCCCAATTCTTTAGGATCGGTGATGGACGCTAAGTGCTTTTCGTTCGTTGGCAGCAGCGTCCCTTTCAAAGATGCGCTGGGATCGTGGATCAAACGGCCCGTTACCGCCGCATGACGGAATACCCAGCAGATGTTTTGGTAGACACGGTGTGCGGTTTCGCGCGTGCCGCGCGCCTCGATGCGCTGCAAGCAGACAAGCAGCTCTGCCGGCGAGATCTTCTTGATGGGTTTATTGCCGATCCACGGAAAGATGTCGCGCTCGAAGCGTCGGATGATGTGGTCCGAATAGCTGTCCGCCCAGCGGCATTCATGGCTGCCGTACCACTCACGCGCGACGGCTTCGAAGGAGTCGGCGCCGGCGTATTTTTCGGCCTTGCGTTTAAGGCTGGGATCGATGCCGTCGAGCAGGAGGGCCTTTGCGCGCCGTAGCTTCAGCCGGGCCTTTGCGAGGGAGACAGTAGGGTAGGGGCCAAAAGAGAGCAGTTTTTCGTGGCCATTGACGCGGTATTTGAAGCGCCAGCCGCGTTGAGCGTTTGATCGGATTAGCAGGAATAATCCGCCAGAATCGAACAGCTTGAAATCCCTGTCTTTTGCCTGAGTTTCGCGAATTTCGCTATCGGTCAGCATGGCAAAATTGGGGGTAGTTTCGTTTCGGTGGAAAAGGTACCCCCAATAGTACCCCCGGGAATCATCGAAAAACGCAGACTTTAGAAGGGGGTTGGTGGCCAGGGAGGGAATTGAACCCCCGACACGCGGATTTTCAGTCCGCTGCTCTACCAACTGAGCTACCTGGCCTTTCAGAGCCGCATATTAGACAGGCGCACGCGTCAATCGTCAATGAATAAGCCGAAAATCAAGCGCTTACGAGGGGCCGGCAGGCATTTGAGCGCCACTACAGATTAGTCGGCTGTCGCACAAGCAGGATGCGTTGCGAATCGAAGGACAGATGGATCATGCCGCCGATCCAGCGTTAAACGCGCACCGGCTGCTGCGGCTCTCGGAGGTGATGACGATGATCGGTCTGGGGCACACCTCGATTTATAATTATGTTGCTGCAGGAACGTTTCCGGCTCCGATCAAAGTTGGAGAAAACAGCGTGCGGTGGAAACTCGCCGACGTTCTGGCGTGGCGGGCCCGCATTGGCGAAGAGGGCGCGCCCTCAGCGAGGAAAGAATTGGGCGCCGCACGATCGAGGCGCCCGAGATCGCCTTAGGCGACGATGCGCCTAAGGTCGCGTGCTTCCTCGGCGTAAGCGGAGATGGTCTTGTCGGCTTCGAAGTGCAGATCGCGCTCGATGGGGAGGCCGAGCTTGCCGCGTACAGCGGCAAGCTCGAGCAGACTCACGTAGCCGAGTTCGGGCTCCCCGAGGCCTAGATCGCAGAGGCCGAAGGCGAGGCCGCCGTTGGGATCGAGTTCCGTTATTAGCCAAGTGCATTGCGCGTCGGGGGTGAAGAGTTTGACGACGGGTTTGAAGTCGATTGCTCCTTCGTCTTTGTCCATCGCGGCGCGTTGCGCGCGGCCGTTGGCGAGGAGCTTTTCCGTGAGTGCTTTGGGGATGAGTGTCATTGGTCGGTTCCTTGTCTTTGCGGACCCGAATGGCCCGGTCACCAAAGCCCCGGGACATAAGGGTCCGCAGGGAACCGGTCAATCAGCACAACAATCACGATCACTCGAACGCGCATTGCGACGGGAAGTCGCAACGGACGAAATCCGATCAGCGAGTACAGACCGAAGGCTAACGCAGCGGACGTGACAGCGGCTTTGCGCTGGCGCGGCCGGTGCTGGCACGAGTCTGTCGCGCGTTCTTGTTTGCTACAGGGATGTAGCAATGGACGAAGTCCGGGAGACGAGTCGGGCCCGCGCGCCTGACTCGACGTTGCCGGGCGAACGCAGGAGCGTGAATGGCCCGACCAGACGGAGAAGACTCCGGTCACAACCACCCGGACCGCGTAGGGGCGCTCAAGGAATCGAACGACAGGTCATCAACTCACGAGGGCTACTAAGCAACGGACGTGACAGCCGCTTTGGGCTGGCGCGGCCGGTGCTTTGGGTCAGACGCCGCGGCAGCTCGGTGCCGGCGCACCCAGAAAGGCACGTC